>CAMDBL010000100.1 GCA_945889015.1 Devosia equisanguinis
CGAGCACCCAGGTCTGCCCCTTGGCGGCACCGGCCACCGCCAGCACGTTGTCCAGCGACATCGACACGTCGGCGATGATGATCTGGGTCAGGGCCCCCCAGAAGCTCATATTGCGGGCATCGGTGGTCTGCTGGTCCGACACGGCCGCGGCGCCGAGAGAATGCGCCGACGGGGAGGAGTGCCTGATCTCCCGGTACATCTTCCAGCACACCCACAGCAGCAGAATGCCGCCAGCGAGTGTGAGGCCGACGATGGCGAGCAACTGCGTGGTGATGGCCGCGAAAAAGATGCGCAACACGACCGCGCCAGCGATGCCCCAGAAGATGACGCGGGCGCGCAGTTCGGGCGCCACGCGCGAAGCGGCGAGGCCGACGACGATGGCGTTGTCGCCGGCCAGCACCACGTCGATCATGATGATCTGGGCAAGCGCCATCAGCTCGGGAGAGAGGCTATCCATAGTGTCGTGGTCCGTCCTGAGGATGGGTCAGTGAAACAGGGCTTCGGTGTCGCCGATCAGGGCACCGATGAAGCCCAGCAGGACCAGCAGCGCCGCGATGTCGGCAACCCGTACCCCCTCGGGCCGAAGCGGGAGTTGGCGGCGCCAGGCCACGACGGCGAGGGCAAAGCCCGCAAGCACCAGAGCGGTGCTCAGTGCGGCGAGACCGGCGGCGGGGAGCATCAATCCGGCCATGGCCGCTGCAGCCGAGAGCGCGACAGCGAGCAACCCGAAACTCTGGTGATCGCCGCCACCGCCGCGGCTGGTGGTCGTGTGCGTGGTGTCGGCTGTGCCGATGTGTGCCATGGCGCTCTCCAGTCGGGATGCTCAGTCAACATGAGCTTCGTCGGTGAGGATGGGCAACTGCGGTCGAGCGCGGAAGGACAGTTCCGTCCTGGCGGTTACGGGGTGGTGAATGCAACGCGTTGATCACGTCGCGACTGACGCTATGAAAGAACTGCGTCCATGAATCTGGATCGGTATTGTTACCGACTGGATCATGGGTCAGGCCGAACCGATATGCTGAAGAGCGCGAGGAACGGAGACGACGGGACCGCAATGCCGCCTGAACGATGGCGCAACCTCAATCCGGCACAGATCGTCGTTATATTTCTCGTAGCCCATGTCATGCTGGAGTTGGGGACTCATGTTCCCTCGTACTCGCCGCTGGGCATCACGCCCTGGAATCCAGGGGCCGGCCTTGGTTTTGCGCTCGTGCTGCTGCTCGGCCTCGCCTACGTGCCGCTGTTGGTCGTCGCACCGCTTCTGGCCGACCTGATCGTCCGGCACACGTCACTACCGGTATGGGTCGAGGTCGTAGAGGTGTTGCTGACGAGCTCGTCCTACATCGCCGCCCTATGGCTGCTTCGACTCCCCAATGTGGGATTTGATCCGGGCCTGAGGGCTATCCGCGATCTGCTCGTGCTGGTTGCGGTCGCCATCGTGGCGACGGCGGTCGTGGCGGTCACCTATGTCGCCGTGCTCCGCATGGCGAACCTGCTACCGGCATCGGAGATGGTGCTGGCCACGATGCGCTATTGGGCCGGAGAGATGATCGGCATTCTGGTGGTGGCGCCCGCCGTGCTCATTCTCGCGGCACGGGTGCGGCTGCCGCGGCTCGGCCTCGAAGGCATGCTGCAAGGCTTGTCGATCGTGCTGGCCGTCGGGGTCGTGGTCGGGGTGGGCCCCGGCTATCAGCAGCAACTGTTCTATCTGCTGTTCCTGCCGATGGTCTGGATCGCGGTGCGGGGCGGGCTCGAGGGCATTTCCGCCGGCCTATTGTCGTTGCAGGTCGGCCTGATGGCGGCGCTGCATCTCGGCCTGGGCGGCAACGTCGATGTCGACGCATTCCAGGCGGTGATGCTGGTGCTCACCTTCTCGGGACTCGCCATCGGCATCCTGATCAGCGAGCGGGAGCGAGCGGTCCGCCAGCTGCGCGCGCACGAGGCCGAGATGGCGCGCGTCGGGCGGATCACCGGTCTCGGCAGTCTGACGTCCAGCATCGCGCACGAGATCAACCAGCCGCTGACCGCGATTGGAAACTATGTGCGCGTGGTGCAGCGGGCGCTCGAGGCTTCGCCGCCGGCGATGGAAGCGGCGCGCGGGGCGGCCGCCAAGGCCGTGGCGCAGGTCGATCGCGCGGCTGGCGTGGTGCGAGGATTGCGCGAGCTTTTGCATTCCGGCCGTGCCGAGGTCGAGCCGCAGCCGGTTGCTCCGATCATGGCCGAGGCGCTGGAGCTGCTGGCGCCGGAGATCTCCGCGGCACATGCACGGCTCGACTCCAACGTCGAGCGCGGGCTCGGGCTGGTGCTCGCCGATCGGCTGCAGGTCGAGCAGGTGATCGTCAACCTCGTTCGCAATGGGCTCGAGGCGATGCGCGAGTTGCCGGTGGCCGAGCGGCAGGTCACTGTCTCGGCCGTCTCCGTCGCGGGCGGCGGTGCCGAGATCCGCGTGACCGATCGCGGTCCGGGATTTCCCCAGGAGATCGATCCGGTGCGTCCCCAACCCGGACGTTCCGAAAAGCCCGATGGCCTTGGTCTGGGACTGGCCTTGTGCCGTTCAATCCTGGAGGCCCACGGCAGCCGTCTCGCCCATCGGCGGGAAGCTGGCGTGACCCTGCTGTCATTCCGCCTCGCGGCGGCTCATGGAGGAGACACAACCCGTGGAGGAGAGGCCAGTCGTGGAGGAGAAGATGACGCCAAAGCAGGTTGACGTTTGCATCATCGACGATGATGCCTCCGTGCTCGATTCACTGGATGCGCTGCTGCAGAGCCACGACATCGAGGTCGTCGCCCTGCCCTCGGCCGAGGCGCTGCTGAGCCGACTCGATCAGGGCAAGCTGCCGAGCTGCATCGTGTCCGATATCCGGCTCGATGGCATGTCCGGGCTCGACCTGCAGCAGGAGCTGATCCGGCGCCGGGTGCGCGTGCCGCTGATCCTGATCACCGGGCACGGCGAGGTCAGCATGGCGGTCGCCGCGATCAAGTCGGGGGCCGAGGACTTCATCGAGAAGCCGTTCGACGGCGCGGCGCTCGTCGACTCGATCCGGCGTGCGCTCGACAAGGCGAGCCGGGAGGCGGAGGCGGAACGTACGCGCGAGGAGATCGCCGAGCGGCTCGGCCAGCTCTCCCAGCGCCAGCGTGAGGTGATGGATCTGGTCGTGCTCGGCTACTCGAGCAAGGAGATCGCCGCCCGGCTGGGGATTAGCCCACGCACGGTCGAGACCTACCGGCTCTGGATCATGGAAAAGACCGGCGCGCGCAACTTGGCCGAACTCGTCCGCATGGTGGTGCAGGTCGAGCCGGTTCAGACCTGAGCCTCACGTTCCCGTGGTGAGAGAGAAGACGTCGCCTGGCTGCAGCAGTAGCCCGGCGGCCATGCGGATGGCCACAGCGAGTACCAGGAAGCCGAGGAAGGCGCGCAGCTGCTCGGCGTTGAGCTTCTCGCCGATGGTGAGCCCGTATTGCGCGCCGATCGCGCCGGACACCATCAGAATGCCGCCGAGGAGAATGTCGACGGTGTGATTTTGCACCGCTTGCAGCATCGTGGTGACGATGGTGATGACCACGACCATGAACAGCGACGTGCCGATGGCGATGCGCGTCGAGACGCCGATCAGATAGATCAGCGCGGGCACCAGCACGAAGCCGCCACCGACACCCATGATCGCGGTCAGTGCGCCAACGAAAGTGCCGACGATCATGATCGGCAGGGTGCTCATATAGAGCTTGGACTTGGGAAAGCGCATCCGCAGCGGCAGCGCCTGGGCCCACATATGGTGTCGGCCCGTCCGGCGGCGCGGTGCTCCGGGCGGACGCTTGGCCAGCGCCCGCAACGCGCGCAGGCCCTCGATCAGCATGATCGAGCCTATGGTTCCGAGCACGAACACGTAGACGATGGAGATGCCGGCATCGAGTTGGCCGTAGGCCACAAGCAACTGCTGCAGCCTGACGCCGAGCCATGTGCCGACGACGCCGCCGCCCATAAGCACGAGGCCGAGCCGGATGTCGATGTTGCCCCGTTGCCAGTGGCCGAGGGCGCTCGAAATCGAGGAGGCGACGACGAGGCTGGTGCCGGTGCCGACGGCGACCCACGGCGAAACGCCAATCAGGATCAGCATCGGGGTCAGAATGAAGCCACCACCGATACCGAAGATGCCCGATAGGATGCCGACCGCGAAACCCATCGCCACCAGCATCCAGACACTGATCGAAAGTTCGGCGACGGGAAGGTAGATCTGCATCGGCGGTTCCGGGCTCGCAATGTCCGCACGCCGGCAGGTCCGCAGCGCTGACCCGGCGGCGCGGGAGAGCCGCTCAGCGTTCCGCCGGAACGTCTCATTAGCCTCGCGGGCGGCCCGAAACAAGCCGCACGCGGCGCCGAGGCCGAGGCGCCCATTGTACGGCTGCGCCCAGACGACGCAGCCTGGAACCCTCTGGCAGCGTCGCCCGTTATCACCGCTACGAGGGCTCTAAATTACTTTCTGCTGAATGATGTCTGAATATGGTTAGTCAAATCACGACTCTGTGATCAATAGAAAAGTGAATTGATTGTGGTTCATTGGTCACATAGCGTTCGAGTGCGGCCTAAGACGGCTTTGTCGAGTTTCCCCGGGCTAGAGGGCCTGTCATGTTGGCAACGGTTCCGAGTGTACGCGTACCGGAAGCGACCCCGCCCGCCAGCGTCCGCATGAGCGATCGCGAGCGGCACGCGGCGGATCTCTTCGGCGAGAGCGGCCTCGAAAGGCTGCTGGCGTCCGGCGAGGTGCTGGTGCGCGCCGGCGAGCGCAAGACGCACGTGTACCGGATCAAGGAAGGCCTCGTCTGCACGTACTGGCAGGCACCCGGCGAGACCGGGCGGCGGATCGTCGGGTTCTCGTTCATTGGCGACATCGTCGGCCTCGGCGCGCTCGACCGTCACATGACCACGATCGAGGCGGGTTCTGAGGCGATCGTCGAGTGCCTTGCCTACAGTCAACTCGATGCACTGCTCGAGAGGGATGACCACCTCGCGGTGCGTCATGCCCAGACGACCGCGGCGGAGCTTCAACTGATGAAGCAGTCGCTGGTTGCCCAGGGGCGCGCCGACACCATGACGCGGCTGGCGGCGCTGTTGACGGTGCTGTCCACCAACAACGTCAGCGAAGGCCGCGCGGCTGACATCATCACCGACGACATCAGCTGTGGTTTCGTGGCCGACACGCTCGGGCTCGAGGTCGGGGCTCTGGAGAAGGCGCTCGTGGGCCTGGAGAAGCAGGGTTTGATCGAGCCGGTCTCGAGCGGCGGGCTGCGGTTGCGCGATCGTGCCGGACTGGAGCGGTTGGCCGTGGCGCGGTTCTGACGCGGCGGTGCCTTTCAGGGCACGCATTCAGCATGCTTACGGATCGTTAGTGTTTTGTTAACGAGTTCGGGGCATAAATCGATTCCAGAAGGGCTGCATTCGAACCGCACCCCGGTCGCGAGATCGGACGAGAGCGGGGAGATGCGGCCCTTATTAGTTCCGGGAGGGCGCGCGGTGGGCGCGGCTTACCCGCGGTCATGGTCCGCGCCGCCCCCGGCTGATCAACCCAGCGCCTTCCTCACCTCGAAAATCTCCATGATGCGGCAGCCCTTGTGCGGGCCGTCGCAGACGAAGGTCCATTTGCCCTCGGTGAAGGTGTCGCACATCTTCACGCCTTTGATCAGGATCCAGTGGCCTTCCTTGCCCTTGTGGATTGCCAGGATGTAGTGCGCCCAGGCATTGCGGGGTTTCTGCATCCAGGCCCACACACTCGGCCGCGCCTTGCGCTCGAGGTGCATGTAGCTGGTCTTCAGCTGCATGTCGTAGCCGAACACCTTGAGCGCGCCCTCGACCTCGTCGGTGTACGTGCCACGCACGATCGGCTTCTTGTCCGGCGGTAGATCGCGGAAGGCGCGGATCTCGTCCTCGACGCGGCTGATCGGAAAGCCGGTGATGGCGGAGAGCACGAACGGCCCGCAGAACGCGACGCGGCCGGTGTCGTTCTTGACCTCGTTCAGGGATGACGTGACGCGCGCAACGGCACTGTCCAACTCAGGCATGGGAGACCTCGGGGGGAGGAGGGCTACGGTTAACGAGATGCTAACCCCCGGGCGTTGAGGAATCGTTAAGTGGTGGTGCCGCGCGTGGGGCGAGGGTTAGGCTTGAGGCGGTCACCAATTCCTCGGCCGATGATGACGACGCGCAGATGACGCCCAAGGAATGGGTGGCAATCCCCGTCCGTCCCTGGGCCCGGCGTCGGCGCCCCGTCCGACACAACCCCGCTTGCATCCCCTGCCGCCCCGCTGCATCTTCCGGCCAACTCGAAAATAGACGGGTGGTCCGGCGGGTGTCCCGCCGGGCGGGGCGTGGGGGTCGTGCCGAAGGCGCGCGAAAATGATGCCCCCATCGTGCCGGAGGCACGACACGAGGAGACGCACAACGATGACCGACAAGAAAGAAGCCGGCTTCCTGCAAGGCCTCGCGAGCTACGGCGACCGCGACTTCTCGATCTACATGCGGCGCGCGTTCGCCCGCAGCCAGGGCTGGCAGATGTCGGAGCTGGCGCGTCCCGTGGTCGGCATCGCAAATACGTTCTCGCAGTTCAATCCGTGCCACCGCCATTTTCCCGAGCTGATCCAGGCGGTGAAGCGCGGCATTACGGCGGCGGGGGGCTTGGCACTCGAGTTCTCGACGATCAGCCTGCACGAGAGCACGCTGTCGCCGAACTCGATGAAGTTCCGCAACCTGATGGCGCTGGACACCGAGGAGATGATCCGCGCCCAGCCGATGGATGCGGTGGTGCTGATGGGCGGCTGCGACAAGACCGTGCCAGCGCAGCTGATGGGCGCGCTCAGTGCCGGCAAGCCCGCCATACAACTCATCGGCGGGCCGCAAATGACGTCGCGCTTCAAGGACGACCGGGTCGGCGCCTGCACCGACTGCCGCAAGTTCTGGACGAAGTATCGCGCGGGCGAGATCGACAAGGCCGAGATCGAGGCGGTCGAAGGACGGCTCGTCACGACGGCCGGCACTTGCGCGGTGATGGGCACCGCCTCGACAATGGCGGCGATCGCGGAAGCGCTCGGCATGACGCTGCCGGGTACAGCGGCGATCCCGGCTGTCCACGCCGACCGGCTCCGCGCGGCCGAGGCGACGGGCGTCGAGGCCGTGCGGTTGATCAAGTCCGGCCTCACGCCGGGGCAGATCATCACGCAGAAGTCGGTCGAGAACGCGATCCGCGTGCTGCTGGCGCTCGGCGGGTCGACCAACGGCGTCATCCATCTGGCCGCCATCGCAGGGCGCGCGGGCTGCACGCTCGACCTGAAGCGCTTGAACGAGCTCTCCGACACGACGCCGCTGCTCGCCGCCGTCAAGCCGGTCGGTAACGAGTGGTACATGGAGGACTTCTTCGCGGCCGGCGGCATCGGCGCGGTACTGCGCGAGCTGAAGCCGCTGCTGCACCTGGACGTCATGACCATCACCAGCGAGACGCTGGCCGAGCGGCTTGCGGCGGAGGAGGAGTTCTACGTCGACCGCCGCGTGATCAAGCCGCTCGCCGAGCCGATCGAGCCGCAAGGCGGGCTCGTCGCGCTGTTCGGCTCGCTGGCGCCCGACGGTGCCATCATCAAGCGCTCGGCGGCGACGCCCTCGCTGTTCGAGAAGGAAGGGCGCGCGGTCGTGTTCACCTCGCTCGACGACATGGCGGCGCGGATCGACGATCCCGCGCTCGACGTGACGGCGGACGACTTCATGATCCTGCAGAACGCCGGCCCGCGCTCGGCCTATGCCATGCCCGAGGCGGGCTTCCTGCCGATCCCCAAGAAGCTGCTGCAGCAGGGCGTCAAGGACATGGTGCGGATGTCGGACGCGCGCATGTCCGGCACCGCGTTCGGCACCATCGTGCTGCACATCGCGCCAGAGGCCGCGATCGGCGGGCCGATCGCGCTCGTTCGCAACGGCGACCGAATCCGCTTGTCGGTGAAGAACCGGACGCTAGATCTGCTGGTCGACGAGGCCGAACTCGCCAAGCGCCGCGCCGCCTTGCCCAAGCAGGCGGACACCTCCGGCCTCAAGGGCTACGACAAGTTGTTCCGCACGACCGTCATGCAGGCCCCCGACGGCTGCGACTTCGACTTCTGCCGGTAACGCACACGGCTTGGGGTCAGCCTCTTAGCCGCGACGTCTGAAGCGCAATGCCCACGTCGCGGCAGGGGGGCTGACTCCGTTTCAAAAACGAGCCCGCCCTTGCCGCAGCCGGTGTTTTCGCGGACGATGCGTCTTCCGATCGAACGTGGAGGACGCCATGCCTGAAATCCGCAATATGACGGCCGAGGAGGTCGCGACGCGTACCGGCCGCTTCGGCGCGTTGAAGCCGATGTCGACCGCCAAGAAGCTCGCCGACGAGGGCGTGCCGCTGGAGGCGCTCGACATCATTTTCGCCAACAAGCTGATGCCGGTCATTCTCGAGAAGACCGCCAACCCGTTCGGCAATGCCTCCCCGATCACGGGTGCGGGCGGAATGAGCCTGCACGTCTCTGTGTGTCCGCCCGGACAGGGGCCTTGCCTGCACAATCACAGCTCGACGTTCGAGACGTTCGTCTGCCTCGACGGCAGGTGGGAGTTCTCTGTCGGCGACGAAGGCCAGCAGACCGTGGTGCTCGAGAAGTGGGACACGTTCTCTTGCCCACCGATGGTCTATCGCGGCTTCCGCAACGTCGACAGCAAGGACAGCGTGCTGATGACGATCATTTCGGGCCCACCCGATGCGCGCGACGACGTGACCTTGCCGCCGATCATCGAGAAGCGACTCGCGGCGATCGGCGCGAACGTGGTGCCGGCGATCTCGAAGATCGTGAAGTTCGACAAGGCGAAATAGCCGGCGGCGTCACGGCTGCGTGAACGGCAATTGATTTGCCGTGGGCGGCTAGTCCGGCCACGGTCGTTGTCTGCCGGTCGGGTGTCGGGCCCGGCCGTCTGCACCCGCCTTCACCACAATGCCGGAGATGATCGCATGAGACTTCTGCTCGCCGCCGTGTTCGCCGTGATGCTCGCGGGCTCGGCCGTCGCCCGCGACAAGCTCGTGACGCGTGCCAGTCCGCATACGGCCAAGGTGACGATGGACAAGCTCGTCGCCGCACTGGAGGCGAAGGGCATCAAGCCGGTCGCCCGCATCGATCACGCCGCAGCCGCCAAGGCGAACGGACTCGACCTCAAGCCGACCGAGGTGGTGCTGTTCGGCAATCCCAAGCTCGGCACACCGCTGATGCAGGCGAGCCGCACTGCGGCCCTCGACCTGCCGATGAAGGTGCTGGTCTGGGAGGACGACAAGGGCAAGACCTGGATCGGCTACACCGCGCCGCGAACGCTGAAATCGCGTCACGGCATCAAGGGCAAGCCGCAGGGCGAGGCCTTGAAGGCGATGGGCGCGGCGCTCGAAGGGCTGGTCGCGGCGGCGGCCGGTTGAACGCGGCGACGGCCCCACCCGAGCGTGGGAGCGCGCCGGGCGGGACCTGGGTGGCCGCCTCCCGCTTGGCGAAAAGCGGGGGCGGTTTCGACCTGTCGCGACCTTTGTCTAGCCGCCTGCACTGGATATGTCATTTTCGCTCGTGGAGAAGGGCTAGCCGATGATTGCGGCTGGCTCGCCATTTCGTCGAAAAGTCGAGGTGGGTTCTTAGCGAATGGGAGACCCGCTGCTCCGCGGCCGTCCGTCCCTCTTCCGGCTTCGTTGCCCGCGGTGATCGCAAAGGCTCGGTAAGGCTGCCGGGTGCCGGCCGACGCGGCCGTTGAGCCGGACGTGGCAAACCTTTAGGTGAGGGGGTACCGATCACGGAGCTGCCCCTCGATGTCCTCGCCCACGCCCGTCACGCCGCTGCTGTCTTCGATCCGTGTCCTGGAACTCGGCCATTTCATCGCCGCTCCGTTCGCGACGCGCGTTCTCGCCGATCTCGGCGCCGACGTGATCAAGATCGAGCCGCCGGGCAGCGGCGATCCCGTGCGCGGCTGGGGCGCGCAGGCCAACGGCTGCTCGATCTGGTGGAGCGTGCACGGCCGCAACAAACGATCGGTGACGCTCAATCTGCGCGATCCCTCCGCGCGCGAGATCCTGCTGCACCTCGTTGGGCAGTGCGACGCGGTGGTCGAGAATTTCCGTCCGCGCCAACTCGAGAAATGGGGGATCGGGCCGCAGGTGCTGGCGAAGGCCAAGCCCGGGCTCACCATCGTGCGCGTGTCAGGTTACGGCCAGGACGGTCCCGAAGCCGGCAAGGCGAGCTTCGGCGTCATCGGGGAAGCCAAAGGCGGGCTGCGCTATCTCACCGACTACCCCAAGGGCACCACCGAGCTGCCGCCACCGCGCACCGGCGTCAGTGTCGGCGACAGCGTCGCCGGGCTCTACGGGGCGCTGGGCGCGCTCGCTGCCATCATCGACCAGCGTGCGTCGGGCCGCACCGAGCCGCGCGTCATCGACGTGGCGCTGGGCGAAGCCGTGCTGTCGCTGATGGAAGGCATTCTGCCCGAGTATGCCCTGACCGGCGCCGTCCGCCAGCCGATGGGCTCGGGCATGACCAGCTCGGCGCCGACCAGCGCGTATCCCTGCCGGGGCGGCGGCTGGGTGCTGATCGCGGCCAACTCCGACCCACTGTTCCGCACGCTCGCCGGCGCCATGGGAACGCCCGAGCTCGCCGACGATGGGCGTTTTCGTGACAACCCGGCCCGGCTCGCCAACGTCGCGGAGCTCGATCGCCTGATCGGAGTGTGGACCGCGGGCCTCGACATCGCCGACGTGCTGGGGCGACTCGAGGCAGCGAACATCCCCGCGAGCAAGGTCTACACCGTCGCCGACATCGCCTCGGACCCGCAGTATCGGGCGCGCCGGATGGTGACGGAGGTCGACGATCCCGCCTTCGGCCGTCTGCTGCATCCAGGCGTCGTTCCTGTCGTCGATGGGCTCGACCGCGATGCCCAGATCCGATGGCCCGGTCCGGCGATCGGCGCCCACAACGCCGACGTCTATGGCGGGCTGCTGGGGATGAGCACGGAAGCGATCGAGGCGCTGAAGGTGAAGGGACTGGTGTAGGCAGGCGCCAGATCACAACCCAGGGTCCGACATCCATGGCGGACGCGCCGCTTCGTCCTTGCCTTATCTTCCAGGCCGCCGTTGAATGCGTGTCGCGGCGAGCGCCGGTCGAGGGGCGGGTCCGTGCGCCGCTGGAGACATGGGGTCGTCATGTTCGTTGCCGTCGTGTTCCTGGAAGGCAAGCGCGAGCATCGGGCCGCGCTGCGTGACGCGCTGCTGCTGCATGCCAAGCTCGCGCGCGACAAGGTCGAGAGATGTGTGCGCGTCGATATTTGCGCCGATCCCGTCGATCCCGCGAGTTTCCTGATCTACGCCCTGTTCGACGACGAGGCGGCCTACAGGGCTTATCAGGAGACCCAGCAGTACTCGGACGTCGCCATCCTGATCGAGCCGTGGACCGCCTCGCGCCGGGTGCTCACCTACGAGCTGATCTCCGACAGGCCGCTGCCGCCGCCGGCGACGCCGACCCATCCGGGAGGACACGCGTGATGCGCATCATCTCCGTTGTCTTCACCGCCAGGGCCGACAAGCTCGACGAGTTCCGCGCTGTGCTGCTGGCGCACGCCAGGGACTCGCTCGACAACGAGCCGGGCTGCCGGCAGTTCGACGTCGCCGCCGACCCGAACGATCCCACGCGCTTCTTCATCTACGAAGTCTACGACGACGAGGCGGCGATCGCGGCGCACCAGGCGAGTGAGCATTTCAAGCGCAACTCGCCGCGCCTGCGCGAGCTGTCGGTCGGACGCGATCGGAACGATTTCGTCATCCTGCCGGGTGGCAAGCCGAAACGCTAGTGGCGGGGGGAGCGGATGCATCTCGGCGGCGCCAGCTACGAGGAGACCTGCGCGACCTTCCGCTGGGAGATGCCGGCCCGCTTCAACGTCGCCACCGCCATTTGCGATCGCCACGCCGAGGCGGCGCCGACCGCGACGGCTTTGATCCATGAGCAGGCCGACGGCGGCGTCGAGAATTGGAGCTTCCGCCGGTTGCAGCGTTCGGCCAACCGGCTAGCGAATGCCCTGGCAGCTTTTGGCGTGAGCCGGGGCGTGGTCGTCGGCATCCACCTGCCGCAGTGCCCGCAGAGCGTGATCGCGCATATCGCAGTGCAAAAGCTCGGGGCCATCGCGCTGCCGCTGTTCAACCTGTTCGGCCCGGATGCCCTGCAGTTCCGCCTCGCCGACAGCGCCGCCTGCGTCCTGCTGACGACTGCCGCAGCGTTCGAGCGGATCGAGGACGCCGTGCGCGGGATCGAGACGCTGAAACATGTGGTGTTGGCGGCCCCGTCCGACCTTGCGGTGGAGGGAGAGGGGACACGCGGATCGGCTGGTATTGCGTTGGCTGCGCAGGGGGAAGCGGGCCGCGCAGCCGTTCACGCCTTCGCCACCCTGCTCGACGCCGCCTCTGATCGCCGCGAAAACGCCGATACGGGGCCCGACGATCCCGCGATCCTGATGTACACGTCGGGGACGACCGGCCAACCGAAGGGCGTGCTGCATGGCGGCCGTGTCGTCATCGGTCATCTCCCCGGCGTGGTGATCCCGCACGACTTCTTTCCGCAGGCCGGTGATCGATTCTGGACGCCCGCCGACTGGGCCTGGGCCGGAGGCCTGCTCGACGTGCTGCTGCCCTCGCTGTTCCACGGCGTGCCGGTGGTCGGCTCGGCGCGGGCCAAGTTCGATCCCGAATGGGCGTTCCAGTTCATGGCCCGGCACGGCGTGCGCAACGTGTTCATGCCGCCGACCGCGCTGCGCCTGATGCGGCAGGTCGAAGCTCCGCGCGAGCGTCATGCCTATGATCTGCGTTCTCTCGGCTCAGGCGGTGAGACGCTCGGCGCCGACCTGATCGGGTGGGGCCGCGAGACTTTCGGGCTCACCATCAACGAGTTCTACGGCCAGACCGAGGTCAATTTGGTCGTCGGCAATTCGGCACCGCTCTTTCCCGTACGTCCCGGCTCGATGGGGCGGGCCATCCCCGGTCACGCCGTCGAGGTGGTGGACGACGAGGGCCACGTGCTGGCGCCGGGCACGCCGGGCATCGTCGCCGTGCGCCGGCCCGATCCCGTGATGTTCCTCGAATACTGGCGCAAGCCCGAGGCGACGGCGGAAAAGTTCCGGGGGGACTGGTGCCTGCTCGGCGACATCGCGGTGAAGGACGAGGAGGGATATTTCTGGTTCCAGGGCCGCGACGACGACATCATCAACTCGGCCGGCTACCGGATCGGGCCCTCGGAGGTCGAGGAGTGCCTGATGAAGCATCCAGCCGTCGCCCTCGCGGGTGTCGTCGGCGTGCCCGACCCGCTGCGGGGTGAAACAGTGGCAGCGTTCGTGGTGGCGATGCCCGGTGTCACGCCGGATGCGACCTTGGCGGCGGAGATCCAGGCCTACGTGAAGGAGCGGCTCGCCGCACACGAGTACCCGCGCCGCATCGAGTTCATCGCCGAGTTGCCGACCACCATCACCGGCAAGGTGCGTCGCGTCGACCTGAGAGCGATGGCGAAGGCTTGAGCCGGTCTGGCTCGCTAGGAGGTGCCGTCCGTTGCGCGCAACCCCTTCTCACGCCTTGCGGACGTCGGCCGCGAAGACGTATCCGACGCCGCGCACGGTCTTGATCAGCGTGGGGTTTTCGGTGTCGGGCTCGATCTTCTTCCTGAGCCGCACGATCAGCGAGTCGATCGAGCGATCGAACGGCGACCACTCGTGGCCCTTGAGAAGGTCCATGATCGCGTCGCGCGACATCACCCGGCTCGGCCGGTGCACGAACATCTCGAGCATGTTGTACTCGGCGGTCGTGAGATCCTGCACCTCGCCGGTTGCCGCGCGCAGTTCGCGCCGCCCGGTGTCCAAGGTCCACGGGCCGAACCCGAACCGCTCGTCGCCAGCCGCCCCGCCGGCCGCAGTCTCGTGAGCGCCACTTGCCGCGCTCGCCTCGTAGCGGCGCAGCACGGCACGGACCCGGGCCAACACCTCGCGCACGTGGAACGGCTTGGTGATGTAGTCGTCTGCGCCGAGTTCGAGCCCGACGATGCGGTCGATCGGATCGCCCTTGCCTGAAATCATGACGATCGGGACGTTGGTGTGGGATCTGACCTGGCGGGCGATGTCGAGCCCGTTTTCACCGCCGAGCTTCAAATCGAGCGTGATCAGGTCGACGCGCTTCTCCGCGAGGCGGGCGTTCAGCTCGGCCCCGTCCTTCGCCTCGGTGACGGCGTAGCCCTCGAGCTCGAAGCAGTCGCGCAGAAGCTCGCGCACGGCCTCGTCGTCGTCGACGACCAGGATGTGGGCTGTCGCTTGGGCTGCGGGCATGGCGAGGAGCGACCTCCAGGTGGCACGGGGCGGGGGGATGACCCGACCTTGTTACACAATCTCACACACTCGTACGAGCCCGTCATCGTGCCAGAGCGGTGGATGTCCAGGTTGGCACAACGAGATTGAAGGCCGTTCATCAACCGACAGGGGACTTCAGATGCTGGCGACCGCCTACGCGAACGATGCCGGGACTGTGGACCATACGACCGGCTTTGCGCCCAAGCGCTCGCCCGATGCCGATGGGCTGGAGCTGCGCGGCATCGCAGGCCCCACCCGTACGTTCGAGGCCAAGGAGCATGTGTTCCGCGAAGGCGATGCGGTCACCCACGTTTATCAGGTCGAGGCCGGCCACGTCTGCATCTACAAAATGCTGTCCGACGGGCGCCGCCAGGTCATCGACTTCGCCTATCCCGGCGACTTCATCGGGCTTGGCGCGATGCATGAGCATGGATGCAACGCCCAGGCGACGAGCCGGGCCCGTATCCGCCTGATGCCGGTGGTGACGCTGCGCCAAGTGATGCGCGACGACGCCCTGCTCGGCATGAAGCTGTACGAGGCGATCTCGCGCGAGTTGCTTGCTGCGCGCGAGTTGCTGATGACGGTCAGCCAGCGCACAGCAATGGAGCGCGTCGCATCCTTTCTCGTGGCCCTGTCGCGGCGCAACGCCCGCAGGGGCGAGGATCCTCGTGAGTTCGTGCTGCCGATGACGCGGAACGACATCGCGGATTTTCTCGGTCTGACCATCGAGACGGTGAGCCGCACATTCACGAAACTGCGAGCAGAAGGCTTGATTGACCTCGCGCAAAGCGTGCTGGTCACGATCGTGGATCCTGCGTCGCTCGAGGAGTTCGCCGAAGGCCGGACTCACTGAGCAGGTCTCAGATCATGTCGGGGACGTCTCATGCCGACGGATTGGCCCATCGGATCCGGTTCCCAGCGTCGCCGAGCGACGGAACGGGCATTGGGCCAGCGATCAACCCGGCCGTGCTCATGGCCGGCACCGTTCGAGTGGCGGGCGTCTCGCCAGTGCGCGATGTATCCACGATGACCCGGGACGGCGACCATTTCCGGTTGGCGGTGGCCACTTTCGACGAGCCACAGAGCTTGCGGCGCGCGGTCGAAGCCCTGTCGGTGGCGGGGCTGTCCTGCGATCAGCTCTGCCTGCTCGCCCGCACCGAAACATTGGCTGCCCTGGCCGGGATCGCCCGCGATCATGGCGCTGCCAGCCCCAGTTTCCGTCACTTGATGCAGCGTCTCGAGATCTGGCCTGGCGCATCAGGCGATGGCTCGGTGGCGGCGACGTCGGGGCCGCTGTTTGAAAGTCTGGCCTGCCTCCAGCGAGGCGCACTGGCCGGCGGTGAGGGATCGCTGCAGGCCGCGCAACGCCCGGACTTCGGAGAGCATCTCGCGGCGGGCACGATCACCATCGTTGTCCGTTCCACGACGCCCGCTCAGCAGTCGATCGCGACGCGCACACTGCTCAGTCAGAGTTCCCATCGCGTCAAGACCTACGAGTTCACGTCGGCCGCGGGCGAGAAGCCCGCGTGATCACGCTAATGCGGGCGGCCGTTCGCGCATCGCGTCAAGCGCTGCGCGGCGTGCCGTAGACGTCCATGTAGGCATGCCACGTGGCGTGGCCGATCAGCGGAAACACCACCACAAGCCCCAGCAGCATGCTGGCGAAGCCTGCCGCCATCAGGCAGACGATCAGCGCGGCCCACAGCGCCAGCGGCTTGGGATTGCGCAAAACCGCTGCAATGCTGGCCTTGGCCGCGGTCACCGCATCCACCTCGGCGTCCATCAGCAACGGAACCGCGAAGGCGGTGGTCGCGAACACGACGGCTGCGATCAAGCCACCGACCGTCGTGCCAACGATCAGCAGACCGAGCCCGCTGGTGGTGAACAGCAGCGTGTGCATGAACTGGTCGGGCGGCGGCAGCACGCTGGCACCGAGGAACAGCATCAGCAGCAGGATCGCGAGCTGCAGCCAGAGCATGAAGAGGAACAGCAGTACGGCGCCGAAAAAGGCGATCTGCCCGCGTGCGGCAAGGCCGGCGGTGACGACCTGGCCGAGCGTCGGCTGCTCGCC
>CAMDBL010000101.1 GCA_945889015.1 Devosia equisanguinis
TCCGGGCCAAGGTCGGCCGGGCGGCGCCGTCGCAACGCTCGGCCGCGGCCGCGTTTCACTTGGCCTGTCAGCTGGTCTTGCTGCCCTGCTGGCTGATCGTCTCAGCCGGTTTAGCCGCCGGCGGGTCGATCGACTTGGGCGCCGCGGGCTTCGCGGTCTCGTCGTCGTCCTCCGACATGCCCTTCTTGAAGCTTTTGATGCCCTTGGCGACATCGCCCATGATCGAGGAGATCTTGCCGCTGCCACCGAACATGAGCAGGGCCACGACCAGGAAGATCAGCCAGTGCCAGACGCTCAAGCTACCCATGTCAATTCTACTCCTTGACGCCCGTCTCGCGGGCCGTGATCTTCGGGCAATATCGCAGAAACGCACCTGACGGGCAAGCAAGGCTCCTTAGCCCTGTAATGACGGTTAAGCCGTTCTGGCTCAATCCAATTCCACCTCGTCGGCGGGAAAGACCAGCACCCGCGTCCGATCGATGTCGACGGCCACCTCCGCACCTTGGGCAAAGCCGTCACTCTCGCGTGCCCGCACCTGCAGCGCCTGATCGAAGCCTTGGACGCCGATCTCGAGCCGGCCGACGTCTCCGAGAAACTTGACCCTGATCACCCGGCCGGGCAATCCGGCTCCGGCTCCCGCTCCCGCTCGCGCCAAGCGCATCCCACGCTCGCGGATGCAGAGCAGTGCGCGCCCTCCTTCCGCGACGTCAGGCGCCGCGATCCGCCCGATCGGCGTCTCGATCACTCCGCCCTGCACCCGATATGGGATCTCGTTGATCTCGGAAAAGAGGCGGGCGACGAAGAGATCGGCGGGGTCGCGATACAATTGCTCGGCCTTGCCGATCTGGATCAGCCGGCCGCGGCGCATGACCGCGATGCGGTCGCCGAGGCGCATCGCCTCCTCGGGATGGTGGGTGACGATCATCGAGGTGGCCCGCGTCTCGCGCAGCAGCGTCAGCGTCTCCTCCTGCATGCTGTCGCGCAGTTGCACGTCGAGGCCGGAGAACGGCTCGTCCATCAGCACCACTGCGGGACGGGGAACCAGCGCGCGGGCGAGTGCGACGCGCTGCATCTGTCCGCCGGACAGCACGTGCGGATAAAGCGGCGCATAGCGCTCCAGCCCGACGCGGGCGAGGCCGGCGAGCGCTTCGCGATGGGCCTCCTCGCGCGGCAGCGCCTTCAGGCCGAAGGCGACGTTGTCGAGGATGGTCAGGTGAGGGAACAAGGCGAAGTCCTGGAACATCAGACCGACGCCCCGCCGCTCCGGTGGCTCGAAGCGGTCAGGCCCGGCGACTTCGCGCTCGTTGATCAGTACGCGGCCGGCCGACGGCTTCTCGATACCCGAGGTGATCCTGAGCAGCGTTGTTTTGCCGCAACCGGAGGGGCCGAGCAGGCAGACCACCTCGGCGGGCGCGATATCCAAGCTGAAGCCGGCGAGCGCGAGATGGTCGCCATAGCGGCGCTCGACCATGTCGAACCGCAACCGGGCAGCGAACGTCGCGGCCGCACGCGGGCGAGCAGATGTGAGCGCCGGCGCGGGAAGGGCCGTGCTGCCGGCCTTGCGTTTCAGCCACGACGTGAAACCCACGGACACCTCGAATGATCGCTCCCTTTCATCGGCACGTCACTAGCACGGGACTCAGGTTTCCGGTGGATCGCCGTTGTCGTCCTCGGTCTGGTGGTCCGCGGTGCCGGCTTGCTCCTCGGACCCATCGTCGTCGGTCTCCGGCTCGTCAAGCTCCATCTCGGCCTGGGCCGGCTCGCCGTCGTCGGCGTCCAGCGGCATCTCGTCCGGCATCAGCGCCGCCACGTCCTGAGGGCTCGGCACCCGGAAGTCCGGGGGCAGGATGCCGTCGAGCAGGCCGGCGGACCTGAGTTCGGCGAGGCCCGGAAGGTCGCCGACCGCGTCGAGCCCGAAGTGCTCCAGGAACGCTGGCGTCGTGCCGAAGGTCAAGGGCGGGCCGGGCGCCCGGCGCCGGCCGCGCGGCCGGATCCAGCCGGCTTCGAGCAGTACGTCGAGGGTGCCCTTGGAGGTGGTGACGCCACGGATCTCCTCGATCTCGGGACGGGTGACGGGCTGGTGGTAGGCGATGATCGACAGCGTCTCGAGGGCCGCGCGCGACAGCCGCTTCTCCTCGACGGCGTGCTTTTCGAGCAGCCAGGACAGATCCTCTGCCGTCCGGAACGCCCATTTGCCGGAGACCCGGACGAGATTGACGCCGCGCGCCGCATAGGTGGCCTGGAGCTCCCCCAACAGGGCCTTCAGGTCGTGCGATCCTTTGAGATGCAACGCGAGGTCGGCCTCGTCGAGTGGTGCCGAGGCCGCAAACAGCATCGCCTCGAGAATGCGCAGGTGCTCGTGCTGGCTCTGAGGCGCCGCTTCCTCGCTGCCTGGCTCTCCCCCCGGTGGGGTCGGGCGCTCGTGTTTTGGCCCGGAAAGGGTATCGGACGCGCTCGCCGCTATCTCGGCTTCCATCCGGGCACCGATATCGCGCAGTCGCGCGAGGGCCGTCGCCTCGAGAGACTCGCCCTCGCCGCCGCCATGTCCTTCGTCGTCGTTCTCCGGCTCGTCGGCCACCCGTGCTCGCCTCGGCATTCCGTCCTCATGCGCTGCAAAGTGTGGTTCCGGACGCGGCCTTGCAACCGGAATCACACGCCGGCATAGCCACTTGCCTGCTGTTAACCCTGACGCGCACCATCGGCGCCGGTGGCGCGCGCCCGCAGGAAGATTGGTCCGAACGGCGCCTCTTGGCGCAAATCGATCTTGCCTTCGTGCGTCATTTCGAGCGTGGCACCGAACGAGCTCGCCCGGGCGGTTTTACCGAGCTCCGGGCTCGGCAGATATTTTTCCAGCATCAGGTCGAGCTGCACCCAGCCACCGTCTGAACCGGTGTCACCGATCAGGCGGGCGAGTTGCCCCCGCGCATCCTTGATCGACCAGACGTGCCGCGCCTTGACCACGTGCGTGACCTTGATCGTGCGCCGGCGCTGGTCGGCGTAGGCCTTGAGCAGATCGTGGATGGTGGCGGTGTACTGGGTCTCTCGCAGCGTGCGGATCGGCTCGGGCATGCCCCGGCCGAACACGTCGCGGCCGAGCCGCTTGCGGGTCATCAGTTGGGCTGCCGCGGTCCGCATGGCGTCGAGGCGCTGCAGGCGGAAGGCCAGCCGCCTGGCCAACTCCTCCGCCGACACCTCGTCGGGCTTCAAAACCTCGCGAGGCAGCAGCAGCCGGGACTTCAGGAAGGCCAGCCAGGCGGCCATCAGCAGATAGTCGGCGGCGAGCTCGAGCCTCAGCTTCTCGGCCTCGGCGATGAATTTCAGGTACTGGTCGACCAGCGCCACCATCGAGATGCGGGCGATGTCCACCTTCTGCGTGCGGGCCAGCGCCAGCAGCAGGTCGAGCGGGCCCTCGAAGCCCGCGACGTCGACGAGCAGCGCCTCCTCGGCGGATCGCTCCGCGTCGGTGTCGGGGGCCTCCCAGGCCGAGATAGCCTCGGCGGCATCGCTGGTCTCGTCGGCGCTCATGGCGGCTGATTCTATACCGATTCAGACCGGTTGCCGCGCATTGCCAACAGATCATTGAGCTCAGCCGAGATCGTCGCGCGGCGAGCCTCGGTGAGCGGCTTCGGTGCGCGCGTGACCGCCTGCGCCGCCTCGAAGCGGCGAAGCGCGTAGCCGTCGAGCCGGGGGACGGCCGTCGCGATCTCGCGCATCTCCGCCAGGTTGCCGTTGCAGTGTAGCGCCAGGTCGGAGCCGGCGCGCAGCACGGCCTCGGCCCGCGCGGACAGCGAGCCCGACAGCGCATGCATGTTGAGGTCGTCGCTCATCAGCAGGCCATCATAGCCGATCTCGCCGCGGATGACGCGCTGGTGGACCAGCGCCGAGACGCTGGCGGGCCTTTCGGCGTCGAACGCCGAGAAGATGACGTGAGCGGTCATTGCCGCGGGCATCCGGGCCAGTGCCTTGAACGGGGCAAAATCCGTGTACGTCAGGTCCGCCGCAGGGGTGCTCACCACCGGCAGATCGAGGTGGCTGTCCTTGGTGGCACGGCCGTGGCCCGGGACATGCTTGACGACGGGCAGCACGCCGCCGCGCATGAGACCGTCTGCGAAGGCCTCCGCCAGCGCGATCACCGGTGCTGGCGTGTCCGCGAACGCGCGGTCGCCGATGATACCGTGCGAGCCGGGCACGGGAACGTCGAGTACCGGCGCGCAATCGGTGTCGATGCCCAGAGCGCGCAGGTCTTCAGCCAACAGGTGCGCGACATCACACGTGAAAGCCAGTGCGCCGGCGGGATCGCCGCCATACAACGCGCCGTAGGCTGCGGCGGGCGGCAAGGCCCGGCCGAGTGGCGGGCGCAGGCGCTGGACGCGACCGCCCTCCTGGTCGGTCAGGATCAACACACGATCGGAGCCGATGGCGGTCCGAGCGTCTGCGACGAGCGTCCGGATCTGCTCGTGCGATCGGCAATTGCGCGCGAACAATATAACGCCGCACGGCTTCTCTGCGGCAAGGAAGCGCGCCTCGTCGGGAGCGAGCGTCAGCCCGGCGAGGCCGGTGATGAAGGCTTTCAGCATGGGGCGGGACTCAGGCCTGCCGGGTCTTCGCCGGCGCGCCGATCTTGGAGCAGGCGCCGAGGCATACCTCGGGGCACCTCACTGCGTCTTGATCCAGCAGTCCGAATGACCGGCGGCCTTCAATTCGCCGCACAGCGCGCTCGCCTGCTCCTTCGGACCCGCGGGGACGACGAGGCGGTAATAGGTGCCCTTCTCCCCGAGATTGGCCTCTTGCACGGACGGCGAGCGGCCCTGCAACGCGCTATATTTTTGCTGCAGGTCGGCGAACTTGGCGAGCGCGTCGGTGGAGGAGCGCTGCGAGGAGAGCACGGCGACGTAGCGTCCGCCGCCCGCTCCCACGCCCGAAGGCGGCGCAGCGGCGCTAGCCGGGGGGCGCGGAACCGGTTTCTTCAAAATCGGCGCTGTCGTTGCAACCGCAACGCGCGGTGGCGCCTTGGCGACGGGCGTCACCGGAGCGGCAGGAGGCGACGGCGCTTCCGCGCGTGACGGAGGCGGCAGCGTAATCGTTCGCGGTGCCTGAGGCGCCGGGGCCGGAGGCGCGAGTTGCGGCTGCTGGGCCATCAAGGCTTGTTGCTGCGGAGAGGCTTGCGGCGGTGCGCGGCGCAACGGATCGATGACGTAGACGCCGGGCATCGCCACGGGGCCGGGCGGACCGCCCGTCGCGGGCTGTTGCACCGCGGTGCTGCCGGGTGGTGTTATCGCGAGCGTCTTGACCGAGCGCACGCCGTCCTCGCTGGTCGACGACGATTGTGAGGTGCTGTCGCTGCCGTCGGTGAGGCGGCCGTTCATCACTTTCATGGTCTGGCCAGCGAACTGCTTGCCGCCGGGATCGGTCGGCTGCGTCTTGGCCGGTGACTTGTCGGCTCTGATCATCGGCGGCGCCTTGCCGTTGGTCGGGGAGCCGAGGAGTGTCTTGTAGCCGTAGGCGAGGCCGCCGCCGAGCGCGATCGCACCCACCAGGGCGCCGACGATCAGCAGTCCCCTCGAGCGGCGTGGCGGCTCGTCATCATACTCCGCGTCGTCCTGGGCATAATCCTGCTCGGCGACGACGGCACGGCCTGCTGGCTGGCTTGGGGCGTACTGCTGTCCGGCATAGCCCCCGAGATCCATCTGGGGGTCGGGCTGAGGCGCGGCGAAGCGCTGATCGGACTGCATCGGCGCTTGGCCAGGCCAGTCAGCGGCGCGACCGATGGAATGGCGATGCGATTGCTGAGATGGTGGCTCGCCGAGAGAGCCGATGCCGCCCTGCGGATCGTAGGAGCTGAGGCCGTAGCCCCGCGTCTCGGGTTGTGGCGGAGGAGCCGGGCGGGGCGCTGCCGCCGTCGGCCACTGGTCGGCGATCGTGCCGCGCAGCTGTGGATCGGGCTGGCGATGCATCGGCGGGGGCGCGGCCTGGGGCTGCATGCGCGGCGGCGCCGTGCGCGGCTGCTCGGTGCGGGCCGGGGCGTAATGAGCATCCTCGGGCACATGATAGCCACCCTGACGAAAGTCGGGCGGCAGATCGGGCTGGCGCGGCGGAGGCGGCGGCTGACGTGCCGCCTGCGGGTGCGGCGCCTGTTGCGGCGCCTGTTGCGGCGCCTGCTGCGGTGGCTGCTGATTGGGCGCTCCGTTGAAGCGCTCGAACTGGGGGGCGTATCCGGCCGGACGTGGTGGTTGCTGCAGATACGGATCCGCCGATTGCTGGCCTTGCGGATAATGATAGGAGGCGGCGCCGTAAGGATCGGCTGCCGCTGGCTGTTGCTGCGGCGCGTAGGTCGGCTGCGGCGGCTGAGCGTAGGTTTGCGATGGCTGCTGGGGGGGCCACGCGGCAACGCCCTGCGGCGGTGGCGGCCAAGCGGGCTGCTGGGGGTGAGGCTCGGGCTGTCGTCTCGGCAGAGGGGGGCCGCCGGCGGGAACTCCAGGATTGGTCGGCCGTGACATCGTCGGAACCCTCGCACCCGTTACCTGCACTTCCAGCAGGGAATCAGAGCTTAGCGCATTTCAAGCGGCGCCTGCACCCCGAGGACGCTCAACCCACAAGCAATGACTTGCTGCGTGGCTCCCACAAGCGCCAGCCGAGCTGCGGTCGATGCCCGGTCATAGGGCTGGATAAAGCGCAAATGTGGCGAATCGTTGCCTCGTGTCCACTGAGCGTGGAACAGAGACGCCATCTCGTACAGGTAGAACGCGATCCGGTGCGGCTCGTGCTCGCGCGCGGCGGTCTCGACGAGGCGCGGGAAGCCGGCGAGGCGCTTGATCAACTCGAACTCGCCCGCGTCGGCCAGCACGGAAAGATCGGCTGCTTTCGCCGCGGCGAGATCGAGCCCGGGCATCGCCTCCGCGGCCTGCCTGAACACCGAGGCGCAGCGGGCGTGGGCGTACTGCACGTAGAACACCGGGTTGTCCTTCGACTGCTCGGTGACCTTGGCGAAGTCGAAGTCGAGCTTCATCTCCGGCGAGCGGTAGATCATCATGAAGCGCACGGGATCGCGGCCGACCTCGTCGACCACGTCGCGCAACGTCTCGAAGGTGCCGGCCCGCTTCGACATCTTCACCGGCTGGCCGTCGCGCAGCAGGTTGACCATCTCCGACACCTTGACCTCGAGCTTCATCGCTCCGCCCGACAGCGCATCGACCGCCGCCTGCATGCGCTTGATGTAGCCCTTGTGATCGGCGCCCCAGACGTTGATGAGTTGCTTGTAGCCGCGCTTCAGCTTGTTGCGGTGATAGGCCATGTCGGCGGCGAAGTAGGTGTAGCTGCCGTCCGACTTGACCAGCGCGCGATCGACGTCGTCGCCGTAGTCGGTCGCCTTGAACAGCGTCTGCTCGCGGTCCTCCCAGTCGTCGTTCTTCTCGCCCTTGGGCGGGGCCAGGTGGCCCTCGAAGATCAGTCCGCGCGTGCGCAGGTCCGCGATCGTCTCGGCGATCTCGTCGCGGCCGGACTTGGTCAGCGAGGCTTCGGAGAAGAACAGGTCGTGCCGGATCGCGAGTGTGGCGAGATCGTCCTTGATCGCGGCCAGCATCAGCTCGATCGCTCGCGCCCGCACGATCGGCAGCCACTCGGCTTCCGGCATGTCGAGCAGCTTGGCCCCGTGCTCCGTGACCAGCGCCGCGCCGACCGGCTTCAGATAGGCGCCGGGATAAAGCCCTGCGGGGATTTCGATCGTCTCGCCGAGCGCTTCCCGGTAGCGCAGGAAGGCCGAGCGCGCCAGCACGTCGACTTGGGCGCCAGCATCGTTGATGTAGTACTCGCGCGTCACCTCGTAACCGGCGAAGTCGAGCAGGTTAGCGAGCGCGTCGCCGAACACTGCGCCGCGGCAATGGCCGACGTGCATCGGGCCGGTGGGATTGGCAGAGACGTACTCGACGTTGATCTTGGTGCCGCTGGCGGGCGAGCGGCCGTAAGTCGCGCCGGCCGTCAGGATGTCCTTGACGATCCCGTGCCAGATGCGGGGTGCGATGGTGAGGTTGATGAAACCCGGCCCCGCCACCTCGACCTTGGCGATATCCGGGTTAGCGGCGAGCTTGGCCGCGATCTTCTCGGCGAGATCGCGCGGTTTCGCCTTGGCCGGCTTCGACAGCGCCATGGCGACGTTGCTGGCGAGATCGCCGTGCGTCGGGTCGCGCGTCGGCTCGATGCCGATGGTCTTGACCTCGAGGTCGGCTGGCAGCGCGCCCTCGCTTTTCAGCGCGGTGAGCGCGGCCTCGATGGCAGCGGCGAAATGGGCGTTGAGGTTCATGCAGTCCACGATGATCGCAAGGGGCGCCCGAGCGCGCCGCCAACACCGCGTGGTAGGACACCGGGGCACAAAAAGCTAGTCGATCACGGGTCGCTTCCCGGGGGCGACCCGCGGCTGTCTCGCATTTCTACGCACCCACCGTCGCCGCGATTTCGCGCTCGGTCGGGAAACGGTGAGTCTTGCGCTTCGAGTAGGCGAGGTGGCCATCGACGGTGATGTCGAACACGCCGCCGCTGCCGCGTTTCAGCGTGACCACGGTCTCGGGCTTTCGTCTCAGCAGAACTGTGCGCGCCTCACGGGCGACGGACTCGTAGCCTCAAGAGCCGCAGTATTCGATCTCGACGTTCATGGTTGGTCTCCTCGGCAGAATGGCAACGTCGCAGGAGGTGCCCGCAGATCGGCACACGCTTGCGGCAACGGCGCAGTTCTTCGGTTTCCATCATCGTGGCAGGATCGCTGCACGAGCCGTTGGGGAGAAACGCTATGAACGACTATACGGTGCTGGACAAGCGCTTCGCGAAATTGTTCGTCGGCCACGCCAAGGTCGAGAAGCTGTGGACCGGAGGGCGTTGGCTCGAGGGACCGGCATATTACCCCGCCGGGCGATACGTGGTGTTCTCCGACATCCCGAACGACCGGATCTTGCGCTACGACGAGGCGAGCGGCGCGGTCGGCGTGTTCCGTCAGCCCGCGCGCCATACCAACGGCCACACTTACGATCTCGAGGGGCGGCTGGTCTCGTGCGAGCACAGCGGCCGGGCGATCTCGCGCACCGAGCACAACGGCCGCGTCCACCAGATCGTGACCCACTATCAGGGCAAGCGGCTCAACTCGCCCAACGACGTGGTCGTGAAATCGGACGGCACAATCTGGTTCTCCGACCCCTCCTACGGCATCGACATCGACTACGAGGGCGAGGAGGCCAAGCCCGAAATCGGTGGCTGCTACGTCTATCGCTTCGATCCTCGCAGCGGCTCTGTGACGGCGGTGATCACCGACCTCGCCCGCCCAAACGGGCTCGCGTTCTCGCCCGACGAGAAGACCCTCTACGTCGCCGACACCGGTGCCACCCACGCCGACGTGGCTCGCACCATCACCGCCTACGATGTCAGTGCAGACGGGGCGTCGCTGGCGCGGCCACGCGTGTTCGCCAGCATGGATTTCGGCCTGTTCGACGGCTTCCGGATCGACGAGCAGGGCAACGTGTGGACCTCGGCCGGCGACGGTGTGCGCTGCTACGCCCCCGATGCGACGCACATCGGCTCGATTGCGATCGGTGAGATGGTCTCGAACCTCTGCTGGGGCGGTGACAAGCGCAACCGTCTGTATGTGACCGCGCAGACGTCGCTTTACTCGATTTATCTCGCGGTCCGCGGCCTCGGCCACCCCGCTCGCTGAGCGCGGCACGAACTGTCGCTGGTGCGTCGTGTCCGCCATCGCGACGCCACGTGAATATCCGCGTGCGCCCGCCCCGCCATTGGTTATGATCGCTGATAGGGCGGCGAGAGGCGTTTGGCGTGTCGGCGGTCACGGAAGGCGAGGGGCGGGGCCAGGGGCTCGGTCGCGGTGCCGCGGGCAGGCGCCGCCGCCGATGGGGTGCCCGCGCCTTCATCGGATTGCGCGCTTCGTTCAGCTGGCTGCAGGCGAGCTTGGAGGCCGAGCAGGACCGCTGGTTCTACTGGGTGCCCGTGCTGTTCGGGCTCGGCATCGGCATTTATTTCCTGCTACCGGCCGAGCCGCGCATGACCGTGGCACTGGCGCCGGCTGCGGCCGCGGTCGCACTCAGGGTGGTATGGCGGCGCGGGATCGCGGCGGCGGTGGTCGGTGGCATGCTGGTGACGATCGCGCTCGGGCTCGCGGCGGCGAAGGTCAGGACGGAATGGGTGCGTGCACCGGTGCTGACGCGGCAGCTGAATGCTGTCGAGGTGCGCGGCTTCGTGGAGCTGGTCGAGCCGAGGCCCGGGCGCGGGCAGCGGCTCACCATCAACGTGCGCAGCCTCGGTGCGCTGGAAGCCAAGGAGCGGCCGAAGCGCGTTCGCGTGCGCACCATGACGGTGCTGAAGGGCCTGAAGCCAGGCGATGCCATCCGCGTGCGCGCGACCCTGGCTCCCCCCTCGGGGCCGGCGATGCCCGGTGCCTACGATTTCGCGCGTCTGGCCTGGTACATGGGGCTCGGCGGCGTCGGCTATTCCATGTCGAAGCCGGTGATCGACATGGAAGCAGGGCCGCCGCCCGCCTCTCTGAGGATCTGGGCCCGGATCGAACGCGTACGCCAGGCGATCGGCTCCAGAATTGTCGCGGCACTGCCCGGCGAGACCGGAGGGATCGCCAACGGGCTGATCACCGGTGAGCGCGGCAGCATCTCGGAGGCGACCAACAACGCCTTCCGCGACAGCGGCCTGTTCCACATCCTGTCGATCTCGGGCCTGCACATGGTGATCATGGCGGGTGCGGCCTTCTACACGATCCGGTTGGCGCTGGCGCTCGTGCCGTGGCTGGCGCTGCGCTATCCAATCAAGAAGTGGGCGGCGGCGGGAGCCGCGATCGCGGCCCTGGGGTATCTGCTGATCTCCGGCTCGTCGAGTGCCACGGTGCGCTCCTGGATCATGATCACCATCATGTTCCTCGCCGTCATTCTGGACCGGCCGGCCGTCGCGATGCGCAACATCGCGCTGGCTGCGCTCGCCATTCTGGTGGTGATGCCCGAAAGCCTGCACGACGTCGGCTACCAGATGTCGTTCGCGGCGGTCGTGGCTCTGGTCGCGACCTACGAGGCGCTCCGGGCACGAGAGAGGGAGAGCGACGGCAGCGGCCGGCGCGTTGTGATGCGCGTGTTGCTGTTTTTCGGTGGCATCGTGCTGACGACGCTGGTCGCCAGCATCGCGGTGGCACCGCTCGCCGCATTCCATTTTCACAAGAGCCAGCAGTACGCCATCCTCGCCAACTTGATGGCTATCCCGTTATGCGAGTTGCTGGTGATGCCGGCGGCGCTGGCGAGCCTCGTCGCCATGCCATTCGGGCTGGAGGCCGGACCGCTGTGGCTGATGGGACTGGGTGTCGAGGGCATGGTGTGGTGCGCGAGGCTCGTGGCGGGGCTACCGGGTGCGGTCGGCCATCTACCGGCGATCGCGACGTCGGCGTTCCTGCTGATGCTCGCGGGCGGACTGTGGCTGATCCTGTGGCGGACGCGCTGGCGCATCCTGGGGCTCGCCCCGATCGCGGCCGGAGTGGCGCTGGCGCCGACCGAGCCGTTGCCCGATGTCCTGGTCGGCGGCCGGGACGGCGCACTCGTCGCGGTGCGCAGCGAGGCGGGGCGGCTGGAAGCGCTGTCGATCGCGGGCTCCCAGTACGAGCTGACCCGCTGGCTCGAGCACGACGGCGATGGACGCCAGCCGCGCGAGGCCGCCACCGGCGCCGGCTATCGCTGCGATCCCTCGGGCTGTGTCGCGCGGGTGAAGGGCCGCATGGTCGCGGTGACGAAGCATCCCGCCGCGCTCGCCGACGACTGCGCCAAGGCCGACGTGTTGGTGCTGCGATGGCCGCGGGATGCGGCCTGTAGCGCGCGCGGGACCGTCGTCGATTTCGTCGCGCTGCGGCGTCACGGCGCGCACGCTCTGTTCATCGAGCGGGGTGGTGTCAGAATGCTGACGGTCGCGGGGCTACGGGGCGAGCGACCCTGGACGAAGCCCGCCAGCGGCCGCAGCCGGTCGGAGACGGCGCCGGCCGTGAGCCGTGTCGGTGCCTTCGCAGCCCCCGCCGGTCTGCTCGGCGTGCCGAGCCTGCGCCCGCGTCCGGAGGTCGAGGACGAGGACTGGGAGGCGCGTGGTGGAGCGGCGAGCGGCGAGGAGTGAGCGGGGAGACTTTGGGGGTAGACGGGGGGGGCGCGACGCGGGCGCTTGGAGCGGGCGTCGCGGCCTGTCCGATGCGACACGCGCCGTCGTCAGCATGCCGCCAAGCAACCCGCCGTTCCTGGGTTCGGTCGGACAGATCCGCCGAAACAGGCGGCGAGAACGCGCGCGCCCGCTCTCACTGCCGAGATGCCGACCGCGTTCGTAGCTTGCACTCAATATCGCCGGATCAGCGCAACGAGCCGGCCCTGGATGTCGATCTGGTCGGGGCCGAAGATGCGCGTCTCGTAGGCGGGGTTGGCGGCCTCGAGGGCGATGGTGGAGCCGCGCTTGCGCAGACGCTTCAGCGTCGCCTCCTCCTTGTCGACGACGGCGACGACGATGTCACCGTTCTCGGCCGTGTCGCAGCGCCGGCAGATCACCGTATCCCCGTCGAGGATGCCGGCCTCGATCATCGAATCGCCCTTCACCTCCAGTGCGAAGTGCTCCCCCTTGGTCAGCACGTCGGGCGAGCAGGCGATGTCGTGGGTGTGGTTCTGGATGGCACTGATCGGGACGCCGGCGGCGATGCGGCCTATGACCGGCACGGACACTGTCCGGCTGTCGATCATCGTCGACGACGGCATCTCCACCTCTCTGGACCTGCCGCGATCGCCCTCGATCACGCTGGGCTGAAAGCCCTGCCGCCGTGCTTGCTCCGAGGGCTCGTTCTCCGGCAGCTTGATCACCTCGAGCGCGCGTGCCCGGTGTGGCAGCCGGCGGATGAAGCCGCGTTCCTCGAGGGCCGTGATCAACCGATGAATGCCAGACTTCGACCTGAGGTCGAGGGCGTCCTTCATCTCGTCGAACGAGGGCGGAACGCCCTGCTCCTTCAGCCGCTCGTTGATGAAGAGCAGCAATTCCTTCTGCTTCTGCGTCAGCATGTGCCCTCCCCGGGCATTCGCGACGTTCTGGTCCACGGGGGCCAAAACGGACTCGCTGCACAAACCATGAACGTACCCTAGCCGTTCGCTCGATGTTCCGCAAGAGGCATATTGCAGTTTCCTCCGGCTTGGGTTTCGGGCTGCCGATCCGGCGGGGGACGGGCAGCCTTGTCGCCTTCCTGTCGGCGAGATGTCTGCCTAGGATGCGTGTCAGGGCAGAGTTGCCCCAGGGGAGAGCATCGGGATGCCGCTCGAACATCCAGCGCGGATCAGGAACGACTTTTCAGCGCTGGAAACGCTGGTGCACGAGCCGGTGGGCTCGGAGCCGGAGTTGTTGGCGCGGCTGAAGCAGATCCATGCGACGCTGTACGGTGTCGATCTCGCGACCTACGACGTCGACGCCACGCGTGAGGGGGCGCCGGAACTGCTGGCGGCGATCTTCCATCTCTACCTGGCGGCTCGGTTTCGTGTCTCGGAGTGGCGCTACCAGGGCCTGATGAGCCGCGAGGTGCAGAAGGCCCTGCGCGACGTGCTCGGGGTCTGCCGCTATGCGGGGGACATGATCAGCGAGGTGCACCTGGGCCATCCCCGGCTCGCAGACGGCGCGCATACGATTTCCGCTTTCACGGGCTCGGACCTGAACACGAAGGTCAATCCGATCTTCGCCACCGGGAATGTTCTGACCTTCCAGGACGGTGACGTGGTGCTGATGCGCGGCATGCGGCACAACAGCGCCGCGATCGCCCGCATCGGCGACATCGACAGCCAGTTCAGCCATCTGGGCATGATCCACATCGACGAGGCGGGCGTGCCCTGGATGGTGGAGGCGCTGATCGAGGACGGCGCCGTGGTCAGCCCCCTCGAGCACGCGCTCGGTCACGATCTCGGCCGCGCCATCCTGTTCCGGCATCGCGATGCGGCACTCGCGGTGCGGGCGTCGGGCTTCATCCGCGAGCGGGTGGCGCGCTCCCGAAAGAACTTTTTTCTGCGCATCCACTACGATTTCTCGATGCGTCTGGACGGCTACCGCCGGCTGTTCTGCTCCAAGCTGGTGCGGCAGGCGTTCGATGTGGCGAGCCGGGGACGGGTCAAGTTGCCGACCTTTCCCACGCGCCTGGACATGAAGAACCGTGACTTTTTCCACCGGATCGGCGTCACCGCGACGGAGACGTTCGCGCCTGGAGACATCGAACTCGAGCCGGATTTCGACGTGGTGGCGGAATGGCGGGACTTTCGCGTCACATCGGACCTGCGCCTGCAGGACATGCTGATGGACAAGCTGTTCGAATGGATGGACGCCTATGGCTATCGTTTCGACGAGACGTTCGTGATCCGGCTGATCGGCGTATTCGGCAAGCTCGCGAGCCGTCTGTCGGACGAGGCGAAGGAGATGCTGGCCGACGTCGTCCCGAAAGTGCCGATCAACATGAAGCGCCGAACCATCGGCACCATCGCCATGCTGCACAAGACGGCGGAGCCGCTGTTCGAGGAGCTGAGGCTGTTGGAGGCGCGGTCCATCGCGGCCAGTGGCCGGCCGCTGCATCCGCGCGAGGTGCGCGACATCCTGGAGCGGGTGCGCGAGCGGATGGGTGGCGAGATCGGGTATCTCGTCGCGAAGGCGTGAAGCCGGCGCGAGCCTGCTTCAGCTGGCATTCAGGCGGGGAATGGATTAAGTGCGGCTGGAATGCGTGGGGCGGCGGTGGCCCGCAGGGTTGCGCCGAGCGCCACGACAAAGGATCACGGACCGGACGCGCCTCGGCCCCGGTCGAAAGAGGAGTGCCTGTCTTGTCAGAGCTCGATCGCACGTTCATGCCGGCTTTGCGGCTTTTGGAAACCGTCTGGTCGCGACGCGCGGTCGTCGGCGCGGGCGCGCTCGCCGCCGCAAGCTTCGTCTCGCCAGCACTTGCCCAGCAGCGCCCACCGGCTGCCGCCGAGGTGCCGGTCGACGAACTGATGAAGGCGGGCGGGCTGCCGGAGCTGGTGATCGGCAAGGCCGACGCCAAGGTGACCGTGGTCGAGTACGCCTCGATGACCTGCGGTCACTGCGCGCATTTCCACACCGCCGTCCTGCCCGAGATCAAGAAGAAGTATATCGACAGCGGCCAGGTGCGGATGATCTTCCGCGAGTTCCCGCTCGACAATCTGGCGGCAGCGGGGGCGATGCTGGCGCGCTGCGCGGGTGGCGGCGACAAGTCGGTGGAGTTGATCGGCACGCTGTTCAAGCAGCAGGACGCCTGGGTGGTGCGCGGCAATCCCGTGCCGAAGCTGTTCGAGGTGGTGAAGGCCGCGGGCTTCACCCAGGAGAGCTTCGACAAGTGCCTCACCGACCAAAAGCTGCTCGACAACATCACCACGGCTCGGGCGCGCGCCGCCGACAAGTTCGCCGTCAACTCGACGCCGACGTTCTTCATCAACGGCAAGCGCCTCGCCGGCGCTCCGACGCTCGCCGAGTTCGAGAAGGTGATCGATCCGCTGCTGAAGAGCTGATCCCGGCAAGGTCGAGGGGCGCGAGGGGACGCACGCATGGCTTGGGGCAAGGCGCTGACGGCACTGGGGTTTCTGACGCTGTCGGCACTCGCTGGATGCGCGGGACTGCCCCAGGTCGGGGCCTCGACGGAAGCCTCGGCGAGTGGCGCCGGCGGCCTGACGCTGACGGGCGCCACGCCGGAGAAGCCGGCGTTCAGCCCGTTCAGCGACCAGACCGGCCCGAGCTTCGGGGGACGCGAGGTGATCGCCAATCCCTCTCTCGCCGACGTCATGCTCACCGGTCCGCTGCCCGAGCGGGCGATGGGACGTGCAGATGCGCCGGTCACGATCATCAAGTATGCCTCGATGACGTGCCCATATTGCCGCAAGTTCGACGCGGAGACGTTCCCGGTCCTCAAGCGCGAGTACATCGACACCGGCAAGGTGCGCTTCATCCTGCGCGAGTTCCCGATCGGGCATCAGTCGGGTGCCGCGACCATCGCGTTGCGGTGTGCACCGGCCGATAAGCACTTCGCTCTCTATTCGAAGCTGATGGCGCAGCAGCCGGCCTGGGTCAGCCAGGAGGTCCGGCTCGATCCGATCTTCAAGGTCGCCCAGCAGGTCGGGATCACGCGCGCCGAGTTCGACGCCTGCCAGCAGGACAAGGCGCTGATCGAGGGGCTGCGCTGGGTCAAGGATCGCGGCCGCAAGCTCGGCGTGATCGGGACGCCGAATTTCTTCGTCAACGGCAAGCTCGTAAAGACCGTCATCGGCATCGCCGAGCTGCGCGCGATGGTGGACCCGCTGCTGGCTGGGAAGGTGGCGCAGGGCGCGGGGCGGTAGGT
>CAMDBL010000102.1 GCA_945889015.1 Devosia equisanguinis
CCGGCTCCGCCGCGAAGAAGCGCTCGAGGTAGCGATCGAGCGCGGGGCCGGAGAATTTCTTGATGGTGGGTGACATGGCGCGGCGATCCCTATCGTTTGACGGCCAACGGTGCGATCTCGTCGTAAAGCGCCCGCAGCCCGCCGATGGCACCGGCATACTTCTCCTCGATCGTCTGGCGCTCCTCGCTCCAGTCGAACGCATTGGCGACGTCGGCGTTGAGCGGCAGGCGTGTCGCGAGTGTCGGGTGATTGAACGAGATGGTGTCGATGTAGGATTGGTCGCGGCCGCCGGGACGCACGTAGTTGGCGAGGCAGACGTAGCGGCGACGCTCGCGGTCCATGTCGATCAGGTCGTCGAATTTCTTGCCCTCGATGATCTGCGCGATCCGGTCGACGGCGAACTCCGACACCGCATCGGGCCGGAACGGCACCACCACGCGGTCGGCGAGCGCGAGCGCGGCGGAGGTCGCGTGCGAGAGACCCGGCGCGCAGTCGAGGATGACCACGTCGGCGAGCGGCCCCGCGAACTGCAGCGCCTGACGGAAGTGACTCGCGCAACGCAGCTTCGCCTGCGCGAACGGCACCGTGCCGCGCGAATAGTACGTGATCAGCTCGTCCTGCATGTCCTCGAACCGCAGCGAGCCCGGCAGCAGCGACAGCGCTGGCTTGCGGCCGTCCGGCATGGCGATGTCGCCGACGAAATGGACGAGGTAGTCGCGGATCTTGATCTGGTCAATGGCGTACATCTTGTCCTCGATGTACGCGGCGATGTTCCTGGAGGTCTTCTGCGCCTCGATCCAGCCCGCGCCGCCCTGCAGGATCAGCGACGAGTTCGACTGCGCGTCGAGGTCGACGAGCAGCACGCGCTTATTGCCCCACACCGCGAACGCGTGCGCGAGCATGACCGAAATCGTCGACTTGCCGACGCCACCCTTGCGGTTGGCCACCGCCAGAAAGATACCCATCGAGCCCCCAATTGACACTCCGGAGCCGGCTGCAGCGGCAACTTGGGCCGCCGCCGGTCCGTTCACCCTCCTATGCCGCGATTCCCGCGGATCGGTCCCATGCCGTCGCGTTGACGCAGGCCGGTCGTGCATGTGGTCTGACGGGCATCAGCATTTGCCCTATACAACGAGACCACCGCTGCGCTGTAGCCTTGGAACACGGCTTGCATTATGGCGGACTTGGCACCGGCTCACGGTGCCTCCAGCGGACAGATCCGGCGCGCGCCGGGTTCGTGCCCGCTGAGACCTTCGCCTCGGTGCGACGCTTTTGAGGTTCGGTCGACGGCGAGGTAGGCTATGAGTCCGGTATTGCAACAGGCGCACCGTTTCGGCACAGGGCGAAAGGCGGCACAGCCGCCCCGCGACGAGGGATCGAGCACCATGTCACGTCGTTACTTCGGCACCGATGGCATCCGCGGCCAGGCCAACCGCCACCCGATGACGTCGGAGATCGCGCTCAAGGTGGGGATGGCCGCCGGCAAGCTGTTCACCTCGGGTAAGCACCGCCATCGCGTGGTGATCGGCAAGGACACCCGGCTGTCCGGCTACATGCTGGAGGCGGCGCTGATGTCGGGCTTCACCTCGGTCGGCATGGACGTCTTCCTGCTCGGCCCGATGCCGACGCCGGCGATCGCGATGCTGACCAAGTCGCTCCGTGCCGACCTCGGCGTGATGATCTCGGCCTCGCACAACCCTTACGAGGACAACGGCATCAAGCTGTTCGATCCCGACGGCTACAAGCTCTCCGACGACACCGAGAAGGAGATCGAGAAGCTGATCGACAGCAAGTTCGACGACAACCTGGTCGGCGCCGACCGCATCGGCCGCGCCACCCGCGTCGAGAGCGCGCAAGAACGCTACATCGAGTTCGCCAAGCGCACGCTGCCCAAGAACCTGCGCCTCGACGGCCTGCGCATCGTCATCGATTGCGCCAACGGTGCGGGCTACAAGGTCGCGCCCGAGGCGCTGTGGGAGCTCGGCGCGGAGGTGATCAAGATCGGGGTCGAGCCGAACGGCCGCAACATCAACTACAAGTGCGGGTCCACCCATCCCGACGCGCTCGTTGAAAAGGTGCGTGAGGTGCGCGCCGACATCGGCATCGCGCTCGACGGGGACGCCGACCGGGTCGTGATCGTCAACGAGAAGGGCGCGCTCGTCGACGGCGACCAGCTGATGGCCGTGATCGCGGAAAGCTGGCACCGGCGCGGCAAGCTCGCAGCCGGCGGCATCGTCGCGACCGTGATGTCCAACCTCGGCCTCGAGCGCTATCTGGCGAGCCTCGGCCTCGCCATGGCCCGCACGCCGGTCGGCGACCGCTACGTCGTCGAGCACATGAGGAAGCACGGCTACAACGTCGGCGGTGAGCAGTCCGGCCACATCGTGCTGTCCGATTTCACCACCACCGGCGACGGCCTCGTCTCGGCGCTGCAGGTGCTGGCCGTGGTCGTCGCGACCGGACGGCCGGTGAGCGAGGTCTGCTCGCGCTTCGAGCGGTTGCCGCAGATCCTGCAGAACGTCCGCTACGAGGACGGCAAGCCACTGGAGAACGCCAAGGTCAAGAAGGCGATCGAGGGCGCCAAGACCAAGCTCGGCCAGCACGGCCGCCTCGTCATCCGCCCGTCGGGCACCGAGCCGGTGATTCGCGTGATGGCCGAGGGCGACGACGAGGTGCTCGTCTCCAAGGTGGTCGGTGACATCGTCGAGGCGGTGCGCGCGGCCGCCGCAGCGGCTTAGGGGGTAGGGCGGAGCGAGGCCGGCGCTACCTTGCCGGCTGAGGTCCGACATCAAACGGAATACGCAAGTGTCGGACCTCGGGCGCGGAAGGTGCGCCCTCGCTCCGACCTACGGTCACTCCACCTTCAGCGGTTGGCCGAGGCGTCCGGCGAGGTCCTGGATGTACTGCCAGGCGACGCGGCCGGAGCGGCCGCCGCGGGTCATGCTCCACTCCAGCGCCTCCGGAATCATCTCGGCCTCCTTGATCTTAAGGCCATGGTATTTCGCATAGCCGCGGATCATGTCGAGGTACTGATCCTGCGTGCCGTTGTGGAAGCCGAGCCAGAGCCCGAAGCGATCCGACAGCGAAACCTTCTCCTCCACCGCCTCCGAGGCATGGATCGCGGTCGAGCGCTCGTTCTCCATCATGTCGCGGGGCATCAGGTGGCGGCGGTTCGAGGTGGCGTAGAACACCACGTTCGTCGGCCGGCCCTCGATGCCACCCTCCAGCACCGCCTTCAGCGATTTGTAGCTGGTGTCGTCGTGGTCGAAGGAGAGGTCGTCGCAGAACACGATGAAGCGATGCTGGCTGTCGCGCATGTGGGCGAGGCAGCGCGGCAGCGTGTCGATGTCCTCGCGATGGATCTCGACCAGCTTCAGGTCGCCGTCGCCCTTCGCCCGCCCCTTGGCGATGCGCCGGCGGACCTCGGCGTGCGCGGCCTTGACCAGCGACGACTTGCCCATGCCGCGCGCGCCCCACAGCAAGGCGTTGTTGGCCGGCAGCCCCTTGGCGAAGCGCTCGGTGTTGTCGAGCAACTGGTCGGCGGCGCGCTCGAGGCCTTGCAGCAGCGCCAGCGGCACGCGGTTGACCTGCTTCACCGGCACGAAGCTCTCGTTCGGGTTCGATTGCCACACGAACGCCTCGGCGCGATCGAAATCGGGGGCGGCGGGCGGGGGCGGCGCCATCCGCTCGAGCGCTGCGATGATGCGGTCCAAGCGGTATTTCATCGCGGTGTCCTCGATCATGGCAGGCGGTCCTTGGTCGGCGTGGGGCAGGCGTGATGGCGGCGGTTCTATAGACGACCGTCGTCGAACCGTCACCCCCGGCATTTGTCGCGGGCGGGGTGCGGACCAGCGCTTTCGCCGCCTCCCGCTCTCGCCCGACAGTCCGCGCGCAGTGGCCGATGAGTCGTCACGGTCGCCGCCTTGCAATCGTGCGCCTTGCCACTATAGTCGCCGCCGAATGGACGGGCAGGCGGCTCCGCGCTCACGCGTCGGGCCGACTGCCCATTGCCATGGCACCGTCGACAAGGCTTCAAGCACGCATGTTCATCTCACCAGCTCATGCCCAGGGATTGGGCGCCGGCGGCGGCAGCGATATGTTCCTGCAGCTCGTCCCCATCCTGCTGATGTTCGTCATCTTCTACTTCCTGCTGTTTCGTCCTCAGCAGCAGAAGATGAAGCAGCACCGGGCGATGATCGACGCGGTGAAGCGCAACGATACGGTGGTGCTGTCGGCCGGCATCGTCGGCAAGGTGACCAAGACCATGGACAACGGCGAGATCGAGGTCGAGATCGCGCCGAACACGCGCGTGAAGGTGGTCAAGGCGATGCTCGCCGACGTCCGCACCAAGGCCGAGCCCGCCAAGGATGGTGCCTGAGGCAGCCGATCGAGCCTGCCGGGCCGGCGCTGAAGTGAGCGATCGGCGGCGACGGACGAGGAACGCCGGCCGCGTTGTGTCACAGCGTGTTGCGTGAGCGAGACGTGATCGCGGGCGAGCACGAGCGGGCGAACACGAACCAGGCCAACAGGAATAGGGTCCCATGTTGCAATTCACGCCGGTCAAGATCGTGCTCGTGGTGGCGATATGCCTCCTCGGGCTCTTGTTCGCGGTGCCCAATTTCCTGGCCAAGGATCAGCTCGCAGCCTGGCCCTCGTTCATGCCGAAGCGGCAGATCCCGCTCGGTCTCGATCTGCAGGGCGGCGTCCATCTCGTCATGGAAATGGATACGGCGGCGCTCAAGTCGGACTGGATCGGCGTCATGCGAGCCGACGCCCAGAAGTCGCTCAGGGACGCCAAGATCGCGTTCGCAGGCATCGCCTCGACGGCGAACAACGTGCAGGTGCGCATCGCCCGGGCGGAGGATGGCGACAATGCGCTGAAGGAATTGCGCAAGCTCATTCAGAACATCGGCAATCCCGTGCTGGGGAGCGGTGGCCCCGACCTCGACATCAAGGCGGCCGAGGGCGGCGTGATCACGCTGGCGCCGACCGATCAGGGCCTGCTGCAGCGCATCCGGCAGGCGCAGTCGGCGGCGATCGAGACCATCAACCGCCGCATCAACGCGCTGGGAACGGCGGAGTCCACCGTGGTGCCGCAGGGCCGCGACCGGATCCTGATCCAGTTCCCGGGCCTGCAGGATTCGACGCAGCTGAAACGGCTCGTCGGCGAGACGGCCAAGCTGTCGTTCCACGAGGTCCACCCCACCTTGACGCCGGAGGAGGCGCGAGCGAGTCGTGTGCCCGCCGGCTACCGGATCTATCCGAGCACCGAGGGCCGCGGCAGCAGCATCGTGCTGCGTGACACTCCGGTCGTCGGCGGCGAGGATCTGGTAGACTCGCAGCCCTCGTTCGACCAGCGCGACAACGGCTGGGTGATCTCGTTCCGCTTCAACCAATCGGGCGCGCGCAAATTCGGCAACTTCACCCGCGACCACGTCGGCCAGCCGTTCGCGATCGTGCTCGACAACAAAGTGATCTCCGCGCCCGTGATCCGCGAGGCGATCCTCGGCGGCTCCGGCCAGATCTCCGGCGGCTTCACGGCCGACAGCGCCACAAATCTCGCGATCTCGCTGCGCTCGGGCGCGCTGCCGGCCAAGTTGACCATCGTCGAGGAGCGAACGGTCGGCCCCTCGCTCGGTGCGGATTCGATATCCGCGGGCAAGCTAGCCGGCATCATCGGTGCGATGGCGACGATCGTGCTGACGATATTCGCCTACGGTACGTTCGGATTGTTCGCCTGCGTCGGCCTGTGCGTGCATGCGTTGCTGACGGTGGCGCTGATGACGTTCTTCGGCTCGACGCTGACGCTGCCGGGTATCGCCGGCCTAGTGCTCGGCGTCGCCATGGCGGTCGATGCCAACGTGCTGATCTACGAACGCATCCGCGAGGAGGTGCGCGCCGGCAAGACGCCGATCTCGGCGATCGACACGGGCTTCCAGAGGGCGTTCATCACCATCGCCGACAGCCAGTTGACGACGCTCGCCTGCGCTTTCGTCATGTTCTGGCTGGGCTCCGGCCCGATCCGCGGTTTCGCCGTGACGCTGACGTTCGGCATTCTGACGTCGATCTTCGCGTCGGTGACCGTGGTGCGGCTGCTGATCTCGTTGTGGCTCAAGTCGAACATGCGCACCAAGCGCGTGTTGACGGTTCCGGTCTGAGGCGGGGAGAACGACATGCGCTTCATTCCGAACTTCAAGGGTATCGACTTCTTTCCGCACAACCTGCGGGTGCCCTTCATGCGCTACAAAGGGGTGGCGGTCGGGCTTTCGGTCGCGGCGATGATCGCGTCGCTGGCGCTGTTCTTCACGTTGGGGCTCAACTACGGTGTCGACTTCAAGGGCGGCTCGATGATCGAGATCCAGTCGACCACGGGGCCTGCCGACATCGGCCGGATCCGTGACAAGCTGAACGGCCTAGGCCTCGGCGGGGTACAGATCCAGCAATTCGGCCAGCCGACCGACGTGCTGATCCGCATCGAGGAGCAGCCGGGCGGCGAGAAGGCTCAGCAGGACAGCCTGAAGAAAGTCGTCGATGCGCTGGGATCGGGCTACATCCAGCGACGTGTCGAGGTGGTCGGACCGGCGGTGTCGAGCGAGCTCAGATGGACTGGATTCTTCGCGGTGACGGCCTCGTTGGTCGCCATCGTCGCCTACGTCTGGTTCCGGTTCGAGTGGCAGTTCGCGGTGGGCGCGATCGTCGCGCTGTTGCACGACGTGCTGCTGACGGTCGGGATCTTCTCGATCACGCAGATGGAGTTCGACCTGTCGATCGTCGCGGCATTGCTCACGATCCTCGGCTATTCCGTCAACGACACCGTGGTCGTGTCGGACCGAATACGAGAAAACCTGCGAAAATTCAAACGCATGGAGCTCAACGAGCTGCTCGACCTGTCGATCAACGAGACGCTGTCGCGCACGATCCTGACGGGTGTCACGGCGATGGCTGTGCTGCTTTCGCTCTACATCTTCGGCGGCGAGGTGATCCGCAACTTCAACTTCGCCATGCTGCTCGGCGTGATCATCGGCACCTACTCGTCGATGTTCATCGCCGCGCCCATCCTGGGCTACCTCGGCGTCAAGCGGGATTGGTCGGGCGAGAAGGCGGCCGGGGCGGGGCAGGCGGCGAAGGCGCGCAGTTGATCGAGTGCAGGGAGTGCGCCGGAGCGGTGAGTTCGTGAAGGGGTGACGTGATGCAGAAGCGCTCCACTCCCACCATCTCACCGTTCACCGTTCCCGACACACCTTTCACAGGTCGGCGCCCATGACCGCCCCAACCTTCAACCAGCACTATCCCTATCCCGCCCCGATCGACGCTTACGGCAACGGCGGCTTCCGCTTCGCCGGCATGAGCCACCGAGGCTCGCTGCTGCTGCTGCCTTCCGGCGTCTGGGGCTGGGACGTCACCGACCCTGCCGGCTTGACGGTCGAGAGTTTTGCCAAGGTGCTGGGCGAGCACGACCGCATCGATGCGCTGCTGCTGGGGACCGGTGCGACGCAGGTTTTTCCCGGCCCGGCGCTGCGCAAGGCGTTCATCGAGGCGGACATCGGCCTCGAACCGATGAGCACGGGGGCGGCGGCGCGCACCTACAATATCCTGCAGGCCGAGGGCCGGCCGGTCGCTGCGGCACTGATTGCGGTCGCGTGACGAGGATGTCCGGGACCATGAGCGGCACCACACCCGAGCCGGATGCTCCCGAGATCCAGTCCCGAGCGCGAGAGACGGTGCGCCGCGCCGCCCGCGAGACCGATCCGGATCGGGCGGTGGCCGCGCTCCTGGCGCCTGCCGCGGTGCGCGACGATCTGCTCTCGCTCGCGGCCTTCGCCGGGGAAATCGCCCGTATCCCTCATCTGGTCAAGGAGCCGATGATGGGGGAGATCCGCCTGCAGTGGTGGCGGGACGCACTTCCGGGCTTGGCCGAGGGGGCATCGACCACGGGCAATCCGATCGCCGACGCGCTCGGCGGGGCGATCCGCCGCCACGCGCTGCCACTGTCGCTGCTCCTGGGGGTTCTGGAAGCGCGCGCGTTCGATCTCTATGGCGATCCGATGCCGGACGAGCAGGCCTTTCGCGGCTATCTCGGCAAGACCGAAGGGGCGTTGATCGAGGCGGCGATGCGCATCGTCGGCGGCTGGCCGCCGGGCACGGCGGCCGCGCAGGCGATGGCGGCAGGCCGTGCGATCGGCCTTTCGCGGGTGCTGACCGGACTGCCGTTCGCATTGTCCCGTGGCCGCTGCGCGCTGCCTGCGAGCCGCCTGCAGGCGGCCGGCGTGGTGCCTGCCGATCTCGCGGCAGTGCCTGTTCCCGCGTCAGCACGAGCCGTCCTCGCGCGTTTCAGCGCCGATGCGCGGGCCGATCTCGCCATCGTGCGCGCGGGATGGCGGCGCATGCCGCGGCGGCAACGCACAGCTTTGTTGCCAGTTGCCCTTGTCGAGCCGCAATTGAAGGCTTTCGAAGAAGGTTCCCATCATCCCGGACGCGACGTCGTGGCCATCCTGCCACTGTCGCGTGTCTGGGGCCTGTGGCGTGCGCATGTTCTCGGCCGGCTCTGATCGCGTGCGATTGCGGCGGGGGAGCTGAGACCATTCGCGCCGCGCCGGCCGGACAAAGACAGCGTACAGGCAGACGCATGAAGACCATGAGATCACTGATCGTAGCCACGCTGACGGCCGTCTCCGTCCTCGCCCCACCCGCCGCGGCGGCGCCTCGGATCGAGTGGCGGGTGGAGAACCCGTTCCGCTTGTTCAACGATCCTTTGGACACCGAGGTCCACCGCCAGACGCTCGAGTCACTGACGCCGGAGGAGCGCCGCTTCCCGGTGCTGAACTCGGAGCGCGCGCTCGCCTCCCGCCATGCCGAGGGGTGGGCGGCGACGATGTTCAAGAAGACCTGCTGGCATTGGGCCGACAATCGCCACGCGTGTCCCGACCAGCCCGACTATCTGCACCCCAAGAGCCATGTCGTCATTGCCTCCGCGTCCGAGATCGAGGCGGTGGGCGCCACGTGCACCTGGCTGACGGCACCGCTCGGGCGCGGTAAGGGCCGCGGGCGCGCCTATACGAAGCCGTGCAACGAGCCGCTGGCGCTGGAGATCCCATACCCCACGGGCGCCGAGCTCGAGCTGCAGGTCGACGGCGAGAAAGTGGCGGAGACGCGGGTCGTCGTGCAGGACCTGCTGATCGCGGCTGTGGGCGACAGCTTCGGCTCCGGCGAGGGCAATCCGGATCTGCCGGTGCGCTTTTCGCGCGAGCGGGCTGCCGACTATGCCAATCCCAAGAAGGTGGTCGACCTCATCGGCTACCCCGCGCGGTCGGGCGCGTGGCGGCAGATCGGCGACAAGGACTTCATCGAGGAGAACGCGCGCTGGCTCGATCAGGCATGCCATCGCTCCCTCTACTCGCATCAGTTGCGAGCGGCCCTCGGACTAGCGCTGGAAGATCCGCACAGGGCCGTCACCTATGTCGGACTCGCCTGCTCGGGGGCGGAGATCACCACCGGCCTGTTCTTGCGCTACAAGGGCAACGAGTGGGTGCCGCATCCCCCCGACCTGTCGCAACTTTCCGCCATTGTCGAGGCGCAGTGCCCCGACGGCGAGGCGGTCGACGTCGACCTGCCCGAGGCCTACCACATGAACGGCGCCATCCCCGACCTGCAAGGCGGGCTGGTGCTGAAGCGCTGCGATCAGGAGAAGGCACGCAAGATCGACCTGTTGCTGGTCTCGATCGGCGGCAACGATGTGGGCTTCTCGCGCCTGGTCGCCAATGCCGTGCTGGCGGACAAATCGAATCTGAAGCGTCTCGGCGGCTGGATCGGACAGGTCTATGGCAAGGCCGAGGCTGAGATCCAGCTGAAGCTGCTCGACGATCGCTACAAGGCGCTGAACCGCGCCGTACACAATCTGCTGCACATTCCCTGGGGTCAGAGCGATCGGGTCATCCTGACGTCCTATCCCGGGCTGGCCCTGCTCGACGACGGCAAGTCGGTGTGTCCCGACGGTCGCGCCGGCATGGACGTGCTGCCCGATTTCGTGCTGAGCCGGTCGAAGGCGGCGGAGAGCACCGTGGTCGCCGATCACCTCCATCGCATCATGCGCAAATCCGCCAAGACGCACGGCTGGAGCTTCGTAGAGCGGCATCGCGCGACCTTTCAAGGCCGAGGCATTTGCGCGGGGTTCACCGAGAGTGCGTTCTCGATTGCGGAGGATCTGCGCCTGCCGCGCCGTTCGAATGGCGCCTGGGAGCCCTACAATCCTGCCGACTATCAGGCGTACGCGCCGCGTCAGCGCTGGTTCCGCACCCCCAACGATGCGTTCCTGACGGCCAATGTCCATGTCGCCGGTTCAGTCATGCAGAAGGCGCTGAAGCTGGAGAGCCTGTCGTGGTTCCAGGTGCTCGTCGCCTCGACCTACTCCGGCGCTTTCCACCCGACGGCCGAAGGCCATGCCGCGATCGCCGACTCGGTGATCGAGCGGGCGCGCGCGGTGATCGAGAAATATTCAGGCAGCAACCGCGAGAAGTAGCCCGCGAACGTCCGACCGTCGGCGAAGCTGTTCCTGCGCTGATGTGGCTTTCGCGTCATACTTTCGGCACGGAAGCGAGGGCCATCAACGACGGCGCGGCTTGCCGGTGGTGTGTCCCGGCCGCATCCGCGATGCATCAGCCAGCACGACGCGTGCCAAACTTGCGCTAGCGCCTTGGAATGCCCATGGCGGTTGTCTATAGTGTGCGCGAAAGTTGTCGGGAACGCGTGCGAGCGTGGGTCCGGCCGGGGCGCGGGGGGCTGGGGAGCCGCCGATCATCCGATCTCAGAACGGGCGAGCGTGCCGCGGCACCGTGTGCGTGGGAGCGATGTCGTTATGAAATGGAATCCGGTTCGTTGGCTTTGGGGCCTGGTACCGATCGCGATGCTGTGCTGGGTCGCGGTCCTGTCCGAGCGTGGTCGGATCGAAGCGGATCTCAAGGCGCGGGCGCTCACCGCGTTGAACGCGGCGGGATTGAGCTGGGCCGGCCCGACATTCACGGGCCGCGACGCGATCCTGGCCGGCCGCGCTTCCGACGACGCCGAGCCCGACCAGGCCTATCGCAAGGTGTTGGGAACCTGGGGCGTGCGTGTCGTCGACAATCGCGCCGAGCTGCTCGACAGGGCCTCCCCTTACACTTGGTCTGCAACCGAGCAGGGCAATAAACTGCGCCTGACGGGCTATGTGCCCAACGAATCCGTTCGAAAAGTGGTGCTCGCGTCCGTGAAGTCCGCGTTCGGCAAGCACGAGGTCGACGACCGGATGAAGCTCGCGCGAGGCGCGCCGCCGCGGGACACGTATCTCGCAGCCGTCGGTTTCGCGCTGAAGCAACTCGCCCAGCTCAAGGGTGGCACGGCCGAGATCGAGGACACCAATCTGACGCTGAGCGGTGCCGCCGACACCACCGCCGCCTTCAAATCGGTCAAGACGGCGCTCGCGGGCAATCTGCCGGCTGGAACGAAGCTGAAGGCCGATCGGGTGACGCCGCCGACGGTGTCGCCGTACCTGTGGTCGGCCAAGCTCGACCGCAATCAACTCACCCTCGGCGGCTATGTGCCGAGCGAGCAGCAGCGCAGCGCGCTCACCAACGCCGCCAAGGCGGCGTTGCCGCGCTCTGCGATCGTGGATCGCATGGAGTTGGCGGTTGGCGCGCCGGAAGGCTTTGCCGGTGCCGCTCAGACCGCGTTGCGCGAACTCGGCCGGCTCGAGGACGGCAGCGCCGATCTGCGCGCGGCCGAGCTTTCGGTTACCGGCACCGCGACGAACGACGTCATTGCCGACAGCGTGAAGAAGGCGCTGCGCGAGCGCACGCCGAGTTCGATCCGCATGAGCGAGGCAATCAAATTCAAGGGGCCCGCGATCCCCACTGTCAATCCGTACAAGACGATGGTCGAGGCGGGGCCGCAGACCGTGGTCCTCACTGGATATGCCCCGACCGAAGCCGCGCGTAGCGCGATCGGCGAAACGGCGAAGGCGCGCCTTCCCGGCCGCCGCATCGACAACAGGCTGGAACTCGGCAACGGCGCCCCGAACGGTTGGCAGGCCTGCATGCAGTTCGGCCTGGCCGGTCTCGGACGTCTCGGTGGCGGTACAGCCTCGATGTCGGGCAGGGCGCTGCAGGTAGCGGGCCAGACCGACGACGAGGCCCTCGCCAAGGCACTGCCGGGCGAGATCGAGATGGCGGCTGCGCAGGCCTGCGACACCGACGTCAAGGTCACGGTGCGCGAGATGCCGGAGCCGAACCTGAACTGGAAGGTGTCGCATCGCGGCTCCCAGGTGCTGCTCGAGGGCGACGTTCCCGACGCCGGCACGAAGGCCGAGCTGGCGCAGGCCGCCGCCCGTCAGTTCCCGGGTGCGACGGTGGTCGATCGGATGCGCGTCGCGAACGTGCCCCCGGGACGCTGGCGTCAGGTTGCCGAGCTCGGTCTCGCCCAAGTGGCGCGGCTTCGCTTCGGCTCCGCCGACATCAAGGGCAATGTGCTGACGGTCGGCGGCGAGGCGGCCGACCGGGGGACGGTCGCGGCCGTGCTCGAGCAGGTCACCCGCCGGCTGGCCAAGGGCTACACCGGCCAGGAGACCGTCGAGGTTCGGAGCGACGGCGACGTCGCCGCCGAGCAGGCGCGGTTGAAGGCCGAGGCAGACGCCAAGCGCCGGGCCGAGGAAGATGCACGCCGCCGCCAGGAGACGGCAGCCCTCGACGAGCGCAAGCGCGCCGAGGAGGCAGAGGCCAAGCGCAAGGCGGACGCAGCCGATGCGCGGCGCCGGGCCGAACAGGCCGCGGCCGATACCCGCCAACGTGCCGAGCTCGCCCGCTGCCAGGACACGTTGAAGCAAGTGGCGTCCAAGGGCGTGATACAATTCGAGCGCGCGAGTGCCGAGATCAACGCCATTAGCAACGCCACCCTCGACGCGCTCGCCCGTTCGATGAAGCAGTGCCCACAGGGGATCATCGAGATCGAAGGTCATACCGACATCGAGGGCGCGCCCGATCGCAATCAGCGTCTCTCCGAGCGCCGGGCCGCCTCCGTCAGGGCATATCTGACCGGCGCCGGTGTCGATGCGTCTCGGCTCGTCTCGGTCGGCTACGGACAGGACAAGCCGATCGCGACCAACGACACGCCCGAAGGCCGGGCCAAAAATCGCCGGATCGAGTTCACGGTCAAGGCGACGCGCTGAGCAGCGCCCGCCGGCCTTTCATACATCCCACGCCGCGTTCGAGCACATCTGGCGGCGCCACGGGGACAAAAGCCCACGAGGACACGAGACATGGACTACCTCGCCTACAACCTGATCTTGTTTCTGATCATCGCCTTCGCCGTTGGCCTGTTCGTCGGCTGGGTCTCCTGCAGCCGCGCCGAGGACTGACGCGATCGAGGATTGGTATCAGGGCCTGACGCGATCACGGACTGGCGCGATACGGCGCCGGTGGGGGCTAGCGGAAGACCGCAGGCAGAGTGGATGCCGTCCGCCTTTCAAGATGCGCCTGAAGAGTTCGTTGTGGAGTAGTCGCGAATGACCGCCTTTGTCTTGCAGACGGCCCTGCTGATGATCCTGGCCTACCTGCTGGGGGCCGTGGTCGCCGCCTTCCTGAGGCAGACCTTCTTCGACGCGCCCGCACGCGACGAGGCCCGGCCGTCGAGCATGTGGATTCCGAAGTCGGCCGAGCCCGTGCCGACGGCAGCGCCGGGCGCTCCAGACGCCGTCGCCGCCGCGCCGGACGCCCGCCGGTTCGAGCGGGCATTGACCGGTGCGGCTCCGGCCGCTCCGGCCACGCCTGCTCCCATCGTCGTGCCCGCAGCGCCAGCGCCGGCCCCCGCTGCGGCGGCTCCCGTTGCCAGACCCGCCGCCGCGCCGGCTCCGGCGGCACCGCCGGCACCAGCTCCCGCCGCCGCCACCCCGGCCCCGAAGCCGGCCGCTCCAGCTCCGTCGGCCGCAGCCCTGGCGGCTGCCACTGCCGCGGCAGCGGTGCAGCGTGGCGCCGCCCAGTCGACTACGCCGCTCGCCCACGAGCCTGGACGGCTTCCTTCGGCCGCCGGGTCGTCCGGTAATTCCGGCGTTGCCGCCGCGGTCAGCGTTGGTTCGCAGGCCGCGCCGGCCGACGATCTGACGAAAATCCGCGCCATCGATGCCGCCAGCGCCGCGAGGCTGGTCGAGGCCGGCGTGCGCAGCTACCGGCAGATCGCGAATTGGGGTTCTGCCGACGTTCAGAGGTTTACCGAGGCGCTCGGATTGAAGGGGCGTATCCAGCAGGAAAACTGGATCGAGCAGGCGCAAATCCTGGCTCGCGGCGAAAAGACCGCCTACGTCGCGGCTCAGCCGCAGTCCGCGCCGTTGGCCAAACCGACGCCGGACGAAGGCGAGCGCAAGACCTTGCGGGTTCCCGCACCGAGCGCGCCGATGCCCGCCGCCCCCGCTCCGGCGCCAGCTCCGGTTCCGGCAGCTGCCGCCCCTCCAGCAGCGCCTGCCCCGGCCGTGCCCGCGCCGAGAGTCGAGGAGCGCGCCGCGTTCGCGCGTCCGGCAACGCCTCCTGCTGCTCCTGCTCCGGCCGCGGCTCCGGTCGTGGCCCAGAGTGCCGCCTCGGCAGCCGCCGCCGCTGCGGCAGCCGCAGCAGCAGCCGTCGTCAAGACCGCGATGTCGCCGGCCCCGGCAGCCGGCGCGCCGGTGCCCGTGCCCGGACCGCAGGTGATGGCACAACCGCGTCCGGCCGCGCCCGCGACACCAGCGACACCGGCTGGCCCGCCGGCATCGGCTGCAGCCGCCGCCGCTGCCGCTGCCACCGCTGCGGCCCAGGCCGCTCGCGCCGCAACGCCAGCGGTCGCTCCTGCTCCCGTTGCGCCGGCCGCACCGCGTCCCACAGCCGCCGCGCCCGCGCCTGCCCCGGCGGCAGCGGCTCCGGCAGCCGCACCCGCGACCCCGACAGCAACGTTCGGGACGCCGGCTCGCGCGCCTGCCCCCGATCAAACCGTGCAGCCGGTGGTTCCGCCGGCGCCGCCCGTGCCACCCGCAGCTCCCACGGCCGCCGCTGCGCCGGGGACGGCGGCGGAGCCTGCGTCCTTCGGCAATGCGCCGCGCGCGCCCATCGGGGCCACGCGCGACAATCTGCAGCGCATTCGCGGGGTCAACTCCGAGGTCGAGAAGCTGCTGAACGTGCAGGGTGTCGCGCGCTTCGGCCAGATCGCAAACTGGTCGCCGTCCGACGTGCAGCGTTTCGACCGTCTGCTCGGCTATGAAGGCCGCATCGCCCGCGAGAACTGGATCGAGCAGGCCCAGATCCTGGCGCGCGGCAGCGAGACGCCGTATTCGCGCGTCGTGCTGGTCGATGATGCCACCGCGCCGCAGCGTGCGCCCGCCCAGTCCGCGCCTGCCTCCGGTCCTCCGGTGCAGAATGCAGCGCCGGCTCCGGCAGCACCCGCACCGGCCGCAGCTGCTACACCAGCCGCGCCGCGTCCGGCCGCTCAGGCTGCCGTGGCCGCGCCGCACGCCGCCCCGGCCCCGGCTCCAGCTCCAGCCCCAACTGCGGGTTCGGCCGTTGCCTCGGCGGCAGCCGCCGCCGCTGCCGCGGCGGGTGCCGTGCGTTCTGCCGCTGCCACCTCCGCCGCGACGCCTGCCGGTCCGGCCGCCGCCGCACCAACTCCGTCTCAAGCACAGGCTCCGGCACAACCGCGACCCGTCCAGGCTGCGCCACCCGCGCCCGCCACGCCAGCACCGGCTGCCGTTGCTGCCGCATCACCGGTGCCCGCCGGGGCGCCGCCGGCCGAGCCGCCGCGTGCCGCGCGCCTCGCCGAGGCCATCAAGGACAACGTCGGCCGGGTCGAAGCTCCAGCCGCCGCCGCGCCGGCCACCCCCGCGCCGGCCAGCACGGTGCGCCAGGATCTGTCGGGTCTGCGCTCGGTGCGCTCGGAGGCCTATCGCAGCGCCGACCCCGCCGATGCCACACGCCGGATCGGAGCGGCCGAGGATCTGAAGCGGATCCGCGGCATCGGCGTTCTGATCGAAAAAAAGCTGAACGCCATGGGCGTCACCAGCTACGGGCAGATCGCCAACTGGTCGGCGGCAGACATCGACCGGGTCAGCCAGATGCTCGACTTCAAGGGGCGCATCGAGCGCGAGAACTGGGTCGAGCAGGCGCGCATTCTCGCAGCCGGTGGCCAGACCGAGTTCTCGCGACGCGTCGACCGGGGCGATGGGGACAATCGCAACAAATCCTGAGCGCGACGAGCATGACCCGATAGAGAAACGCCGGCTGCGTCATCCGCAGCCGGCGGTGTTGTTTTGGAGACGGCGCGTGCCCCCGGCCAATAGGCCTCAG
>CAMDBL010000103.1 GCA_945889015.1 Devosia equisanguinis
GCGCCGCCCGGCCGACCTTGGCCCGGAGCGGCGCTTCTGTTTCGAGCACGCGTGCTCGAGCGGCAGGTTTCAGCTCGGGCCGGTAACCGGATAAAGCGATGTTCGATCTCACGTCCAGCAAGCTGCTCATCCTCGGCATCGTCGCGCTGCTCGTGGTCGGCCCGAAGGACTTTCCGATCCTGCTGAGGACGATCGGCAAGTATGTCGGAATGATCAAGAAGCAAGCCGCCGAGTTCCGCTCGCAGTTCGACGAGGCGATGCGCGACGCCGAGTTGCAGCAACTCAAGACGGATGTGGAGAAGCTCGGCGAGGAGACGCAGAAGGCCGTTCAGGACGGGACCCAGGGTTTCCAGAGCGAGATCGCCTCGGTGAAGAGCGATGTCGAACAGGCCCTCGCCGACACCCCGCCCCCCGCCATGGAGACCGCGCCCTCCCTTGCGCCCGCGGCCGAGGCCGCCGCACTCGCGCCGCCCATGGATTCCGACTCCACGGCGCCGTCGAGCCTGGCGCCAGCGCCCGAGCCCGTACTGGCGTCCCATGCCGCGCCGGCCGAGGTCGCGGCCCACATCGCAGCCCAGAAGACCGGAGCGTGAGCGCCGTGCAGGACATGACGCCCACCACTGCGGGAACCCCGGCCGAGCCCCAGCGTGAGGGCCAGGACGACATCGACGCGTCCAAGGCGCCGCTGATCGAGCACCTGACCGAGTTGCGCCAGCGCTTGATCTACTCGATCGCAGGCTTCTTCTTGGCCTTCGTTGTCTGCTTTGCCCTGTCCAAGCAGATCTACAACGTGCTCGCTTGGCCCTACATCTCCATGGTGCCGGCCGACAAGCCGATGAAGCTCATCACTACCGGCCTGCTGGAGCAGCTGTTCACACAGATCCGCGTGGCCATGTTCGGCGGCGCCTGCCTCGCGTTTCCGCTGGTCGCGACCCAGATCTACAAGTTCGTGGCACCCGGACTCTACAAAAATGAGCGTGAGGCGTTTTGGCCATATCTGGCGGCGACGCCGGTGTTCTTCGCCCTCGGCTCGCTCGTCGTCTATTTCCTCGCCGTGCCGATGATCGTGCGGTTCTCGTTCGCCAACCTCGAGGGCACCGACGCCGAGCTGATGCTGCGCATGAGCGAGTATCTGTCGCTCGTGATGACGCTGATTTTCGGCTTCGGCATCTGCTTCCAGCTTCCGGTCATCGTCACGCTGCTGGCGCGGGCGGGAGTCGTCAGTTCCGAGAGCCTGCGCAAGTTTCGCCGCTACGCGATTGTCGGGATCTGCGCCGTAGCCGCTGTCCTGACGCCACCCGATCCGCTCAGCATGCTCGCGCTGATGGTGCCGACCGTGGCGCTCTACGAACTCGCGATCTACGCGGTCATCCACCTGATCGAAAAACCGCGCGACGCCAGGAAGGCGGCGGAGAGCACGGACTGACGGCTGCTCCCGCCGCCGTCCGCGCAGCACCGCCGACTTCCGTCGCGCTTGCCAACGCCGGTCAAACCGGCTGTTGTGCGGTGCAAAGCGTGAGCGGTAGGGCATGACGGTGACGTCGCCGGGAACGCGCGGGATGTGCGAGATGGAGCCAGCCTTGAAGCAAGACCAGGACTACGCGGCCGGAGCCGGTCGCGCTGCCGCCCCGCGCGCTCGCGGTCCCTGGACACGCGCCGAGGCGCAGGCCCTCTATGACCTCCCGTTCAACGACCTGCTGTTTCAGGCACAGAACCTCCATCGCGCCCACTTCGATCCCAATGCCGTTCAGATGAGCCGCCTGCTGTCGATCAAGACCGGCGGCTGTCCGGAAGACTGTGGCTATTGCAGCCAATCCGCTCACCACGCCACCGGCCTCAAGGCCTCCAAGCTGATGGAGGTTCGCCGCGTGATCGAGGAGGCGCGCAAGGCCAAGGCTGCCGGCGCCACGCGCTACTGCATGGGGGCGGCCTGGCGCGAGCCCAAGGAGCGCGACATGGCCGTCGTGCTGGCGATGGTCGAGGGCGTCAAGGCGCTCGGTATGGAAACCTGCATGACGCTCGGCATGCTCGACGCCGGTCAAGCGGCGCGCCTGAAGACGGCCGGGCTCGACTACTACAACCACAACGTCGACACGTCCGAGCGTCACTATGCCAGCATCATCAAGACCCGCACCTTCGCCGATCGGCTCGACACGCTCTCGACCGTGCGCGAGGCCGGCATCAAGGTCTGCAGCGGCGGCATCCTCGGCATGGGCGAGGACGCGGTGGACCGCGTCGACATGCTGGTGACGCTCGCCAACCTGCCCGAGCCGCCCGAGAGCGTGCCGATCAATCTGCTGATCCCGATCGAGGGTACGCCGCTGGCGAAGGCAGCCCCGCTCGACGCTATCGCCTTCGTGCGCACCATCGCACTCGCCCGCATCATGATGCCGGCATCGCACGTGCGCCTCTCCGCCGGCCGCACCGAGATGAGCGACGAGATGCAGGCGCTGTGCTTCCTCGCCGGTGCGAACTCGATTTTCATGGGCGAGACGCTGCTGACGGCGCAAAATCCCGGCGAGGACGCGGACGCCAGGCTGTTCGCGCGCCTCGGTCTCAAGCCAGAGCCTCACAGCGCACCCGACGAGCCGGACGAGGCCGAAACCCACTGCGGCAGGTAGCATGGCAGACGTCTACGAGCGGATGCTCGGCGAGTTGGCACACGCCGGCCGGCTGCGCGCGCTCGCGCCCCGCACCGGCATCGATCTGTCGTCCAACGATTACCTCGGCCTGGCCGATTCACCCGAACTCGCCGCCGCGGCCCGTGCCGCGCTCGACCGTGGCGTTCCAGTAGGCTCGGGCGGTTCGCGACTGCTCAGGGGCAACCATCCCGAGCACGAGGCCTTAGAAGCCGAGGCCGCCCGGCTCTTCGGGACCGAGACCGCGCTCTATTTCGGCGGCGGCTTCGTCGCCAACTTCGCGCTGTTTTCCTGCCTGCCCCAGCGCGGCGACCTCGTCGTCCACGACGAGTTGATTCACGCGAGCGTGCACGAGGGCATGCGCGCCGGCCGCGCCAGCACGCGCGCCGTCCCCCACAATGACGCCACCGCCGTCGACGAGGCGATCAGCCGATGGCGGACGGACGGCGGCACCGGACGGCCGTGGATCAGCGTCGAAAGCCTCTACAGCATGGATGGCGACCGCGCGCCGATCGACGATCTCGCAGCCATCGCGGAGCGCCACGACGCGATGCTGGTGATCGACGAGGCGCATGCGACCGGCGTCCTCGGCCCGTGCGGTCACGGACTCGCCGCTCACCTGGAAGGGCGCCCGAACGTCCTGTCGCTGCACACCTGCGGCAAGGCGCTCGGCGCGGCCGGCGCCCTGCTCTGCCTGCCGCGCACGATGCGCGACTTCATCGTCAACCGCTCGCGTTCGTTTATCTACGCCACTGCGCCCGCCCCCTTGATGGCGGCCGTGGTCCGCGCGGGCCTCGCAATCTCGGAGACCGCCGACGATCGGCGCGCGCAACTCGCACGCCTCGTCGCCCGCACCGGCGAGACGCTCGCCGCACACGGCATCGCACCCTCGGGCTCGCAGATCCAGCCCGTGATCGTCGGCGAGGATGCGCGCGCGGTGGAGCTTGCACGGCGCATGCAGGCGCACGGCTACGACATCCGCGCCATCCGCCCGCCGACCGTGCCGCCGGGGACCGCGCGGCTCAGGATGGCGCTGACGCTGAACACGGATGAAGCGACCGTCGCTTGCATGATCCAGACGCTGGCGGACGAGCTCGCCGCGATGAAGCAAAACGCGCCATGAAGCGGGACTCCAGCCGCGTACTCGTCGTCGCGGGCACCGACACCGGCGTCGGCAAGACGGTTTTTTCGGCGGCGCTCACCGGCGTGCTCAACGGACATTACTGGAAACCAATCCAGTCGGGTCTCGATGGCGAGACCGACAGCGACACCGTGCGCCGCCTCTCCGGCCTGCCACCGGACCGCATCCTCCCCGAGGCCTACCGCCTGCTGATGCCCGCCTCGCCCCACATCGCCGCACGGCTCGATGGCGTCGAGATCGACGTGGAGGGACTTTCGCCACCGTCCCCCTCCCTGCCCCTCCCACACGAGGAGGCAGGGGAAACGTCACTCGTCATCGAAGGCGCAGGCGGGCTGATGGTGCCGCTGACCAGCCGTATGCTGCAGATCGATCTCTACGCGCGCTGGCAGCATCCCGTGATCCTCGTTGCGCGCACCGCGCTCGGTACCATCAATCACAGCCTGCTGTCGATCGAGGCACTGCGGCGCCGCGATATTCCCATCCTCGGCATCGCCTTCACGGGCGAATCCGAGCCCGAGGTGGAGATGACCGTCGTCGAAACTGGTCAGATCCGCCGCCTCGGACGTTTGCCCCACCTCGATCACCTGGAGGCTGCATCGCTGCGCGCCGCCTTCGCCGCGTGCTTCGACATGACGGCCTTCGCACCATGACGCGCGCCACCTCCCCGCTCTGGCATCCCTTCACCCAGCACGCCGTCGCCGGTGAGATGATTGGCATTTCCCGCGCCGAGGGGGCCACGCTCGAGACGCATGACGGTCGCCGCATTCTCGATGCGATCTCGTCGTGGTGGGTGATCACTCACGGCCACCGTCAGCCCCGTATCATGGCCGCGATCCGGCAACAGACCGAGAAGCTGGACCAGGTCATTTTCGCCGGCTTCACGCATGAGCCGGCGGAGAAGCTGGCGCGCGGTCTGATCACACACGCACCGACCGGTCTCGCGCACGTGTTTTTATCCGACAGCGGATCGACGGCGGTCGAGGTGGCGCTGAAGATGGCGCTCGGCTACTGGTCCAACCTCGGCCAGCAGCGCACCAGGATCCTGGCGCTGGAGCACGGCTATCATGGCGATACGGTGGGGGCGATGTCGGCAGGCGCGCGCGGCGTGTTCAGCCGCGCCTACGCGCCGCTGCTGTTCGATGTCGAGCGCATCCCATTCCCACAGCCCGGACGCGAGCAGACAACGCTGGATGCTCTGGAGCAGGCCTGCCGCGATCCGCGGGCCGCCGCGCTCATCGTCGAGCCTCTGATCGCGGGTGCGGGCGGCATGCTGACGTACTCAATCGAGACGCTCGCCGAGATGTCACGCATCTGCCGCAAGCACGGCGTGCTGTTGATCCTCGACGAGGTGATGACCGGCTGGGGCCGCACCGGCACGCTGTGGGCCTGCACCCAGGCCGGCGTCGCGCCCGATATCCTGTGCACCGCCAAAGGCCTGACCGGCGGCGCGATCCCGCTCGCCGCCACGCTCGCCACGCCCGCGATCTACGACGCGCACTACTCGACCGACCGGAGCCGGACGTTTTTCCATTCGAGCTCGTACACGGCGAACCCGATCGCCTGCGCAGCCGCAGTCGCCAACCTCGAGATCTGGGACAGCGAGCCGGTCGCGGAGCGCATCGCGACGCTTGTCGCGATGCAGTCGCAGCGCCTCGACCGCTTCCGCGCCGACGCCCGCTTCGCCAACGTCCGCCAGTGTGGCACGATCACCGCGATGGACTTAACCGTGCCCGACGACGGGTATCTCGCGGGCATCGGCCCCACCCTCTACCGCGCCTTCCTCGAGGCGGGCGTCCTGTTGCGTCCGCTCGGCAACACGATCTACGTGATGCCGCCCTATTGCGTGACGGCCGCCTACCTCGACCGCGTCTACGACGCCATCGACGGCGCCGCCGACCGCGTCATCCCCCGTTGATCGAATAGCCGCCGTCGATGGGGATCGCGGTGCCCGTGACGAAATCCGACGCGGGGCTCGAAAGGAAGACGGCGATGCCGGAGAAGTCGGCCGGATCGCCCCAGCGTCCGGCCGGCGTGCGGGCAACCACGCGCTCGTTCAGGCCTGAGACCTGCTGGCGCGCGGACTTGGTCAAATCCGTGTCGATCCAGCCGGGCAGCAGCGCATTGACCTGGATGTTGTCCTTGGCCCAGGCCGTTGCCATGGCACGCGCCATCTGCACGATGCCGCCCTTGGTCGCCGAGTAGGCCGGCGCGAACGGCAGACCGAAGATCGAACTCATCGAGCCGATGACAATGATCTTGCCGCCGCCAGCCGCCTTCATCGCGGGATAACAGGCCTTGCACGCGAGGAACGGCCCGGTGAGGTTGGTGTCGACCATGGTCTGCCACTCCGACAGGTCGAGCAGCTCCGGCGTCTTGCGGATGTTGATGCCGGCGTTGGCGACGAGGATGTCGATACGGCCGTAGGCTTTCAGGGTTGCATCGACCATCGCCTGGATCGAGCTCTCGCTCGCTGCATCGAGTACCACCGCCATCGCCACGCCGCCGGCCTTCTCGATCTCGGCGACGGACTTGGCGGACTTCTCCTTGTTGCGCGCGGCGATGACGATGCGTGCTCCCGCCTCGGCGAGGCCCTTGGCCATGCCGAGCCCGATGCCGCCGTTGCCGCCGGTGACGATGGCGACTTTACCCTTCAGGTCGAAATTCGGCATTGGCGTCTCCTCCTTGGGCCTGATCGCGGCTCAGATGTCCCCGCTTAACCCGGATCGGCGGGCAAAACCACTGCGCGGGCGGCAGAACGCACCTGCACATCACGGGGATTGGCGATCGTGCGCGAACGTCTATTGTCGGGCTCCCGGGGGAACCAACGCATCGCGCAATGACCGCACGTGCCGACGCCGACCGCATCGCAGAGAGCCTTTCGCCCGCCCGGCGCTATATGATCCTGGCGACGGTGGTGCTCGGCGCTTCGCTCTATTCGACCGCGCTGCTGACCACCTCGACCATCCTGCCGCAGATGCAGGGGGCGATGTCGGCGACGCAGGACGAGATCGCCTGGGCGATGACGTTCAACATCCTCGCCACCGCCATCGTCACGCCGATGACCGGCTGGCTCACCGCCCGCTTCGGCGCCCGCAACGTGATGCTCTGGGGCATGGTCGCCTTCACCGTCGCGACGGCGATGTGCGGGCTCTGCAATTCGCTCGAGACGCTCGTCGTCTGGCGCATCGTGCAAGGCGCGGTCGGGGCGCCCATCGTCCCGCTGTCGCAGACCATCGCGCTCGACACCTTTCCGCGCCGCCAGCACGGCATGGTGCTGTCGATCTACGGCATGGCGGTCGGCGTCGCCCCCGTGGTCGGCCCGACGCTCGGAGGCTATCTCGCCGAGATCTACGACTGGCGCTGGACCTTCTTCATGATGGTGCCGGTCGGCATCGTCTCGGTCCTCGCCGTGCATTTCGTGCTGATCGCCGACAAGCTCGCCGGCAAGCGGCAGCTCGACTGGACCGGGTTCCTGGCGCTGTCGGTCGCGATGGGCGCGGTGCAACTCGTGCTGGCCCGCGGCGTCCGGCTCGATTGGCTGGAATCGACCGAGATCATCGTCGAGATCGTACTGGCGGTGATCGCCTTCTACGTCTTCGTCGCGCACTGCCTGACCGCCAAGACGCCGTTCCTCGATCTCAGGCTGCTGAAGGATCGCAACTACTCGATCGGCCTGATCCTGGTGACGCTCTACGGGATGTTGAATTTCACCCCGATGGTGCTGTTGCCCCCGCTCCTGCAGCAGCACGCGGGCTTTCCCGACGCGCTGGTCGGCCTCGTCATCGGCATGCGCGGCGCCGGCATGACGGTCGGCTTCCTGGTCGCGGGGTTCATGAGCCGCATCGATCCGCGGATCGGCATGATCGTCGGCTTCACGCTGCAGGCCGCCTCCGGGCTGTCGATGCTGACCTTCGACCTCAACGTCGACATGAGCCTGCTCGTCGCCAACAGCATGCTGCAGGGGTTCGCGGTCGGAATCATCTGGGTGCCCTTGTCGGTGGTCACGTTCGACACCTTGCCGCAATCGGCGCGCGCGGAGGCGGCCAGCGTCCTGCACCTGCTCCGCAACATCGGCTCGAGCTTCTTCATTTCACTGTCTATCGCCGAAATCGTCCGGGCGACGGGCGCCAACTACAGCCGCATGACCGAAATGGTGACACCCTACAATCCGGCTCTGTCGCTGCCCGCGATCACCGGCGCCTGGGACTTCGAGACCGCGGCAGGCCTCGCCAAGGTCGCCCGCGAGATCAACCGGCAGGCGACGATGATCGGCTACCTCAATGCCTTCGTCATGTACACGGCGGCCTCCGTGGCCGCCATCGCTCTGGTGCTGGTGGTGCGCAAGCGCCAGCCACCCCTCCCCGCCGCCTGAACCGGGTGCCATCACGTTTCGCATTCGCCACCATCGGGAGTCCGCTCGACCTCGACGAAAATGTGACGGTCCTTCGCCTCTCCCCATTTTCCAGAACCCGGCAGTTGGGCTATGACGTCTTGGTCGCCATGCCCGAGCGCCGTCATCGACGAGTTTTGCGTGCCCAAACTCTACGACTGCTCAAAGTGTCCCGGCTACTGCTGCTCGTATCCCGTGATCGAGCTGAATACGAAGGACATCAAGCGCCTGGCCAAATTTCACGGCCTCTCCGCTGACGAGGCCGAGAAGCGCTTCACCAAGAAGGCTCATGGCTACGAGCGCGTGCTCCGACGCAAGAAGGACGAGCACTACGGCCGGATATGCCGCTTCTTCGACACGGACAAGCGGCGCTGCACCGTCTACGAGGCGCGGCCCGACATCTGCCGCAGCTTCCCCGGCGGCAACCGCTGCGGCTATTATGATTTCCTCGCCTTCGAGCGGCGCAAGCAGGACGATCCCGCATTCGTGGCGACAACCGACAACGGATTGTGGGACTAGCCCTGGCGTTGCCGAAACGCCGTCGCCGCGCCTTCACTCCCCGAGGCCGCATGATCACGCTGTTTACGTTCGGTCCCGCCTTCGGCCTGCCTGATCCCAGTCCTTTCGTCACCAAGGCGGAAGTGCTGCTGAAGCTCGCGGGGCTCGAATACCGTCGCGATACCACAGGCTATTGCCGTGCGCCGAAGGGCAAGCTGCCCTACATCCGCGACGAGGACATCGTCATCGCGGACTCCACATTGATCCGTTTCCACCTGGAGCGGCGCCACCGCATCGACTTCGATGTCGGCCTCAGCCGAGGAGAGCGGGCAACGGCCTGGGCGTTCGAGAAGATGGTTGAGGACCAGGTCTATTGGGCGGTGGTGCGCGAGCGCTGGCTGGACGATGCCAATTTCGATCGCGGGCCGCGCCGTTTCTTCGAGCCGGCCCCAGCCCCGATCCGGCCGCTGATCATCGCCAAGGTCCGGCGCGACGTGCGCAAGGGTCTGCACGCACACGGCTTTGGCCGGCACAGCCTGGACGAGATGGTGCAGCTCGCGACCCGCTCGCTCGACGCGTTGTCGGATTTCCTCGGTGACAAGCCGTGGCTGATGGGCGACGTGCCGTGCGGGGCCGACGCCTCAATCTTCGCGAGCGTCGCGGGCCTGCTGTGCCCGCTGTTCGACACCGCGACCCGCAGCCATGCGGGCACCAAGCCGAACCTCATCGCCTACCGCGACCGCGGCCTCGCCCGCTGGTACCCGGATCTGGCCGACAAGACGGCTGAGGCCGGAGCCTGACGCGCGTACGCGCCCAACTCAGACCAGAACGAAATCGGCGTTGGTGAGTGCGAGATTGACTCCGAGCGTCGCGAAGCGGATCGCAGCGCCGGCACCATTACCATCTGCGTCGTAGAGCAGAGCGCCGGTCGAGGCTTGATAGATGATGCGATCGTCGACATCGTGCGCCGCCGGCCCCTTGTAGAAGCCGCCCGCCGTCAGCGTTCCGGCGGAACCGGCGTTCTGGAAGGTGGTGCGCGCCAGCATGATGGTGTCGTCAGCTACTGAGAAGTCGCCGATCATATCGACATTGCCGTTGGGGTTGAGGCCGGTATCGAATCTGAAGCGATCGATGCCCGCGCCGCCCCACAAACGGTCGGCTCCAAGCCCCCCGATCAGCGTGTCGTTACCGTCGTTGCCGTAGAGCAGGTCGTTGTGGGCGTTGCCGGAAAGCAAGTCGCCACCGGCCCCACCCTCGAGGGTGTCGTTGCCGTTGTTGCCGGTGAGGATATCAGCGCCGAAGCTGCCCATCAGCTTGTTGGCGGCGGCGTTGCCGATCAGCCTGTCGGCGTAGTTCGAGCCGACCAGGCTCTCGATGTTCGTCAGCGTGTCGACGCCGGCGCCGCCCGTCGCTTGCGGACCCGTCAACATCAGCGAGACGGTCACGGCACCCGCCGCGCCCGCATAGCCCGCAGTATCCGTGCCGCCGGCGCCGTCGATCGTGTCGTTGCCGGCCCCGCCCCGCAAGACGTTGGCGGCCGCGTTGCCGGTCAGCGTGTCATTGCCGCCGCCACCGTAGGCGTTCTCAATCACTGCGTTGAAGGCGATGGCGACGTTGTCGGTCAGGCTGCCGATCGAGGAGAAGTGGCCGGCAACGAGGTCGATCTTCACCGCGCGCGTCTGATTGGAGGCATCGAAGGTGTCGATCCCACCGGCGTCCCAGACCGTCAGGATCATCGCATCGTTGTCGGCCAGCGCGTAGACGCTGGCGGGACCCGCGCCGAAGTACGTGGTGGCACCCGCACGCGTCGCCGTATTCACGCCGTACAGCGTCTGCAGCGCCAGGATGTCGTAGAGCATCGGCGTCAGCGGCCAGATCGCCGAGCTCGACGGATGGGGATCATACGACATCACCGTGTACTGGCTCGTATCCAGCGCCGAGGCCAGGAGCGGCGTGTCCTCGAACGGGTGCTTCAGCCCGACCGCGTGGCCGAGCTCGTGCAGGATCGTGACCCACCCCTCGTCGCCGAGTGAGGGGGTCGCGACGATCGGCAACGAATTGTTGAGCCAGAGATCGCCATTGTAGCCACTGGAGCCCGGATAATAGGCGAACCCGAAGAGACCAGGATCGTCGAAGGCATAGGCGCCGATCTCGATATCGGCGGCCCCCGCGACGTAGGTAATGTGCAGGTTGGCCACGTCGTTGTAGGCACCCATCGCCTGCGCGACCAGCGCCTCCTGGTTGGCATCGAGCCCGACGGTATTGCTCTTGGGCACGGCCAGCCCGCCGACATCCCAGGTATCGGCGTCGATCTCGGAGTAGGAGTCCGGCACGAAGGTCAGAAAGGTGTAGGTGATCGTTCCACTTCCGTCGTGCCAGCGGATGTCCGATCCGGCGACCACCGTCTCGTAATTGGTCGGATCCAGGGCATTTGAACTCGGCACGATCAGGGACTCCCACGCAACCGCTACACGTGGGAGACGATCCTACGACTGGATGATTTCGTTTAGCTGAATGCGAGGGCCCGAGAGCCGTTAAGCCGGATTAACTATACGCCGGCTCCCGCGGTGGAGATGCGTCAGGCGCCGCTGCCCTTCTTGATAGGCTCCTGATAGGTCAGTCCCATGTCCCAGGGGAAGTAGATCCAGGTGTCCTGGCTGACCTCGGTGACATAGGTATCGATCACCGGCACGCCCTGGGGCTTGGCATAGACGGTGGCGAAGTGGGCGTTCGGCAGCATCTCCCGTACGATCTTGGCCGTCTTGCCGGTATCCGTCAGATCGTCGATCACCAGCACGCCCTTGCCGCGGCCGTCGCCGACCGCCTTGATCGCTGGTGCGACATCCTTGAGAACCTGCATCTGCCCCTGGCTCTTGTAGTCGTGATAGCTCGCGACGCAGACCGTCTCGATCAGCCGCATCTCGAGCTCGCGTGCCACGATCGCGGCGGGCACCAGACCACCGCGGGTGATGCAGACGATGGCCTCGAACGGGCCCTTGTCGGCGAGCCGCCAGGCCAGCGCCCGCGCGTCGCGATGAAACTGATCCCAGGAAACCGGAAAGGCCTTCCGCGTGGGTTCGGCTGCCATGTGTGTCGCGCCTCCGTCGTGGTCGCGAGGCTTATAGCGCCGTCCACCGTCGAGCGCATCCCCTCCCGCTGTCACTTGCCGGAAAGCCAAAAGCAGTGGACACACAGAACGCGGGCGACCAGCCTTCGCGCGGCCGCCCAAACTGCACCGAACCGGAGACAGACCGTATGACATCGAGATTGGCGAGGGCCCTCGCGGCCGCCGCCTGCATCGCAGCGGTGACGTGGAGCGCGACGGCTGAGGCCCAGGCTCCGCAGGCTCAGACTCCGCAGGCTCTGGTTCAGCAGCCACCGCCCCCGTTCTCGACCACGAAGGTTCAGGGAACCGACAACGTCTACGTGTTCCGCTACCAGGGCCACCAGTCGATGTTCGTCGTCACCTCGGCTGGCGTCATCGCCACCGATCCGATCGGCTTCCAGCGCCCGCAGGCGGTCAAGGCCTACATCGACGAGATCAGGAAGGTCACCGACAAGCCAATCAAGTACGTAATCTACAGCCACTCCCACTACGACCACATCGCCGGCGGCAAGCCGTTCAAGGATCTCGGCGCACGCTTCATCGCCCACAAGCGGGCGAAGGAGGTGTTGACTGGTCTCAAGCATCCCGACGTCGTCATTCCCGACGAAGGCTCGGGCCACCGCAAGGTCTATAACCTCGGCGACACCAAGATCGAGCTGAACTGGGTCGGCCGCAACCATTCCGACAACAGCCTCGTCATGCGGCTGCCGAAGGAGCGCATCATCTTCGCGGTCGATTTCATCCCGCTCGAGCAGGTGATGTTCCGCAACATGCCCGACAGCTGGCCGGTCGAGTGGGAGGACTCGCTGCAGAAGGTGCTGGCGATGGACTGGGACCGGCTGATCCCGGGACACCCGGGCCCGAACGGCCGGCTCGGCACCAAGGACGACGTCAAGGCCGTGCTCGGCTATCTGCAGGATCTCTCGTCGGAAACGAAGAAGGCCGCCGACGCCGGCAAGTGCTGGGACACCGCAATGACCGAGGTGAAGTTGCCCAAGTACGAGAAGTGGGGCAACTACAAGACCTTTCTGCCTGGCAATGTGGAGCGCTACTGCAGCTACTGGGCGCGCGGGTTCTAACGCTGGTGGGTAGGTTTGGTCGAGCAGCATGCAACGCATGACGCGCTACGCACCTGAAACAATTGGAGGATATCATGCTCACGATCTACGGGCGCACCAACTCCATCAACGTGCGCAAGGTCCTGTGGGCGGCGGCCGAGATGGACCTCGCCTATGAGCGTCTCGACTATGGTCGCGGCTTCACGCCGACCGACACGCCCGAGTTCCTGGCCGTCAGCCGCTTCGGCGTGGTGCCGGTGATCGACGACGGCGGCTTCGTGCTGCGCGAATCCAACACCATCGTCCGCTATCTCGCGACCCGGCACGGCCGCGACGACCTGTACCCGTCAGAGATCCACCGCCGGTTCACCGTCGAGGCCTGGATGGACTGGGCCTCGACCGATCTGGGCGGCGCGGTGCGCGACGTGTTCTGGGGTGTGCAGTTGAAGCATCCCGACTTTACCGACCCCGCCAGGATCGCGCTCGGCGCCGCCAACTGGGGCAAGCAGATGCGGCGGCTCGACCACCATCTCGCGACCGCTGGTCCCTACCTGATGGGCTCCACCTTCACCATCGCCGACATTCCCGTGGGTCTCGCCGTCAACCGCTGGTTCGCGACGCCGTTCGAAAAGCCGGACCTAGCCGCCGTCCAGGCCTATTACGATCGACTGGCCGAACGGCCCGGCTACAAGCAGCACGGCCGCAACGGCACGCCATGATGTCGCCGCTTTGAGGCTGGAAGGCCTTGGAGAAGGGAGATCGGCATTGGGAGATCGGCGGGACGATATGCTGAGGACGTGCGTGGCCCGGACAATCATGCTCTTCGGATCGACGATGGCGCTCGCCGGTGCCGCCGCCGCGCAGACGGTGTGCGTCATCTGCAGCGAGCCGGAGGCGGTCTACCGCTGCCAAGCCGATACCAATTTCGCGCGCCCCGGCGACACCCGCTTGAACCTGTTGTGCATCACCGAGATCGCGCACGCCGGGCAGCACGCGAGTTGCAGCGTCCGGCGCCAGCAGGGTGGTACCTGCGACGGCCCCTTGCGCACCGTTGCGATCGTTCCCCCGCCAGCCGGCCCGCCGCCGCAGACCCTCGCGCCGACCGGCGGCGGTGCCTCCTTGCCTGCCGATGGGCAACTGCCCCAGGACAAGCCGCCCCGCCAGGGCCCGCCAGCGACGATGGAGGAATTGGCCAAGCGGACCGCCGCGCAGAGCCAGGAGCAACTGGAGGCGGCGACTGGCGCCGTCGGCACCGCCGCCAAGAAGACCACCAACGCCGTCGGCAACGCCGCCAGCAAAAGCTGGAAATGCCTGTCGTCGCTGTTCAAGGATTGCCAGTAGGGGGCAGTTTCCGTGGGCAGTCACCTCCTCCTTGATCCCTGTCCGACTCCCTGTTGACACCTCGCCCTCGCCGCTTGCCCCCGCGGCCCTCCTCGGCCATACCCCATCCACGTGCGCGTGCAGGGATTCGCCATGCAGATCAACCGGCTGAGGTTGCTCGGCTTCAAATCGTTCGTCGATCCGACCGAGCTTGTCATCGAGCGCGGACTGACCGGCGTGGTCGGTCCCAACGGCTGCGGTAAGTCCAACCTGCTCGAAGCGCTGCGCTGGGTAATGGGAGAGACCTCGCACAAGTCGATGCGCGCCGCCGCCATGGACGACGTGATCTTCGCCGGCACCACCTCGCGCCCTGCCCGCAACACCGCCGAGGTGACGATCTTCGTCGACAACACCGCGCGCAAGGCCCCGGCCGAGTTCAACGACAGCGACGTCATCGAGATCACCCGCCGCATCGAGCGCGAGGCAGGCTCCGCGTACCGCATCAACAGCCGTGACGCGCGCGCCCGCGACGTCAAGGTGCTGTTCGAGGATGCCGCCACCGGTGCCCGTTCGCCCGCCCTCGTCCGTCAGGGCCAGATCGGCGAGATCGTCAACGCCAAGCCCGAGCAGCGCCGCCGCATCCTCGAGGACGCCGCGGGCATCGCCGGGTTGCATACGCGCCGGCACGAGTCCGAGCTGCGGTTGAAGGCGGCGGAAGGCAATCTCGCCCGCCTCGGCGACGTGCTCGGCGGCATGACCGCGCAAATGGACGGGCTCAAGCGCCAAGCCCGCGCAGCGCGCCGCTACAAGGATCTCTCGGCCGAGATCCGCAAGAGCGAGGCGCTGGCGATGCACCTCGCCTGGACCGACGCCCAGGCGCAGGTCGACGCCGAGGAGGCGGCGCTGGCCGAAGTCACCACCCGCATCGGCGTCGCCACGCAGGCCGAGGCCGCAGCCCTCAGGGCCGAGATCGACGCCACCGCCTCGCTGCAGCCGTTGCGCGAAGCGGAGGCCGAGCGGGCCGCCGCATTTGCGCGCCTCAAGGTTGCGCAGGAAAGCCTGGAGGCCGAGGCCCGCCGCGCCGCCGAACGCCACCGCCAGCTCGAAACCCGCCGCGCCGAACTCGAACGCGACATCGCCCGCGAGGCCCAGCTTGTCGAGGAAGCGCGCCAGACGATCTCCCGGATCGAGGTCGATCTCGCAGCACTCGACGGCCTCGACGCCGGCACGGATGACGCCGAGGCCGCCGCCGAGGCCAAGGTCGCCGCGGCGGAAACGGCGCTCACCGCGATCGAGAAGCGGCTGTCGGACCTCACCCACCGGACCGCCGAGCTGCGCGCCCGCCGCCGGAGCATGGAAAGCGGCCTCGCCGAGCGCAAGGCGCAGGCCGACAAGCTGTCGCGCCAGCAGGCCGCGCTGGAGACGCAGCGCCGCGAGATCGCGGCCCGCTCCCCCGACGCGGTCAAGCTTGCCGAGACCAGCGAGAATTGCGCGCAGCTCACCGCCGACGCGGCCGAGGCCGAGCGCGCTGCAACCGCCGCCGACGCCGCGCTCAAAGCCGCCGCCGCCGCCGTGCGCGGACGCCAGGAGGCCGCCGGCAAGACGCGCCTCGCCGCCGGCCGGCTCGCCACCGAGGTCGCGACGCTGACCAAGCTGCTGCTGCCGCCGCCCGGCGCCAAGGTGTCGCCGATCGTCGACGGCGTGACGGTCCCGGCGGGCTACGAGGTCGCCCTCGGCGCGGCCCTCGGCGAGGATCTCGACGCTCCCGCCGACACGTCGTCGCCGCTGCACTGGCTGAAGCTCGGCCCGCTCGCCTCCCCGCCCGCGTTGCCGGAGGGGACCGAGCCGCTGTCCCGGCACGTCGAGGCCCCGCCCGAACTCGCCCGCCGCCTGTCGCAGATCGGCATCGTCGCCGATGCCGCCGAGGGCGCGAGACTGCACGGCAGGCTCGCCGCTGGCCAGCGGCTCGTCAGCCGCGACGGCGGGCTGTGGCGCTGGGACGGCTTCGTCGCCGCCGCCGGTGACGCCGGCCCCGCCGCCCGCCGCCTCGCCGAGCGCAACCGATTGAAATCACTGGCCCGCGAAGCCGAGATCGCCAAAGCGGAAGCCGACGAGACGG
>CAMDBL010000104.1 GCA_945889015.1 Devosia equisanguinis
CGCAATGGCCACTGCGCCGGCAATCCGCACCGAGGCCTCCGGCGCCGCGCTCACGGCCTCCAGAGCCTGGCGAGCCAGTCCCGGGAAAGCGGCCCAAAGCAGTCCCTCGATCACCAATACCAGCCCGATACCGACGATGAGGTCGCCCATCGCTTCAGCGCGGCCGGGCCGAGGGGTCCGAAAGGTAGCGGAAGAAGTCCTTGAACTGCGGGCTGTCGGGCGAGATCACCATCCGGGTGTCGCCCTTCTTCAGTGCCGTCTCGTAGGCCTCCATCGAGCGCAGGAACTGATAGAACTCCGGATCCTTGGAGAACGCCTCGTTGGTGATCCGGGTGCGCTCGGCGTCGCCCTCGCCGCGGGTGCGGCGGGCATCGCGCTCTGCCTCGGCCTTGAGCACGGTGACCTGCCGGTCGGCCTCGCCGCGGATACGGCGCGATTGCTCCTCGCCCTGGGCGCGGTACTCGGCCGCCTCGCGCTGGCGGTCGGTCTCCATGCGCTGGTAGACCGATGCGGAGTTCTGCGGCGGCAGGTCGGCGCGCTTGGTGCGCACGTCGACGATCTCGATGCCGAAGTCGGCCGCCTGCGCATTCACCTGGCTCTTGATCTGCTGCATCAGCGCATCGCGCTTGTCGCGCACGGCCTCTGTCAGGGTTGCGGCACCGAGCACGCGCCTGAGCGAGCTTTCCAGGAGATCGCCGACGCGCGAGCGCACGCCGACGTTGTTGCGCACCGTCTGATAGTACTTCAGCGGATCGACGATCCGATAGCGCGCAAAGCTGTCCACGATCAGACGGTTCTGGTCGGACGTGAACACCTCCTGCGGAGCGGTGTCGAGATCGAGGATGCGCTTGTCGAAGAACTCGACGGTTTCCACCATCGGAATCTTCCACTGCAGCCCGGCCTTGTCGATGATCCGCTTCGGCTTGCCGAACTCGAGAACCAGAGCCTGCTCGTTCTGGTGGACGATGAACAGCGCGAACGAGGCCGAGACGGCGCCGATCAGCAGCAGGGCGAAGATGGAAGCAACGAAATTGCGCATTGTGAGGGACTTCCTAAGGGTGCTCGAGAACCAGCCGTGATCGGTGCTTACTTCTTCTGCAGCTGGTCGAGCGGCAGGTAGGGGATAACGCCCTGGCTGCCGCCGGCATTGCTGTCGATCACGATCTTGTCGGTGCCCGAGAGCACCCGCTCCATGGTCTCGAGATGCATCCGACGCCGCGTCAGCTCGGGAGCCTTCTGGTACTCCGCGAAGATCTTGAGGAACCGGTCGGCTTCACCGCGCGCCTCCGCGATCATCCGCTCCTTATAGCCTCTCGCTTCCAATAGGATGCGCTGTGCCTCGCCGCGGGCCTCGGGGATGACCTTGTTGGCATAGGCATCGGCCTGGTTCTGAATGCGGGTCTTGTCGATGGTCGCGTTGACGACGTCGCGGAAGGCGTTGACGACCTGGCTCGGAGCCTCGGCGCGCTGCATCTGCAACTGCGTGACGCGGATGCCGGAATTGTAGCTGTCGAGCACGCGCTGAACCAGATCGTGCACGTTCCGCTCGATCTCCGAGCGCTTTTCGGTGGTGACGTCCTGAACCGTGCTCTTGCCGACAATTTCGCGCATCGCGCTCTCGGCCACCTCCTTCACGGTGACCTCCGGCTTCTCGATGTTGAAAAGATAGGCGGCCGCGTCCTTGATGTTCCACTGCACCACGAAGCCGACGTCGACGATGTTCTCGTCGCCGGTCAGCATCAGGCCCTCGGGGGCCGCATCGGCGCCGCGGCGGACGCCCGAGCTGCCGGGCATGCCGATCTCGGTGCGGTTGGTGGCGGTGACCTGGGGCTTGCGCACCTCCTCGATCGGGTAGGGGAGGCGGAAATGCAGGCCGGGCGGCTCCTGGCGTACGTACTGGCCGAAGCGCATGACGACGCCGAGCTCGTTCGGCTGCACCTGGAACAGGAATCCGTACCAGACGATGGCGCACAGGCCCGCGAGCGCGCCGAGGAACCACATCCAGGCGGGAGGGCCACCGGCGCCGGGCATCACCTGCTTCAGCTTGTCCTGGCCGCGCTTGAGGATGTCCTGCAGGTCAGGGTCGTTACCGCCTCCGCCCTGGCCCCACGGGCCCTGGCCCCACGGGCCGCCGCCGCCGCCGCCTCCGCCGCTGCCACCTCCGCCGCTCTTCCAGCCACCGCCGCCGCCGCTCTGATTGTTCCAAGGCATTCTTTGTTCTCGGGTGAGAGGTGGAAGGACGGCGTCGGATCACGTGTGGGATCACCGGGCCGCGGTGGCTGCCTGTATTACGGGCGGCCGACCCTGCGCGTCATTGACGCCGCTTATAGGACATGCGGACGCCCCCGCGCAAATCGCAAGCATGAGTTTGGTGAGGACGCGTCGGTATTCAAGTACGGAGGATTACCGAGGCGAGGCGAAGTTGCGCTGTGCGTCAAAGATTCGCCGTCCCCCGCGTGGCCGGGACCCGCTCGTAAACCATGAGCGTGCAGGCGTGATCGTCAGCGGTGGTGACGGGGATCGGCTCGGAGCGCGCGAGGCGCCAGTCGGCCACCGGCAGGTCAGGAAAGCGGGTGTCGCCGTGCGGTTGCGCATGCACGCGGGTTAGGTACACGCGGTCGGCGAGAGGCATGACCTGGGCATAGATGTCCCCGCCGCCGATCACCGCGATCTCGTCCGCGCCACGCGCGGCGGCATGCCGGCGGGCGATGTCGAGAGCCTCTGCGACACTGGCGGCGCGCTCGACACCGGGCGCCGAGAACGACGCGTCGCGGGTGACGACGATATTGTCGCGGCCGGGCAGGGCCTTCCCGATCGACTGGAAGGTCTTGCGGCCCATCACGACCGGCTTGGCCATGGTCAGGCGCCGGAACGTCTTCAGGTCCGCGGGGATGTGCCAGGGCATGGTCCCGCCGCGCCCGATCACGCCGTTCTCGGCTGCGGCGACGACGAGGGCGATGTGGATCTTGTCGGGAATGGCTCAGGCTCGCGCTCTGCACCCAGGGATCGGCACCATGGCGATCTGGTTCTCGGCATTATACTTGTTCATCGCGCCGCTGACAGCATCCACGCCGAGCCCGATGACGCCTCCGGCGATGATGTTGCCTGCCGCCATCGCCTCGGTCGAGGACGCGATGATGCCGGTGCCGTCCTGATAGCATTCCTTCTTGCAGGTCACGGCGATATTGTCGGCGCCCTTGTCCAGCGTCATGGAAGCGGGGGTCGCAACGACCTTTGTCCCGATAGCGGATGAAACCGGCGTGCACTGCGCTCCTGGCACTCCCGGCGTCGACAGCACGACTTGTTGCGTGGTTCCCTTGACGATGGTTGCGCAACCGGCCAGCAGGACGCCAGCGGCTACCGCCGGTCCAAAGAGAAACTTGATCTGCATGCCCCTTCGTCCTCCGCGCCGAACGTCCGCCACTCTGTGGGCAGAGTTAAAGGACGCGCACGTCGTGTCCATGCTGCAATGGCGCTGGGCGTACGGGAGAGCGAACTATTGTGGGGACAAACACAATCCGGCAACAGCTGCAAGGACAGCAGGAGGATCGTCAGCCCGCTTCGGGGCGGTCCGCGACTCTGGCGGCTATGCCGCGACGCTCACACCGCCACCGGCGCCTTGATGTGCGGATGCGGATTGTAGCCTTCGAGCGTGAAATCCTCGAAGCGGAAGCCGAAGATGCTGGTCACGTCGGGATTGATGCGCATCGTGGGCAGCGGGCGCGGCTCGCGCGAGAGCTGCAGGTCGGCCTGCTCCAGATGGTTCGAGTAGAGGTGCGCGTCGCCGAAGGTGTGCACGAACTCGCCGGGCTTCAGCCCCGTCACCTGCGCCATCATCAACGTCAGCAGCGCGTAGCTGGCGATGTTGAACGGCACGCCGAGGAACACGTCGGCGGAGCGCTGGTAGAGCTGGCAGGACAATTTGCCATCGGCGACGTAGAACTGGAACAGGCAGTGGCAGGGCGCCAGCGCCATGTCGGGAATGTCGGCCGGGTTCCAGGCCGAGACGATGATGCGTCGGCTGTCCGGATTGGTCTTCAGCGTTTGAACGACCTCGGTGATCTGGTCGATGGTTCTTCCATCGGGCGCCGCCCACGACCGCCACTGCTTGCCGTAGACCGGGCCGAGATCGCCGGTCTCGTCGGCCCATTCGTCCCAGATGCCGACGCCGTTCTGCTTGAGGTAGGCTATGTTGGTGTCGCCGGCGAGAAACCACAGCAGCTCGTGCACGATCGACTTCAGGTGCAGCTTCTTCGTCGTCACCAGCGGGAAGCCGTCGGCGAGGTCGAAGCGCATCTGGTGCCCGAACACGCTGAGCGTGCCGGTTCCCGTGCGGTCGGTCTTCTTGACGCCGTGATCGCGAATCCGGCGCATGAGGTCGAGATAGGCGTGCATGCAACTCTTCTAGCGCGATTCCAGCGCAGTGAAAGGGGCTCGGCCGTTGACGAGTGTGGAGATCACGGTGGCATGGAGCCGCGAGGACGACACGACTGGCAGGGTAATCGCCGTTATGTGATACTTGCAGGGTGTTTCGGGAGTGGCACAGATGGCGATGACCAGCACGACGATGGAGCGCGCCGAGCAGCTGCGAGCCGATCCGTCGCTGCTCGAGACAGCAGCGGGTCATTGGCTGTCCGTGTTGGCGCCGGAAATCGCCGGTTTGCCGCGCGCCTCTGTGATCGTCATCGATCTCATCGAGGGGGGCTATGTCGTGGCGGCCGACAGGCTTGCCGCGCTCGATGCGTTCGAAGCCCGCTTCGGTGCGGGACGGCCCGGCTGGCTGCACCAGATCGGTGGTAACATCGTCGTTGGGGGTAGCATTGTCTAGAATGCTGGGTAGCGTCGACGCGCGAGGCCGGCCGTGTCTGCGCGTCGATCTGCTGGGCGCTCGGGCCGGCTTTCTGGCGGTCCTCGATACCGGGTTCAATGGCGAGCTGATGATGTCGGGGGCAGCTGCGGCCAAGTGCGGCTTTTCCATCAGCAGCGTGCAGACACGTGTCGAGGTCGCGGCCGGCTCGACGGCTGTGGTGAACGAGGCGCGCGGAACTGTGGTGTGGATGGGCGTGCAGCGGCACGTCGAGGTGCTGGTTCACCGGCAGCAGCCTCCCGTGATCGCGGATGAGCCGGTCGCTCTGATCGGCACGCGGCTGTTGACTCCACACCGGCTCACGATCGACTTCGATGCAGGGACAGTGGAAGTTGCCGAGCAGGAGAGCTGAAGCCTGGTGCACCTTGGCCGATGCATACTGCACTATTCGATAAATGGGAGGACCGTATGCCGTCCAAGTCGATGCCGTCCAAGTCGATCCTGAGGCCGTCTCGCCGCAGCTTGATCAAAGGAGCGGGCGCCGCGACGCTCGCGACCACGATTCCGACCGGCTGGGCCATCGCGCAGGCCAAGCCGTTGAAGCTCGGCTTGATGCTGCCCTATTCCGGCACCTACGCCAAGCTCGGCGAGAACATTACGCTGGCAGTGGAACTGCTGATCGCGGAGAAGGGCGGTAAGCTCGGCGGCCGCGAGGTCCAGATCGTCAAGCTCGACGACGAGGCCAAGCCGGAGCTCGGCCCCCAGAACGCGGATCGCCTGGTCAAGCGCGACGGTGTCGATGCGATCATCGGGACGGTACATTCGGGCGTGCAGATGGGCATCCACAAGGTCGTGCGCGAGAGCGGCACCCTGTGCATCATTCCCAATGCCGGCGCCAACGCCGTCACCCGCGCGTTGTGCGCCAAGAACGTGTTCCGCGCCTCCTTCTCCAACTGGCAGCCTGCCTATGGCATGGGCGTCGCGCTCGCCAAGAAGGGCGTCAAGAAGGTCGCCTGGATGACCTGGGACTACGCCGCCGGCAACGAGGCGGGCGAGGGCTTCCGGCAGGGGCTCGAGACCGGGGGCGGCAAGGTGGTGCAGGAGCTGAAGCTGCCGTTCCCGCAGACCAACTTCCAGCCTCTGCTGGCGCAGATCCCCTCGCTCGATGTCGATGCGGTGGCGGCCTTCTTCGCGGGCGGCGGCGCGGTACAGTTTGTGAAAGAGTACAAGGCGGCGGGCCTGAAGCCGGTTCTGACCGGCTCGGGATTCCTCACCGACGGCACGCTGGAGGCGATCGGTGCCGCGGCGGAGGGCATGGAGACCGGGTTGCACTACGGTGACGGCCTCGACAACCCCAAGAACATCGCCTTCCGCAAGGCGTTCAAGGATCGGACGCAGCGCGAGGCAGACGTCTACGCGGTGCAGGGCTACGACAGCGCGCAGCTGCTCGCGATCGGGCTCGAGGCGGTGAAGGGCAACGTGGAGGACGAGGCGGGCCTCTACAAGGCGATGCGCTCGGCCAAGATCGACAGCCCACGCGGCCCCGTCTCGATCTCCAAGTCGCAGGAGGTGGTGCACAACATCTACGTGCGCCGCGTCGAGAAGGGTCTCAACAAGGTGATCGGCATCGCCGTCGAGGCGCTCGCCGATCCGGGGACTGGGTGCAAGCTGTGAGGTAGTGCAGTGGGAAATCGGAAATCAGAAATCGGAAAACAGAAAATGTGGTCGCGGCACATGATGGTCGTTGCCGGCTTCCGGCTTCCGGCTTCCGACGTCCCGCTGCGCATCCCTCCTCCATGACCCTCCCCACCCTCGCCACGCAGCTGCTCAACGGCGTCCAGTACGGGCTGCTGCTGTTTCTCATCGCCAGCGGGCTGACGCTGATCTTCGGCGTGCTCGGGATCATCAATCTCGCGCATGGCAGCCTGTTCATGATCGGCGCCTACGTCGCGTTCGCCGTGACCAAGCACATGGGCAGCCTGTGGCTGGCGCTGCCGATCGGCATCGCCGCCGGCATCGGTCTCGGCCTGTTGCTCGAGCGCGTGTTGTTCCGCCGCTTTTACAAGCGCGAGCACTTGGACCAGGTGCTGCTGACGTTCGCGCTGATCCTGCTCGCCGAGGAAGCGCGCTCGGCGCTCGCCGGCAACGATTTCCACTCGGTGCCGATCCCCGCGCTGCTCGATTTCCCTGTGCCGATCATGGCGGGGTTCAGCTATTCGGCCTATCGCTTCGCGGTGATCGCGGTCTGTCTGGCGCTCGCGGCGGGACTGTTTTTCTGGATCGAGCGCACACGGCTCGGCGCGGTGATCCGCGCGGCGTCCGAGAAGCCCGAGATGGTCGACATTCTCGGCATCGACGCGCGCCGCATCTATCTCGTCGTGTTCGCCATCGGCACGGCACTCGCCATGACGGCGGGCGTGCTGGCCGCGCCGCTCTACTCCGTCTACCCCGGCATGGGCGACGGCTTCCTGATCATCTCGTTCGTGGTGGTGGTGATCGGCGGGCTCGGCTCGATCGCGGGCGCGTTCTGGGCGGCGCTGCTGATCGGCATCGTCGACACGCTGGGCAAGGTGCTGATACCCAAGGGCGCGGGCCTCGCGGTCTATGTGCTGATGGCGATTGTGCTGCTGTGGCGTCCGGCCGGGCTGTTCGGCCGTCGCGCCGCATAGGGCGCGCATCTACTGGGGACACTCATGCTGCCGGCATCGCGGATGCACTGGATCCTGCTCGCCTCCGGCGCGACCCTGCTGGCGACCGTGCCGCTGTTCGCGGGCGTCTACTACATCGAACTCGCCAGCACCGCGCTGATCGCCGGCATGCTGGCGCTCAGCCTCCAACTGCTGGTCGGCTGCACCGGGCTCGTCAGCCTGGGGCATGCCGCGTTCTATGGGATCGCCGCCTATTCGGTCTACTTTGTCACGCCGGAGAGCGGCGGACTGTCGATCCTCCTGACGCTGCCGGTCGCGATGGCGGCGGCGGCTGGGGCGGCGCTGCTGGTCGGCGCGCTGTCGCTCAGGACTCGCGGCTTCTTCTTCCTGATGGTCACGCTCGCCTTCGGGCAGATGGTGTTCTTCCTGTTCCACGACACCAAGATCGGCGGCGGCACGGACGGTGCGTTCCTCGCCCGTCCGACGCTGTCGGTGCTCGGCTGGAGCCTGCCGCTGACGAGGCGGCAGATCCCGATGGCGGTGTACTACGTCAATCTCGCGCTGCTGATCGCGATGTATCTCGGTCTGGCCTGGCTGATGCGCTCCCTGTTCGGCAGCGTGCTGACGGGCATCCGCGTCAACGAGCACCGCATGCGCGCGCTCGGCTACGACACCACCCGCTACAAGCTCGCCGCGTTCGTGATCGCCGGCGCGCTGGCGGGCGTCGCGGGGCACATGTGGTCGATGCATCGCGGCTTCGTCAATCCCGAGCTCGCCTCCTGGCATCGATCCGCCGAAGCGCTGCTGATGATCCTGCTGGGTGGCTTGGGCAGCCTGCACGGCCCGATCCTCGGCGCGCTCGCCTTCGTCGGTCTGGGTGAAGCCGCCCAGCTGATCACCGAGCGCAAGCTGCTGGTCGAAGGGCTGGTGATCCTCGCCGTGGTGCTGGTGATGCCGAAGGGGCTGGCGGGGCTGCGGTTGCCGGCGTTCATGCGGCTGCCCGAGGCGCGCGACGGCGTCGCATTCGAGGCCGACCAATATGAGAGTCGGAAGAATCCAGGCGGGCCCGGGTTCGGCGATTGAGCGTCTTCGGGCGCAGCGAGGCGGCAAGTCGTACAAGACCCGGAACCCGGAGTGTCCCGGAGCGAAATGCGCGCGCAGCGCTCTTGCGGGGTTCCTCGCCCTGAAGCACGACGCGTCGACTGGAATGACGCCGCAGTCTCAATTCTGCGCGCGCTTCATCGTCGCGCTGATGCTGTCGAAGACGCGGGCGAACTCGATGGCGCCGGGGTTCTTCTCGTTGACGTCCATGCGCTCGTCGAGCGCCTTCAGCAGCTCCGAGGCCGTGCGCTGGCGCACGATCGAGTTGCGCTCATAGCCGCCGCGGGCGAAATAATTGGCGGTCGGCACCTGCGCGACGGCAGGGTCCATCATGTCGAGGCCAGTGCGCGGCCCCGCGAGATTCATCAACTCGATCTCGTTGGGTGCGAGCATCGGACGCCCGTCCTTGGCCGCCAACTCCTTGAGGCCCGCGAGCTTGATCACTTGCAGCCACGGCCCGATGTCCGCGTCGAGGTTGAGCGCGTGCAGGCCCATACCCTTGTCGGTATTGCCGAGGCGGACCTGCGCGCTCCACTCGTTCGGTACGCTCTTGGCATGCGCGATCATGGACTTGAGCTTTACCGCCTTGTCCTGCAACTCGCGTGCGCGGCTGGCCGATGTGCCCGGAGCGGCGGCGAGCGCCCGGAGGCGGCGGTGGAAGTCGTCGCCGTGCTTGACGATCTCGTTGACGGTGTTGCCGGCGAGCAGCTGCGCGTAGCCCAACGCCGACGAGATCGGCCGGCCCTGCCGGGAGATCGGGTGGATGCCGGCCTGCATGTCGTAGGTGCCGTTGCCGCCGGTTTCGAGCGCGTAGACGCGCACCACCTGCGCCCGCGTCAGTCCGAGGCTCAGGGCCTCCTCGGCGTATCGCCTCTTGAACTCGATTTCGCTCGATGGCGCCGGCACGAAGCCAAAGTGCTGTTTGGCGCTCGCGAGATAGTCGGCCACGGTCGCCATCTGCTTCTCGGGCTCGGCGGACTTCGGCCCGGCAATAATGCGGGCGATGTCGGCGGGCAGCTCCGGCCCGTTGTACTTCGGTGGATGCGCGAGCACGAAGTCGGCGGCGGCGAAAGCCTGGCCCGCGCGCCGCTTCTCGCGCCGCTGCTCCTTTTTGCGCTCGATCTCGGCCCAGTAGGCGTCGGCCTGGCGGTCAAAGCTGCCGCGCGCGGCTTTCCATGCGTCGTAAACGCGGCGCTGGTCGCTGTTCAGCGAACTGACGCCGTAGGCCGAGGGCGAGGCGGACTTGTCGTCGATGGACGGGCCCGTCCCCGAGCACGCGGCGACCAGCAGTGCGCCCGCTGTCGCGAGCGCGAGCCGTACCTGCAACGAGCCCCTCGGGAACGTCATCGTCCACCTGCATCAAACGCGCCCGCGACCCTCGGTCCTTACCGGGCAATGAATTCCGGCAGCACAATCGCTCGACAGAGCTTAAGGATCAGGAAATCATGGTAGCAGCAAGACGGACCGGGTCTGATGACCTTTTGGAGAGCGCGGGCATGACGAAGCTGGGCATCGCGGGATTGGGTGCGATCGGGCTCAAGGTGGCGCGCAAGGTGGATGCGGGCGAGGTTCCCGGCGTGACGCTGGCCGCGGTCGCCGCGCGCGACGTGGAGAAGGCACGCGCCAAGCTCGCGGGGTTCAGGAGCCCGCCCCCGGTGGTGGATCTCGGCGAGTTGGCCATGCGCGCCGATGTCATCGTCGAGTGCATTCCGGCCTCGAGCTTTCGCGCCGTGGCCGAGCCGGTGCTGAAGGCGGGCAAGACGTTCATGCCGCTGTCGGTCGGCGCACTGCTCGACAATGCCGATCTGGTCGAACTGGCGCGCGCCAACGATGCCCGCATCGTGGTGCCGTCGGGCGCGATCCTCGGGCTCGATGCAATCCGGGCGGTGGCGGAAGGCAACGTCCATTCCGTGCAGATCATCACGCGCAAGCCGCCGGCCGGGCTCGAGGGCGCCCCCATGTTGAAGGCGCGTGGCCAGAGCCTCGAAGGCCTGAAGGAGCCGCTGCTGCTGTTCACGGGCTCGGCGCGCGAGGCTGCGAAGGGGTTTCCCGCGAACCTCAACGTCTCGGTGGCGGTGGCGCTGGCCGGAATCGGGCCGGACCGGACGCGGATCGAGGTGTGGGCCGATCCCGGCGTGACCCGCAACACGCACACCGTGATCGTCAAGTCGGACAGCTCCGACCTGACCATGACCATCGAGAACATTCCCTCGGCCGAAAATCCGCGCACCGGAACCATCACCGCGTTGAGCGTGATCGCCGCGTTGCGCCGGCTGACGGCGCCGCTGATCGTCGGGACTTGAGCGGGCCCGCGTCTCCAGCGCCGCTCACACCTCGAAATCGCCGATCAGCCCGACGAGCGAGCGGGCGACCCGATCGTGGTCGGACAGGGCGATCACGTGCAGATGCCCGAAGCCGAGCGGGATGTCCTTGAAGTCGAGGCCGTCGATGTGGGTGGTGACGAGCTTGCCCGCAGCCATCGCGCGGCGGGCCTCGTCCTTGACGAACGGCGAAGCGACGGAGGCGGCCGACCAGACCGCGATCACCGCGCCCGCCGCATCGATCGCACGTCGGATCTCCTGCTCGAAGTCCGAGCCGCCGAGGAAATCCTGGTCCCAGGTGACCGCGAGCCCCGCATTGCGCAGGCGCAGCACCTCGCGGCGCACGATTTCCATGTCGGCATGCGCGTAGGAGAAGAACACGGGCAGCTGGCTGTCGCGCGGCACCCGCGTGCGTGTTGCAGGCTGCTGCGCACGTGGTGGTGCGGCAGGCTGATCCCGGCGCGCGAGATCGGGCAAGCGGCGCAGTGCTTGCGAGGGCTTGCGGGCAGCCGCACGCATCGCTTCGCGGCGGGCGTTGCGCACAGTGTCGGCCGCGGCGTCGCGGACTGGCCCGCCGTGGGAGCCGTCGTGGGGGGCATCGCTCAGATCGTCCGTCGTCATGGGTGCTACCTTCCCCGGTCAGGCGATCGGCTTCTCGCCGTAGTGGACGAACAGCAGGTTGAGCGCTTCCAGGCCGAGCTCCTGCACGGTCCGCCTCTGCTCCTGCGCGATGCGGTCCAGCACGTCCTTGGCGAGCGGGTGCATGTAAATGGAAATCCCCTTCAGCGACTTGCGGCCCTTGCCGATGGGGTAGTCCTCGGGCGCGGCTGCGGCTGGTGGCTTGCGTCGGGCGACGCCCGACTGCGCGCGCATCGCGGCCTTGCGCTGGGACGGCGCGGCGCGGGCGGCTGGTGTGGCGGCCGGCGTCGGCGCGGGCGGCTTCCTGGCTGCGGCTCTCGACTGCTTCGGGCTTGCTCTGCTGGCTCTGGTCATGCCGACAACCGCCTTGCTCTGGCGAGCTTACGCTCGAAGGCGCACAGCTCCGCATAGATGTCCTGCACCGCCTTGGCGGCCTTGCGCTTGGGGGCCGCCTCGGTGACGCCGCGTCCGGTGCGCAGGGAGGCGGCGAGATCGACATGATCGGCCAGCGCCACCGACAGCACGCCGACGCCGAACTCGTCGCCCGCGAGATGCTCGGTATCGGCACGGGCGGCCTTGTCGGTGCTGGCCGCGTTCAGAACCACGACGGTCTTGGTCAGCGCCCGGATCTGTTTCAGATAGTCGAGCGTCTCACGCAGCGAGAATTGATCCATCACGCTCGATCTCGTGGGCACGATCACCACGTCTGCCGCGGCTGCCGCGTAGATCATGCTCTTGTCGACGGCGGGTGGCGTGTCGATCAGTGCGAGTGTCGTGCCGTTGTCGCGCGCGGCCTTCAACATGCCGGCGAGGCCCGTCGCCGTGCCGTGCACAACCACGAGATCGTCGTTCTTGACGCGCTCCTCGCGCAGCTCCGACCAGCGCTCCGCCGAGCGCTGGGGATCGAGATCGACGACGGAGACGGCCGCCCCTTCGCTGGCGGCGGCGATGGCGAGATGCAGCACGAGCGTGGTCTTCCCGCTTCCCCCCTTCTGGCTGACGACGCTCCACGTCCGCATACCACGCACTCCACACCACTCATGTCGACCCGAACCTTGCTGCTTGCTGGATTGCTAGCACGCTAGAAGCCAGCAGCATCATGGCCATTCTTAGTCCATGGTGCGAACGCCGACAACCGATATGGCGCGAGCGGTCTCTCGCGATGCGGAAGTCCGCTCGCGGTCTTGGTCGGATCCGGTATAGGAGATGCAACCTCTCAGGGCTTCGGCACGTCGCGCTTGTCGGGTGCTTCGAGCATCGGATGCAGCGGCTGCGTCGGCACGTTGGCGACGTCGAAGCTGAGTGCTGCGAGGGTCAACTGCATGCCGACGATGATCAGCAGCGCGCCGATCATCACCGTGCCGGCGGTGGCGACATGTCCCTCGGACGCCGCGCGCCACCAGTGCCAGGCACCGAACACGCCGCCGCCCAGGAGCAGCGGCGGGCCGAGCAGCACCTGCAGCGATGCGACGTGGAAGTCGCGCAGGAAATAGCCGTAGAATGTACGCTTGACGAGATTGCGCAGGTTGCCGGCAATGAACGGACCCAGCACGCGCGTGATCTTCAGGCTCGACTGCTCGTCGCCGTAAACCGCGACCATCGGCACGTCGCGGGCGACGGCACGCACGCAATACAGGCGGAACAGCAGGTCGGTCTCGAAGAAGTAGCGGTCGGCGACCTTGCGCAGCGGAACCAGGTCCAGCATCGACAGGTGCAGCGCGGTGTAGCCGTTGGTCGGGTCGAACAGGTTCCAGTAGCCCGTCGAGAATTTGGACAGGAAACTCAGTGCGGCATTGCCGATGAGGCGGATACGCGGCATCCGGCGCACGTCCTCGATCCGAAAGAAGCGGTTGCCCTTGGTGTAGTCCGCCTGCCCCAGCGCGATCGGCTTGACGAAGGCCGGGATCAGCTGCGGGTCCATCTGGCCGTCGCCGTCGACCTTCACGGCGACGTCGCAGCCAGCCGCGCGCGCGGCGAGATAGCCGGTTTTGACCGCTCCGCCGACTCCGGTGTTGCGCTCGTGGAAAACTACGACGACGCGCGGATCGCGGCAGCTCTGCTGGATCAGGCGTCCAGATGCATCCGGACACGCATCGTCGACGCAGATGATGTGGTCGACGATCGCCGGCATCCGCTCGAGCACGTCGAGCACCGCGCCCGCGACCTTGTAGCAGGGGATCACGACGGCGATTTTCAGGCGGTCGTACATGCTCGTCTCACTGCGTGGTCAGCACGATGCCGCCGAAGATCAGCGCCATGCCGAGGCCGTAGCGCCAACTCAGGACCTCGCCGAAAAACGCCCACGCCGCGATCGGTACGATGATGAAGCTCAGCGCCGCGAACGGGTAGGCGACCGACAGGGGCGTCGTGCGCAGAATGTAGACCCACAGCAGCGTGGCCCCGCCATAGAGCGCCAGTGCGGTGATCAGCCAGCCGTTGAGCAGCGCCTGCGGCATCGGCTTGCCCCGGCCGGCGTCGGCTGCGATCTTGAACAGCATTTGCCCCGTCGACATCAGCAGCGCAAAGCCCATCAGCAGGAAATAGCGCGCGCTCATGTGGCGGCCTCGGGTTGGTTGCGCTCGCCGCGCCAAGCGGCGAGTCGCTGCCACAGGTCGACGGCGGCAAGTGCGACGATGAGGGAATACAGTGCGATCATCGGCACGTTGTAGCGCACGATGTTGACCGACACGAACGCGTGCAGGCCGAGCATGAACAGAAGCGGCAGGGCGAGCGCGGCGAGAGGCGCGAAGCCGCGGTGCCGGATCAGCTCGCGCAGCACCGGCCAAGCCAGCACCAGGGCGATCACCCCGAGCCACTTGCCGGCCCACATGCCGCGCCAGGCGAGCGCCAGCGTCACCGCGACGTGCTTGGGCAGATCGCCGACGACATGGTGGCGGATCAGGTAGCCGAGATGGTTCTGCTCGCTGCCGGCAGCGGCGAGGGTCGTGGCGTGAAGCGCGCCGTTGCCGACCTGATAGAACGTGTCGGGTGCATAAAACCCGAGGCGATGCGTCGTCTCCGGCTTGAACAGCACGCGGGAAATATCGTCGCCGACGTCGGGCAGCCAGAAGATCCAGGCCGCGCCCCATTCGCTCCAGGTCATGGCGTTGTAGGCGACGCGCTGTCCGAGCGCCAGGGCACCGTAGCCGGCCGTCAGGGCCGCATCGCCGAACGTCAATTGGTTGCGCAGTAGCCAGGGTGCGATCACGGCCAAGCCCGCCGCGAGCAACACGAAGGCGTGGTGGGGTCGCAAGGCGGTGGGGACGCGGGAACGCAGCAGGGCCAGCGCCAGCACCGCGACGGTCGTCGCATAGAGCAGGTAGGCGTAGCCGGGTCGCGCCAGCGTCGCGAGGCCTGCGGCCGCCCCCGCGGTTGCCGCGAGCCAGGCTCGGTCGCGCCCGACGAGCGCCACGAGCGCCGCCAGGAACAGGTAGAACGCAGTCGTGGCCAGCGTATCGGTGAGCAGCAGGCGGGCATATGTCGCCGACTCGCCCGTCGCCAAGGCGATCAACAGACTGCCCCAGGCAACCGTCAGCGAGCCCGAGACGATGTGAGCGATTGCGAACACGGCGGCCATGCCGATCGCCGCGATGCCGATCTGGAGCGCGTCGAGCGACCACAGACGCCCGCACGAGGTGCGCAACGCCTTGCGTTCGGACTTGGCGAGGCAGGCAAGTTTCGCCGGGAGGCCGGAATCGAGCTTGGCCAGCGCCGACACCATGAGCGGGTATGCCGGCGCGATGAACCGCCCCGGCTTGCCCGCGACGCCGGCCGCGGTCATGTCGCCGTCGCCATAGACGCCGGTGCGCGTCAGCGTGTCGATGATGGCGAGATAGGTGCGTTCGTCGGGTTGAAGCGGGTCCGCCCGCTTGACGGCCATTTGCACGCTCACCACGGCGACCGCCACCAGCAGCGCCATCAGAGCACGGGGCCAAATTAGACTGGACCCAAGGGTGCTGGGCCGAAGATCACCCGGTCGACGCGTCGACATCACTCCCCCCGACCGCCACTCCGCCAACGTCGCGGACGCGAAACGGCTAGGCCAATCGGGAGGCGTTCGCAAGTGGGCGAGACCCGTGCGAACGAGTCCGCGCCCGCCCGCCGGCTTTCGCCGGGGTCAGTTGAGCCGGTAGTCCGCGGCGAGCATCTTCAGCTCGGCGGGCTGGATCAGGCCGCGATGGGCGACCGTCACCTTGAACAACTTGCCCTCCAGGTTTTTTTTCCAATACTCGAGGAAGGCCAGCAGCTTTGGAAACCGCGGGTGCAGATCGTAGTCCTGCCAGACATAGGATTGTAGCAGAGCGGGATGATCCGGTAATCGATAGAGGATCTCTGCCGTGGTCAGGCTGAAACCCTTGATCTGTGCCCGGAAGTCGCTGTCAGCCATTGATGTCTCCTTCCTCGACCATCTCTCGATGATAAACGCGAATCATCTATAGGAAAGTCAAAAATTCAGACATTACATCATGTTAGCAGCATGTATGGCTGAGTGCTGACAGTGCTGCTGGGCCGCCCGCTGGATTGTGCCGCCGATGGAAGAAGTCCCCGCTCGAGAGGCAAATTCCGCATTGCGCGGCCATCGAAACGGTTTCGGCGCCGCCACGTGTCTCCAGCCGCCGCCGGGATACATCCGATCGGATGCACCAGGATCGGGCTTGCTGCCCAAGTCGGCGCCATCACATAGAGCTGCGCACGAGGGGCGATGCCCGCGGACGTCTGTCTT
>CAMDBL010000105.1 GCA_945889015.1 Devosia equisanguinis
CGGCCGTCCACCCCGGCGCAGTCTCACCCTGATTGACGACGTGTCTCACCTTGATTGTCGCGCGGCATCCACACGATCTGCGACAGTGACAGGCCCGAGTGCGCCTTCAAATACTTGGCTGTCGCATCGAGGCAGGCGAACAGCGAGACGGCGAGGCACATCAGCCCGATGGCCGTCATCCGGCTGGCGGCGCGTCCGGCGGGGGCAGCGGGGGTATCCTTCTGCATCGTGGGTCCTGGCTGCCGTGGGGAACGTGGCGGCAGGTGCGTCGCTGCCGCTCCGGAGCATACAGTCGGACGCGGCGTCGGGGGCACGGCATTTCGTCGGGACCGGGAGTGAAAGCGCCGCATGAGCGCATACGACCGTGGCTTGGACCAGGCCCGGTCCCTGGAACTGAGCTGGGGGCACGGCTTCGATGGAAGGAAGGCCGGCGCGCGACGGCACCCGGCAGCGCGGCGGGTCACGTTGACGTGCCCAAGTCGGGCCCGTCAACTCGACCTTGACCCTGCCGCCGTCGCCACCTAAAACCACCCCGCGTCTTGGGGCCGGTAGCTCAGGGGTAGAGCACGTGACTTTTAATCATGTGGTCGCGGGTTCGATTCCCGCCCGGCTCACCAACAAATTCAGAGAGTTATGAGGCGGACCTTCACCGGCACTCGTCCGTATCGGCGGGGGTATCCCCCAGCACTCAGCGTCCCTTGTCCTTGCGCCAGGCGGTGAACGCGACCCGGGTCTTCTCCTCTGTCGCGGGATAGAGGCCGAGGATCGACCAGCCCTCCTTCACTTTTTCCGTGACGAAGTCCTCGAACGCGGTCATCTCCACCGCCTCGTCGGCGATCTCGCGAGCGATCCCGGCCGGCACGACGATGCAGCCGTCGTCGTCGCCGACGATCACGTCGCCCGGGAAAACCGGGGCGTCGCCGCAGGCGATCGGGACGTTGATGTCGATCGCCTCGTGCACCGTCAGGTTGGTCGGGGCGGATGGCCGAACGTGGTAGGAGGGGAGGTCGAGGGCGGCGATCTCGGCGCTGTCGCGAAAGCCACCGTCCGTGACGATGCCGGCGACGCCGCGCATCTGCAGCCTGGTGACGAGGATGGCGCCGGCCGAGGCCGCGCGCGGATCTTTGCGGCTGTCGACGACGAACACGGCTCCGGCCGGGCACTCCTCCACCGCCTTGCGTTGGGGGTGGGCGCGGTCCTGGAACACGGAGACGGCGTTGCGATCCTCGCGCGCGGGAATATAGCGCAGCGTATAGGCCTCGCCGACCATCGTCGACTTACCCGCCCTCAGCGGCACCGCGCCCTGGATCATCTGGTTGCGCATCCCCCGCTTGAACAGCGCGGTGGCGATGGTGGCGGTGGAGACGGAACTCAGCTTGTCACGTGTGGAGGCGTCGAGGGGCATGGGGCAACTCCTGCTCAGAAGGTTCGGGTCGCGGATTGGCGCGCGGCCGGGCATGTCAAGGCGGGCGTTTCGGGCTCGCGCAGGCGGGGTGACGTTCCGTTAACCCGGGGCTTCGGGATCGTCAAAGGTAGTCGTGGATCCATGCTCGAAGGATTTGGGGCCCGCAGGCATGCCCCTGGAGTTGATCTGCAACCAGAGAGATGCGGCGGTCCCGAGATCGTCCAATTTCGTCAGACAATTTTAGTAAACGGCTCCGCTTATGCAGATATTGCGGCTTGTCGTGCAAATTGAACGCATTACGGCAACCAACGGCTAACTCACCGCACTTAGTGTGTCCGATGCGGCGGACTATGTCCGTCTGTCCTGGCGCGTTGTTGCGGCCACGGACCACATGCGATGGGAACTGCCGATGGCCGCGCCGACGAACATCCTCGTCACCCCCCTCCTGTTGAGCGTCGACGAGAACTCGGCGAGCGGTACGCTGATCGGCGGCCTGTCGGTGGTCGACGTCGACATGACCACCTACATGTGGTCGCTTCTCGACGACGCTGGCGGTCGGTTCGCCATTTCCGGCTCGAATGTCGTCGTCGCCAATGGTACGCGCCTCGACTACGAGGCGCAGTCTGCCTACGCCGTGACGGTGAGGGTGACCGAGGACGGTCTATCGATCGATCGCGAACTCACGATCACGCTCCGCGACGTCAAGGGCGAGATCGTCAACGGCACGACCGGCAACGACGTCATCCTGGGCGACCTCGGCTCTGACAGCCTGTCGGGTGGCGGTGGCAACGATTCGTTGAGCGGCGGAGCAGGCAACGACTACCTGAACGGCAATGCCGGCGCCGACACCATGAGCGGCGGCACGGGTAACGACACCTTCTACGTCGACAATGCGTTGGATGTCGCCATCGACGAGTCCTTCTTCGGCGGCAACGATCTGGTTCTCAGCGCGCTCGCCTACACGCTCTCGGCCAACATCGAGGGTCTCACCTTGCTCGGAGGCGCGCTCAGGGCGGTCGGCAATTCCCTCGGCAACGTCCTCATCGGCAACGCCTCGGCCAACGTTCTCGATGGCAAGGCCGGTGTCGATACGATGGCCGGTGGCCTCGGCAACGACACATATTACGTCGACCATTCCAGTGACGTGGTGCAGGAGACCATCAGCGAGGGTATCGACACCGTCATCGCGTCCGTCTCCTACAGTCTGACGGTCGCGGGCGCGACCGCGCCGCGGGAGGTGGAGAACCTGACGCTGGCTGCGGGAACCGTGAATATCAACGCGACCGGCAATGCCATCGCCAACGTGTTGACCGGCAACGCTGGAGCCAACGTGCTCAACGGCATGGCCGGCGCCGACACGATGATCGGTGGATACGGCAACGACATCTACTACGTCGACAGTGCTGGCGATGTGGTCACCGAGGCACTGGCTGCCGGCGGGTCCGATACGATCATCAGCTCGGTCACGTATTCGATCGCGAGCGTGGCCAATGTCGAAAAACTCACGCTGTCGGGCTTGTCCGCCATCAACGCCACCGGCAATGCGCTTGCCAACGTCATCGTCGGCAGTGCCGCGGCCAACCTGATCGACGGCGGCGCCGGAAACGACACGATGAGCGGGGGGGCCGGCAACGACACCTACGTTCTCGACACTGCGACCGACAAGGTGATGGAGAATTCCAACTCCGGCATCGACACCATCCGCATCGGCGCAACCTTCACGCTCGCCCCCGTCGCCAACGTTGAGCGCGCCGAGCTGCTCGGCACCGGCAACTTCAATCTCACCGGCAACACACTCAACAACCAACTCGTCGGCAATACCGGTGCCAATCTGATCAATGGCGGCACCGGTATCGATACAATGAGCGGAGGCTCGGGCAACGACACCTACGTCGTCGACAACATGTTCGACGCTGTGGTGGAAGCTGCCGGAGCCGGGACCGACACGGTCCAGGCCCAGATCTCACATGTCCTTGGCGCAAATGTCGAGAACCTGACGCTGTTCAACGCGGCCTGGCTCGGCGCGGGCAATGCGCTCGCCAACAGCATCATCGGCAACGGCGTGTTGAACAAGCTGGATGGCGGGGCCGGCAACGACACCATCAATGGCGGCGGGGGCAACGATACGATCAGCGGCGGCACCGGGCTCGACCGGCTGAGTGGAGGTTTGGGCAACGACTGGTTCTATTTCGACACTGCACCGAACTCGGCCAGCAACGTCGATACCATCACGGATTTCGTGGCCGGGTCCGACAGCATCCGCCTTGCGAAGGCGGTGTTTGCGGCGGCGGGACCCGTGGGCGCCCTCTCGGTCAACGCGTTCGTGGCGGGCACCGCGGCGACGAGTGCGGCGAGCCGCATCATCTACGACAAGGCCACTGGCAACGTCTGGTACGACGCCGACGGCACCGGAGGAGGGGCGGCCGTGAAGCTCGCGGTGATCGCCAACAAGGCGGCGCTGACTGCCAAGGACTTCGGCATCGTCCTTGCGTCACCGACGGCCACGCTCGTCAACGACAACGGCACGTCTACGACGGACAAGGTCACCAACATCGGGTTGGTCAATATCGGTGGCCTCGCGGCCGGCGCGAAGTGGCACTACAGCGTCAACGGGGGAACCACCTGGGTGCTCGGCACGGGCACCAGCGTCACGCTCAATGGCGATGGCCTGAAATCGATCATGGTCCGCCAGACCGACGCGGCGGGCCAGACGTCGGTGGCGTCGTCGCCGCTGATCTTCACTGTCGATACGCTGGCGCCGAGCGCGACGGTATCCTCGTTGAAGTTGTCGGCGGATACCGGCACCAGCAATGCGGATTTCATCACCAAGGTGGCCGGGCAGACCTTGACCGGCACGGTGAGCTCGGCACTGACGCCGGCCGACGTGGCCAAGATCTCGTTCGACAATGGCGCGACGTGGCAGCCGGCGACGGCGGCGGTCGGCGCCACGACATTCACGCTCAGTGGCGTCACGCTGTCGGGATCGAACACCCTCCTGGCGAGGGTGGAGGACACGACGGGCCATGCCAGCAGCACCATGGCGCAGGCCTATGTGCTCGATACGGTGGTGCCGACGGCGCTGGTGTCGTCCAGCGGTTTCTCCAACGACACCGGCGTCAGTGTCGCGGATTTCATCACCAACTCGTCGTCCCAGACGGTGACGGGCACGCTCAATGCGGCGCTCGGGTCCGGCGACATCGTTCGCATCTCCATGGACAACGGCGGCACCTGGCAGACCGCGACGACGGTGGAGGGAGGCTCGGTCTATGTGCTCGAGGGCGTGGTGCTGGCAAGTTCCGGCACCATGATCGTTCGGGTCGAGGACGCGGCCGGAAACATCGGTGCCTCGCGCACGCAGGCCTATACGCTTGATCTCATCGCCCCCACCGAGCGGGTGAGCACTCTCGCCTTTTCGAACGATACCGGATCGAGTTCCTCCGACTTCATCACCAGCGCGGATACGCAGACGATCACCGGCACGCTGAGCGCGGCGCTCGCCGCCGGCGACGTCGTGCGCATCTCCATGGACAATGGTGCGACGTGGCAGACGGCCACCGCGACAGTCGGCTCCACAACCTTCTCGCTGTCCGGCGTCTCCATCGATCTCGGCACCCATATGATGGTCGCCCGCGTCGAGGACGCTGCCGGCAACGGCAGCACGGCCAAGCTGCAGTCCTACACCCTGGAGCCGCCGGCACCGTCCGAGTACGTCACTAGCGTGAAATTCTCGTCCGACACCGGCACGTTCAACGCCGACTTCATCACGCGCATTCCCGGACAGACGATCACCGGTACGCTGAATGCGGGGATCGAGCCGAACAACGTCGTCAAGATCTCGCTCGACAACGGGCTGACATGGCTGACCGCGACGGCGGCGCCGGGTTCGACGACGTTCTCGCTCTCGGGCGTCACGCTGTCGGGATCATCGACGCTGATCGCACGGGTCGAGGATTCCGAAGGCCGCCCCAGCGCCGCCTTCAGTCACGGCTACACGCTCGACACCACGCCGCCGCTGTCGGCGCCGGTGACCGTGGCCTTCACGTCCGACACCGGCATCAGCGGCTCGGACCTGATCACGCAAACGGCCGTCCAGACCATATGGGGGACGCTGGTCAACCCTCTGGTCGCCGGCGATATCGTCAAGGTCTCGCTCGACAACGGCGTGACCTGGCAGGTCGCGGCAGCGGCGTCCGGCGGCACCACGTTCTCGCTCGCGGGTGTGACGATCTCCGGTGCCAGCACGTTGCTCGTGCGTGTGGATGACGCGGCAGGCAATATAGGCTCCGTGCTGTCGCATTCCTATGAACTCGACACCACCGCGCCCACCGCGAGCGTGGCCACCGTCGCGTTCGACGACACCGGCGTGAGCGGCTCCGACTTCATCACGAACGTCACCGAGCAGACGATCACGGGAACGCTGTCTGCTCCCCTCGACGCCGACGGCATCGTCCAGGTCTCTTTCGACAATGGCGCGACGTGGACGACCGCGACCGCGAGCGCGGGAGCGACCACGTTCTCGCTGTCCGGCGCCTCGTTGGCCGGATCGGGAACCATGAAGGTCAGGGTCGAGGACATCGCCGGCAATCTGACCGCTGCGATCTCGCAGGCCTACGTGATCGACACCTCGGCGGACGCGCCGGCTGTGACGCTCGTGGCGGATACCGGCAACTCCGCCGTCGATCACATCACCAAGAACGGTACGGTCAACATCACAGGCCTGGAGCCTGGGGCGACCTGGGAATACAGCCTGGACGGCGGCTCGAGCTGGACCGCCGGCTCCGGCACCAGCCTGACCCTGCCGGGAGATGGCGAGAAGAGCCTGATCATCCGGCAAACCGACATTGCCGGCAACACATCGCCCGAGGCTTACTTCGAGTACACCCTGGACAATTCGGTCTCGACTCCGTCGATGGCGCTGGTGTCCGACACCGGCGCCTCGTCGTCGGACCACATCACCAGCGATGGAACCGTCGAGGTAACGGATCTGGAGGATGGGGCCAGTTGGCAGTATTCCACGAACGGCGGCGCAACGTGGACGAACGGCTCGGACACGAGCTTCACGCTGTCAGGTGATGGCGCGAAGTCCGTCATCGCGCGTCAGACGGATCTCGCGGGCAACACATCGACGGTGTCGCCGGCCTTCACGTTCGTGCTCGACAACGGTGTCGCCGCGCCGACGCTCGGGCTCGCCTCCGACAGCGGTGCGTCGGGTACGGACAAGATCACCACGCTCGGCACGGTCGATGTCGGCGGGATCGAAGCCGGCAGCACCTGGGAGTACAGCCAGGACGGCGGTGCCTCCTGGAGCGCGGGTTCGGGGAGCAGCTTCACGCTGACCGGCGACGGGCTCAAGTCCGTGGTCGTGCGGCAGACCGATGGGGCGGGCAACGCGTCGGTGAATTCGGCCGCGCTGAATTTCACGCTGGATACCGCCGTCGCGGCTCCCGCGATCGCGCTGGCGAGCGATGCCGGATCCTCCGCCAGCGACGCCATCACCAACGTCGGCACCGTCGCCGTGACGGGTCTGGAGCCTGGCGCGTCGTGGCAGTACTCCACCAATGGCGGGACGACGTGGTCCGCGGGTTCGGGCTCGAGCTTCACCGTCAGCGGCGACGGCGCCAAGTCCGTCATCGTTCGCCAGACCGACGTCGCCGGCAACGTATCGGCCGCCTCGGCGGCACTTGATTTCACACTCGACACCACAATCGCCACCCCGGCTTTGACGTTGGCGGTCGACAGTGGTGCCTCGTCGAGTGATCTCATCACCAGCGCCGGTACCGTGAACGTTTCGGGCCTGGAAGCCGGCGCCACCTGGCAGTATTCGACCAACGGCGGCGGCACATGGGTCACGGGCGTGGGCTCCAGCTTCACGCTGACGGGTGACGGCTCCAAGTCGGTCATCGTCCGCCAGACCGATGTCGCGGGCAACCTGTCGTCGGCCTCCGCCACGCTCGGTTTCGTGCTCGACACGTCGGTTGCAGCCCCGGTCCTGGCGCTCGCGAGCGACAGCGGTGTCTCCGCGAGCGACACGATCACCAACACCGGCACCGTCGCCGTCTCCGGTATCGAGGCCGGCGCCACGTGGGAGTACAGCACCGACGGCGCCGCCACGTGGACGGCAGGCAGCGGCTCGAGCCTGACGCTGACCGGAGACGGGATCAAGTCCGTCTACGTCCGCCAGACCGATGCCGCGGGCAACGCCGAGGTTTCCGGCGAGCTCGTCTATACGCTCGATACCAATGCCCCGACCGAGCAGGTGGCCACGGTCGGGCTGTCCGCCGATACCGGCACCAATGGCGCCGACTTCATCACCAATACGGCGGCCCAGACGCTCACCGGCACACTGAATGCTCCGCTGGCGGCCGGCAGCGTCGTCCGGGTGTCGCTCGACAACGGCGCCACCTGGCACACGGCCACCGCCTCTGTCGGCACCGATACCTATGCGCTGGCCGGCGCGACGCTCGCCCCAAGCGGAACGATGATCGTTCGCGTCGAGGATGCCGCCGGCAACTTCAGCACGGCCCTCAGCCAGGCGTATACGGTGGATACCTCGGTGGCGACGCCGGTGCTGGCCCTCGTCGTCGACAGTGGCGCCTCGTCGAGCGACCGCATCACCGGCACCGGCACGGTTTCAGTCGATGGGCTGGAGGTCGGCGCAAGTTGGGAGTACTCCACCAACGGAGGCTCGACCTGGACCACGGGAAGCGGCAGCAGCTTCACTCTGTCTGGCGATGGCGCCAAATCTGCCGTGGTCCGGCAGACGGACGCGGCGGGGAACATTTCGGCTGCCTCGGCCCAATTCGACTTCACGCTCGACACCGCAACGACGGCCCCGACGCTGGCACTGACGAGCGATACGGGCACCTCGTCGAGCGATGCGCTCACCCATTCGGGCGTGGTCACCGTCACGGGCTTGGAGGCAGGCGCCACCTGGCAATACTCGACCAATGGCGGCGGCTCGTGGACCGCGGGCTCCGGCAGCAGTTTCACGCTGACTGGCGATGGCGCCAAGTCGGTCATCGTCCGGCAGACGGATGCCGCCGGTAACCTGTCGTCGGCCTCGGCGGGGCTGGACTTCGTGCTCGACACGGCGGCCGCGGTGCCGACCCTGGCGCTCGCCTCCGACACCGGCAACTCGTCGAGCGACAAGACCACCAGCGCAGGCACCGTCGACGTCGGCGGTTTGGAGGCTGGGGCAACCTGGCAGTACTCGACCAACGGCGGCTCCACCTGGACGTCCGGTACCGGGACCAGCTTCACGCTGACCGGGGACGGCCTCAAGTCCGTCATCGTGCGCGAGACCGATGCGGCAGGTAACACGTCCGCGAATTCCGCAGCACTCGTCTATACGCTCGATACAACCGCGTCCGTACCGACGCTATCGCTGTCGAGCGATACGGGCAGCTCCTCGAGCGACAAAGTCACCAGTGTCGGCACCGTCAACGTCGGCGGGCTCGAGCCCGGCGCGGCATGGGAGTACTCCACCAACGGCGGAACGAGCTGGACCACGGGCAGCGGCGCCAGCTTCACCCTGACCGGCGAAGGCGCCAAGTCGGTGATGGTCCGCCAGACCGATCTCGCCGGCAACGCGTCGGGCAGTTCGTCCGCGTTCGATTTCATGCTGGATAGCGGCGTCGTCGCGCCGATCATCTCGCTCGCCTCCGACACGGGCGCGTCTTCGAGCGACAAGACCACCAGCGTCGGCACCGTCAACGTCGATAGCCTCGAGGTCGGCGCGACCTGGCAGTATTCCACCAATGGCGGCTCGACCTGGGTCGCGGGAACTGGCACCAGCTTCACGCTGACGGGCGATGGACCCAAGTCCGTCGTGGTTCGCCAGACGGACTCTGCCGGCAACGTCTCTTCCGCCTCGGCCGCGCTCGGCTTCACGCTGGACACGTCGAGCACGGCGCCGACGCTCGCGCTCGCGTCCGATACCGGCAGCTCGGCCAGTGACAAGACGACAAGCGTCGGCACCGTCAATGTCGCCGGTCTCGAGAGCGGCGCGACCTGGGAGTACTCCACCAACGGCGGCTCGACCTGGACAGCGGGAAGCGGCAGCAGCTTCGCGCTGACCGGAGATGGCCTGAAGTCCGTCGTGATCCGCCAGACCGATGTTGCCGGCAACACCTCGCCGGCCTCGGCCGCCTTCGCCTATACGCTCGACACGACGGCCGCCGCAGCGCCCGGGCTGGCGCTGGCCAGCGACACGGGATCCTCGAGCAGCGACAAGACCACCAGCAGCGGCGTGGTGACCGTTTCCGGCGTCGAGGCCGGTGCGACCTGGCAGTACTCGACCAACGGCGGCTCGACCTGGACGGCGGGCAGCGGCACCAGCTTCACGCTGACAGGGGATGGTGCGAAAGCCGTCGTCGTGCGGCAGACGGATGCTGCCGGAAACACCTCGGCTGCGTCGGGCACGTTCGACTTCGATCTGGACACGACGAGTGCCGCGCCGACGATGGCGCTGGCCTCCGACACCGGCAGCTCGTCGACCGACAAGTACACCAGCGTCGGCACCGTCAACGTCGGCGGGCTGGAGGCCGGCGCGACGTGGCAGTACTCGACCAACGGCGGCTCGACGTGGATCGCGGGTTCGGGCACCAGCTTCACGCTGACGGGTGCCGGCGCCAAGTCGGTCGTGGTGCGCCAGACGGATGCAGCCGGCAACGTCTCGGCGGCTTCGGGCGCGCTCGCCTTCACGCTCGATACGGCGGCGGTGGTTCCCACACTGAGCCTGGCGACCGACAGCGGCAGCTCGTCGAGCGACGAGATCACCAACGCCGGGACTGTCAACGTCGGCGGCCTGGAAGCGGGCTCGACCTGGCAATATTCGACCAACGACGGCTCGACATGGACGGCGGGCAGCGGCACCAGCTTCGCGCTGTCGGGCGACGGGGCGAAGTCCGTGGTCGTGCGGCAGACGGACAAGGCGGGTAACACGTCCGCAGCGTCCGCCAGCTTCGACTACACTCTCGACACGACACCGGGTGCTGCACCGACGGTGTCGCTGGTGGCCGATACCGGCGGCTCGGCGACCGACAAGGTCACCAAGAACGGGACCTTCAACGTCGGCGGCATCGAGGTCGGCTCGAGCTGGCAGTTCAGCACCGACGGCGGCGCGTCGTGGACGGCGGGAAGCGGCCCCAGCGGCACGGTAGCCGGAGACGGGGCCAAGTCCGTGCTGGTCCAGCAGATCGACGTGGCCGGCAACGTCTCGGCGAGTTCGACCGCGCTCGACTTCACGCTGGACACGGTGGCTAATGCGCCGACGCTGTCTCTTTCGAGTGATACGGGCGTCTCGGCGAGCGACCTGATCACCAGGACGGGCATCGTCAATGTCTCGGGTCTGGAAGGCGGCACCTGGCAATATTCCACCAACGGCGGTTCGACCTGGATCGTCGGCAGCGGCAGCAGCTTCACGCTGACGGACACGGGCGCGAAGTCGGTCCTGGTGAAGCAGACCGATAGCGCCGGCAATGCCTCGGCCATCTCCAGCCCGTTCACTTTCAAGCTGGATGCCACGAAGACGACGGTCAACTCGATCGTCAGCAACGGCACGGCGTCGTCGACCAGCGGCACGCTGACATTCAAGTTCAACGAGGAGGTCACGGGCTTCACCGCCGCCGACGTGACCATCAACACCATCAGCTCGGGGACCGTCACGAAAGGCGTATTGACGGATCTCGGCGTCACGAGCGGGGTGCACACGTTCACCCTGACGTTCACCAAGAGCGTGGCTGGCTCGACTTTCAAAGCCACGGTCGTCGGCGGTTCCTATACCGACCTCGCCGGCAATACCGGCAATGCCAAGGCGGTCGCCTCGCTGAAGCCGGCGGGTGTGGCCGGTGAGGAGATCAACCTCGGTCTCGACACGCTCTCCGACGATGGCCTCTCCTATGTCGTGGTGAAGGCGCTCGACCTGCCGGCGGGGTGGACGCTCGGCGGCGGTGTCCGTCTCACCGACGGCACGTGGCAGATCTCGGCCGATCAGCTCGCAAATGCGACCGTGACGACGCCGACGTCGTTCCACGGCGCGGCGGTGCTCGGCCTCGCCGTGACCTCGGTCTACGCCGACGGCCACACGACCTCGACCACCATCGCCAACAACATCGAGACGTTCGCGGCAGGGAACCCGATCTTCGCCTGGGCCGGCGACGACAACCTGACCGGCAGCAGCGGCGCCGACACGTTCGTGCTCGCCGATCCGATCGGCTCCGACGTGATCTACAACTTCGACGTCGAAGCCGATCTCGTCGACCTCATCGCCTTCAAGGGCTTCGATTCGTTCGCCGACGTGCTCGCGCATCTGGCCGACGACGCCTCGGGCAACGCGGTGCTGACGCTGGCCGAGGGCAAGACGATCCGCTTCGAGGGTGTCCATGCGGCCGACCTCGACGCCGGCAACTTCCAGTTCAACGTGCGGGTCGGCGTCGAGAACGCCGGGCTGATCGAGATCCGCGACGGGGGCATGATGCCGCTGGCGGGCCTCGTCCACAACACCGGCACGATCGCGCTGCTGGGCACCGTCGAGGGCGCGCTGCTGCAGGTGATCCAGCAGGGCATCACGCTGACGGGCGGCGGCTTGGTCACGCTGTCCGACACCGACGCGAACGCCATCGCGGGCACGGTCGAGGGAGTGGTGCTGACCAACGTCGACAACACCATCGCTGGCGCCGGCCACATCGGCGGCAACGGGATGACCTTCGTCAATGAGGGCACGATCGTCGCCAACGGCGCACATGCGCTGGTGATCGAGGCGGAGGCCGATCCGTTCGTCAACGCGGGCCTCGCCAAGGCGACGGGCGCGGGCGGCCTGACGATCGCTGGCAACCTCGACAACGACGGAACGGTGTGGGCCGCCGGCTCGTCGGTAACCGTCTCGGGAGCGGCCACCGGCGAGGGTGAGTATCTGCTGACCGGGCAAAGCCTTCTTTCGTTCGCCGCTGCTGCCAGCGGGCGGATCGATCTGGCAGGAGACGCCAGTGCCACACTGCACTTCGCCGCATCCGGCTTCGATGGCGAGATCTACGGCTTCAATGCCGATGATCGCATCCTCATCGAGGATCGCTGGGACGGTGCGGTGCCCGGCTTCACGGTCCAAACCACCGCTGATGGCGTGGTGCTCACGCTGGGCGGCCAGGGACACGCCATCGAACTCGACGGTCACTATGATGCGGCAGGCTTCTCCCTCTTCGATGACGGCCACGACCACTTGGTGCTGACCTACGCCGCGCCGCGGACGGCAGGCCCGGTCGAGAGCGTTCTCGGCTGAACCAGCCGACGCCAAGACCACTTCACGGGCGGTGCCGGCAACGGCGCCGCCCGCCGCGTTTCAGCGTGCCGCTGCGACGCCCCCCTCCGCATTGAAACTGTCGAGCCCTCGCCTCCGGCCGAGAGCATGAGTTCCCCATTGTCGCGCCATAATCAAAAGCCTTATGAAGGTTTTATGACTTGGAAGCAGGTTCCGGCGCGCCGCGTCGTGAAACTGACATGAAAGGCCGGCAAGACGTCCATGAGTGAGCAGTCGCTAGGCCCCGAAGGCACCCCGGATCTCCCCGGTCTACGGCGCGGCTATTGGGGGCGCTCGGCTTGGTCCGGAGAAGCCGGCCGCGCGCCGCGCTGGGTACTGGCGGCCTGCGGCGTCATCGCCCTGGTGCTCTTCGTGCGCTTCCTTGGGAGCGAGGGCAGTCCGGCCACGATCGCCTATGCAACCTTCGTGTCGGCCGCGCTCGGCGCCTTTGTCGTGGTGGTGACTCGCCGCCTGCTGCCGGCCGTGGTCGTCGTGGCCTTGTCGACGCTGATCGTGTCGGTCGCTTCGATGATCAAGCTGCGGCTCGTGAACATGGTGCTGCATGCCTACGACTTGGTGTTCTACCTGACGTCGAAGGCGACGCTCGCCTATCTGTGGCAGGATTATCGGCTGTACCTCGCCAGCGCACTCATAGCGACCGCGGCGATGGTGGCTGCCGCCTACGTCGCCCATTGTCTCGATCCCACGCGGATCCGCCGGGATGCAGCCGCGGTCGTGTTCCTGGCGTTGTGTGGTATGACCGGTCTTTCGGCGTGGGCGGCCGGGGAGCGGCGCCATTCCCAATTCGAGTACGAGGGGCAGTACATCTCCTCCTTCTACCGGTCCTTCGCCGAGACCCTGGAAGTGCTGCGGCGGGGACAGATCATCGAGGCGGCCGAGCAGGCACCGGGCCCCGGGCTCGGCCTCCCCGTCGGGTGTGAGCCGAAGGGACGGGTGCCGCACGTCATCCTGATCCACCACGAGTCCGTGGTGCCGCCGTCGCTGTTTCCCACGCTCAAGTACGACAAGGGCCTCGACGGCTTCTTCGCGTCCGACGACGGGATCGTGCACAAGCTCAGGGTCGAAACCTACGGCGGCGCCTCGACGCTGACAGAGTTCTCCCTGCTGACGGGGCTGTCGACGTACAGCTTCGGCGGCATGCGCCAGTTCGTGCAGAGCCTGATGGCGGGCAAGATCAAGGACACGCTGCCACAGGCGCTGACCCGCTGCGGCTATCGCGACGTCGTGTTCTATCCGATGCTGCGCACGTTCGTGATGGCCGAGAAGTTCTTCAACGGCGTCGGCTTCAAGACGATCTACGACGCCAAGGATCAAGGCGCGCAGATCCACAACGAGCGCGATCGCTTCTACTACGACAACACCCTGAACGAGATCGGCCGGCACGTCGCCGGCTCCCGCCAGCCGTTGTTCGCCTTCATCGAGACGATGGCGACGCACTGGCCCTACAATGTCGTCTACGAGCCGGAGACGAAGGTGCCGGCAGGGGGACCGGGCACGCATCCCGAGATGAACGAGTACCTGCGCCGGCTGGCGATGGCCAAGCTCGACTACCAGCATCTGACGGCGGAGCTGAAGCGGCGCTTCCCCAAGGAATCCTTCCTGATCGTGCGCTACGGCGACCATCATCCGATGTCGACGCGGATGCTGCTGGGCTTCAAGGAGAATACCGAGGCCGAGGATGTGCTCGCGGACCGGGATTCCATCGCCTTCCAAACGTTCTTTGCGGTCAACGGGGTTAACTACAATCCGCCGCCGCCGCCGCGCCACGCCGTCCTCGACGTGCCCTATCTCGGGGTCGTGCTGCAGGAAGCGGCGGGTCTGCCGATGTCGGCGGCTTGGCGCGAGCGCCGCCGGCTGATGACCGAGTGCGCCGGCCGCTACACCGACTGCGTCGACCAGTCCCGCATCCTCACCTTCCATCGGCGCATGATCGATTCAGGCATCGTCGAGGCGCGCTGAGGCTGGCAAGCCTCCGCCGGTTGCCTGCTTTGAACGCGTGGGGTCAGACGCCATCACCCGGTTGCTGCTCCGCCGCGCGCTTGAAGTCGGCGAGGTCGCGCTCGATCTGGCGACGGAGCCGGCCGCGCATGAGCCACATCAGCGGATGGATCAACGCGGCCGACAGAGTGACGGGCTGGGCGAGAAACCCGACGACCAGACGTGACCCAACGCCGTCGGGCTCGACCCGGTGCACCCCGGCGAACCGCGTGCCGTGAGTGATGGCCCCCGTCACAAAACGGACGGGTGGCTGCAACTCCTGGATCGTGATCTCTTGACTGACCGTGCGCCCCTGCATCGTGCGCGTCTCGCGATAGCAGGTCCCGACGGCGATCGGGCCAGGAGTCAGAACGGTCAACTCGGTGATCTGGGACGCCCATTCGGGCCAGTGCCGGATGTCAGCGAGCAGGGCGAAGACCGCGGGCGGCGCAGCTGCGATGCCGATCGCGACCTCAATGAGCATGACGCCTCCTGGCAATTTCGTAGCTGCGGTCCAAAATGTCCGTCAGTAAGTGTTGCCGTCAAGGAGAACCCCATGAGCGCGCTGCCGACCGACGACCCGATGCCCGGCGATGCCCACGCCTGCGATGCCATCGAGCACGTGATCGTGCCGCGCGCCCGCGATCTCGGCGGCTTCTCGGTGCGCCGGGCGCTGCCGTCCGCGGCCAAGCAGATGGTCGGGCCGTTCATTTTCTTCGATCAGATGGGGCCGGCGGAGTTCCTGCTCGGACAGGGGCTCGACGTGCGGCCGCATCCCCACATCGGGCTGTCGACCGTCACTTATCTGTTCGACGGCGAGATCATGCACCGTGACAGCCTGGGCACTGCCCAGCCGATCAAGCCCGGCGAGCTGAACCTGATGAGCGCGGGGCGCGGCATCGTGCACTCCGAGCGCACCGCGCCGGATGTCCGCGTCGCCGGTCCAAGACTGTTCGGCATCCAGGCTTGGGCGGCACTGCCGAAATCGCACGAGGAGGGTGCGCCGTCCTTCGCCCATCACGGTGTCGACGAGTTGCCGCGCATCATGGGCGAGGGTAAACGCGTGCGGCTGGTGATGGGTGGGCTCTACGGCATGCGCTCGCCAGTCGCCTATCCGCACGATTGCTTCTATGCCGAGGCAGTCCTCGCGCCCGGTTCGGTGCTGCCGCTCGACCCCGACTACGACGAACGCGCGGTGTTTATCGTCTCGGGCGAGATCGACATCGCCGGCGACAGTTTCGGTGCGGGACGGCTGCTGATCTTCAAGCCGGGTGATCGCATCTCGATACTCGCCACCTCGCAGGCCAGGTTGATGCTGCTCGGCGGCGAGCCGATGGACGGGCCGCGACACATCTGGTGGAACTTCGTGTCCTCGTCGAAGGACCGGATCGAGGCGGCCAAAGCCGATTGGAAGGCGAACCGCTTCGCGCTGGTCCCAGGCGACGAGGTCGAGAAGATCCCGCTGCCGGAGAGGTGATGAAGGTCGGGTCGAGCGCGGTCCGCGCCAG
>CAMDBL010000106.1 GCA_945889015.1 Devosia equisanguinis
CATCGTCGTTACCTTCGGTCGGTGCGTTGTCTCTGATCGTCGGGCTCGACGCCGGGCAGCATCACATGCTCCCCTTTGCGCGCGGCGCTGATCTTGGTCCAGATCCAGACGAACGAGACCAGGATGCGCAGCAGCGTCAGCCCGTAATAGGTGCGGAACACGAAGCAATACCACACGAAACCGCGCGAGGTCCGGTTCATGTGCAGGTGCGTGATCGCGAGATCGAAGTGCTCCATGATGTCGAAGAAGGCACCGCGGAGCACCAGATCGAGGGCGAAGAACGTGTTGGCGATAGCCCCGCCCTGGACCGGCGCGGTGCCGCGCCGCTGATCGGTGAACAGGACGTAGCCGTCGGCCTGCAGCAGCTGGCAGCTGATCACGAACAGCACCAGGAACACGAGCATCGAGATACCCATGAACCGGTAGTAGAGCAGCGCGTTGCGCAGCGTCTCTCGCGAGAAGCCGTAGTCGACCCACTGGTCGAGCTCGCGATGCTTGCTGTCATGGTAGAACCAGGTGGCGAACGAGTTCGCCGCCATCGCCGCCGCCAGCACCAGCGCCATGATCACGGAGAAGGTCATGGCTGCCTACCGCAGGGTACGGACTCCCCTCCAGCTTGCGGGGAGGGGGCGCAGGTGGGGGCCGCAAGGGCGCAACGATCCAAAGGATCGGCTGCGTATCGACGTATCCACCAAACCTCTTGCATCACCCCACCCCTGACCCCGCCCCGTCAAGGGGAGGGGGATGCCGTCTCTATCGGATTCACGACGCGGTGCCGCCGGCGAGAGTCGGCACGTCGAAGGGCAGGAAGCCGAAGTGCTTCAGCCAGCGCATGTCGGCGGAGAAGAAGGCCCGCAGGTCGGGAATGCCGTACTTCAGCATGGTGATGCGATCGAGCCCCATGCCGAAGGCGAAGCCCTGGTACTTCTCGGGATCGAGCCCGCAATTGCGGATGACGTTGGGATGCACCATGCCGCAGCCGAGAATTTCGAGCCACTGACCGGGCCGGCCGATGGCCTCGGCGCCGACGTCGACCTCGGCGGAGGGCTCGGTGAACGGGAAGTGCGAGGCGCGGAACCTCATCTTGACCTCGTCGACCTCGAAGAACGCCTTGCAGAACTCCTCGAGCGTCCACTTGAGGTGACCCATGTGGGTCGCCTCGTCGATGACGAGCCCCTCGATCTGGTGGAACATCGGCGTGTGCGTCTGGTCACTGTCGCAACGGTAGACGCGGCCCGGCGCGATGATGCGGATCGGCGGCTTCTGCTTCAGCATGGTGCGGATCTGCACGGGGCTCGTGTGCGTGCGCAGCACCAGCCGCGTGCCGTCCGGACGCGGCCGCATGTAGAACGTGTCGTGGTCCTGCCGGGCGGGATGCTCGGGGGGAATGTTCAGCTTGGTGAAGTTGAGGTCGTCGGTCTCGATATCGGGACCTTCCGCCACCGAGAATCCCATGTCGGCGAAGATCTCGGTGACCTCGTCGAACACCTGGCTGACCGGATGGATGCGGCCCTCACCCTGCGGACCGAGCCGGACAGGCAAGGTGATGTCCGCGGTCTCAGTGGCGAGGCGCTGACTGAGTTCGGCTTGGTGAAGCTCTGAATGCCGTTCCTGAAGATACGAAGATACAACGGACTTAACTGAGTTGTTCGCCTCACCCATCGGGCGCACCAACTCAACAGGAAGCGTTGATAGCTGCTTGAACAGCTGAGGTATTTGCCCTTGCTTGCCGAGCAAAGCTATTCGTGTCTTCTCCAATTCCACAAGGCTCGAAGCTGCGCTAATGCTCTTTGCCGCCTCCTCCTGCAGCTTAGCCAACCGTTCAATAGTAGCGGGATCAATCTGCGGTGCAGAAGTCACAACGCGGTTAACCCAGGAAAAATCCATTTTGCGAACAGAGCGCGTGAAGTTGTCTGCCATCTCCAACAGTCGTTGTATCTGCTGGGGGGTCATTGGAGACTTAGGATCAGCCATAAATCCACCTTCTCGCGGACTTGTGCGATAGCTGCGGAGGTTCCACCCCGCCCTTAACCTACGCGATATCGAGCCGAGATACCAAGAATGCGTCCGGCCCAAAAAGATATCATCCTCGTAGGCTGGGTTAGGCGCCTCTGCACTCGGCGCCGTAACCCAGCGATGCGGGGCGATACCCTGCTGGGTTACGCGCGGATCGAACGAGGCGCCGATCACGGAGCTTCGCGGCCGCGCTAACCCAGCCTACGGCCGCTGCTCTCGCTTCGACTTATCGTGCCGCCGGCTGAACCGCGGTGGCATGCTTGGAGGCCTGGGCGACCAGCGCCTTGAAGCCCTCGGCATCCTTCACCGCGATATCGGCCAGAACCTTGCGGTCGACGGCGACGCCGGCCTTGGTCAGACCTTCGATGAAGCGGCCGTAGGTCATGCCGTTCTCGCGGGCGGCAGCGTTGATGCGCTGGATCCAGAGCGCGCGGAACGTGCGCTTCTTGCGCTTGCGATCGCGATAGCAGTATTGCAGCGCCTTCTCGACGGCCTGCTTGGCGATGCGGATCGTATTCTTGCGGCGGCCATAATAACCTTTGGCGGCCTTCAGGACTTTCTTGTGCTTAGCATGGGCGGTGACGCCACGCTTGACGCGTGCCATGGGGGAACTCCTTGATGAAGGTAAGGGGTCAGTGGCGAGTGGTCAGTGGTGAGCAGTCGGAACGGCGGGCTCTGTCGGCCGCTCGCCATTCAGCACTCACCAGTCACCCTCACCTGGCGTACGGCATGTACTTCTTGACGATCTTCGCGTCGGAATCGCACAGCACCATGGTGCCGCGCGCGTTCTGAATGAACTTTGCCGTCCGCTTGATCATGCCGTGGCGCTTGCCCTGCGCCGCCGCCTTGACTTTACCCGAGGCCGTCATCTTGAAGCGCTTCTTGGCGCCACTCTTGGTCTTCTGCTTGGGCATTTGATTTGCTCCTTGTCTGGTCTCGCGGCCCTCAACGTCCGAGCTTGCGCCCGGGCGATGGACCTCCGCCGGGCGGCGCGAACGCCGGGCCGCAGTCGCGGCCTCGGGATCGACGTCCCGAAGTGGGGAGGCAAGGCCGATTGTTGTTGCAAACGAAATAGAGCCGCCACGGCATGCCCCGCCGGGCGGCTCGGTGGGTCTTATAGGTCTCTTGGGCCGCGACCGCAAGCGCCGCGCGTGCGCGCAGAGCCGCTTTCGGGGGCGTCACTCGGGGGCGTCACCGGGACTTCGGCTCGACCAGGCGGGCCCCGCACTTCTCCATCGGCAGCGCCGTCGTCGCCCAGCGATCAAGCGAGATCGCCACCACGTAGCGGCGGCAAGCGGGCGCGCCGCGAACGAAGTGGACGCGAAATTGAGCGAGCCCCGCGGCAGGCTGCTTCGGCCAGATCAGCGCGTCCGCGTCCTTGATCTCGGCCAGCGCCTTGCGAATGGCGACGCCGGCATTGGCATAGTCCTCGGGCGTCAAGCGCATCAGCAGCACGCGCGACAGCCCGGGATGGAGACCTGCCGCCAAGGCCTTGGCCTGATAAGGATCGCCCTTGTCGACAGTGGGCGGCGGCAGCGGCTCGGGCGCCTCGCCGCCGTCCTCGGCAGCCTTCTGGTCTGAAGCGGGTTCCACGATCCGCTCCGCAGACTCGGGTTGTACGGGCTCGGCGGGCCGAGCGACACCCGCTTCGGCCATGGGTTGTACCTGCGAAACCGGCAGCTCGGGCATCGGCTGGGCGAGCGATCCCGTCTCGGCGGGAGGGGGACTGCCGGTGGCGTGTCGCGGCTCGGGCGCACGAACCCGGTCGTCGAGCAGGGCCATACCGCCCGCGATGACGACCAGCGCAACGATGGCGGCCACGATCACACCGTCGCTGCGCCGACGACCCCGCTCGGGCGAGATACGATCCGAGTCCTCGAGTCCGAGGCTGAACTCCGCGGCCGGCGCCTCGAAGCCGGGCTCGACGGAGGTGGACTGAGGATAGTCCCATCGAGTGGTGCCGGGCTCAGGGTATCCGGATTGAAAATAGCGAGGCTCGGGGTGTCCGGTCGGGGCCCCCGTGGCGGGGTATCGGGGATCTGCCATTTCGACGCCTTTACGATAACGAGTGCAGAACCTCCCGCCCCCAATCGGCGAGAGGTTCGCGTCGAAATCAAGGCATCGAAATGCTCGCGGTGATCCTCAATACCGCAGCGGAGGCGGACCATCCGGTGGCGGCAACTGGCTCCCACGACTCGGCAGCACCTCACAGTTCTCCATCGGCGGCGCCGTCGTCGACAAGCCGTCCTTGGTCACCGTGACCACGTAGCGGCGGCACTCCGGATGCACCGCGCGCAACATCCTCACCTGGTAATTGGCGAGATCGGCGCGGCGTTCACGCGGATACACGTACACCTCGCCATCGGGCGCCTCGGCCACCGCCGTCTGCACGGCGATGCCGGCGTTGCGCAGGTCGGCCGGCGACAACCGCTCGAGCAGGTCGCGAGGGATGCGGGGATGCAGCCCCGCCGCCGCGGCGCGCATCAGCAGCGGATCGCGCGAGCTGGCACTGGCCGTGCGCGACGGCGGCGCCAACCGCTCGCTCGCGAGGCCGGACGGCGGCGTGCGGACCGCCTGGCGCCCGGCTGGAGGTCCAGCCCGCGCAGTGGCGGGCGGAAGCCCGGAAACCGGTGGCAGCGGGCGGCCGACGGCTGCCCCCGATGCAACATCGGCCCGCGCCACCTTTTGCGGGGGCGACGCTGGCGGCTTCGGCTGGCTCGCCTTGACTGGCGGTGCCGCTCGAGGCGCTGGAGCCGTGGCTCGTTTGGCCGTGGCCGGCGCGGAGGACGGGGTGACAGGCGCTTCGGGAGATGGAACAGTCGCCAGCACAGGCGGGCTCGGCGGAGTGGCCGGCGGAACCGCGTTGATGATCTTGAGCGCACCAGCCGCGGGTGACGAAGTCGGCGCCTGAGGTGGTGGCCCGGATGGGCCCGCGACCACGACCGGCGGCGCAGGTGGTGCTGCGACGGCAGCGGCTGGCTCCGATGGCGGCAAGGGAGAGGCCGCAGCCGTACTCTCGGTGGGAGCGGTCTCGGAGGCCACTGGCTGGGCGTCCACTGGTGTGGCCGGTGGCGACTCTACCGCCGAGGGCATGTCAGCCGGCCGGGTCAGTGCGCCCGTCTCGAGAGGCGGCGCGGCCGCAGGCGTCGGCTCGACCGGGGGAACGCGCGTGCCGGTCACTTCCAGGGGTGGGCGCACCGCAGCCACGGCGACCGGGTCTGCGGGGGTCGCGGTTGACGGCCCCGCCCCCTGCGACGGTCCTGTGTCGAGCAGGACATAGTAAGAAGCGCCGGCTCCTGCGAGCAGCGTCGCGATCGCAATGACGGACAACACCAGACCGCGCCCGCCGCCGCCACTTTGCTGGGGCGGCGCGATGCGATCCTCCGCCGACAGCGTCAGGATTGCGGGAGCCCGCCGGACCGCTTCGATGTCGGGAGAGCCGTCCAGCCCAGGGTGCGCCAGCGAATACGACTCGTCAGAACTGGCCAGCTGCCCCAGCGACGCCGCCCCAGACTGCGCACGAGGCTCCGCCATAGACGGCGCCGTGGGCCGAGTCTGCGGCGGCAAATCGAACGGCGGTGGCTCCAACTCGCTCATCCAGGGCTTCCGTCTCGCTGCATCAGGCCTCTCTGCATCGCCCGAACACGAACACTCGTCGCGCAATCGCAGCTAAACGGCGTCGAATTTCAGGCGGATTCAAGACCATCTCGCGAGTGCGAACGATCTTGTCCACCACTGTTTCCCCTTCACCACAGCAAGACGCCATCCGGACATGGGGCCCGGATGGCGCGAGTCTATGACCAGGATCATCGCCGCGGCTCGATCCCCGCCGGTGGAGCGTGCATCACGAGCGGCCGGCATCCGGCGGCGGGGAGTCGCTCGGTCGGTTGCGCCGGTCAGCCATGAACTGGTCGAACTCGGCCTTGTCCTTGGCCTTGCGCAGCCGCTCCAGATAGTCGCGGAACTCCGTCGCCTCGTCCTCGAGTCGCCGCAGCATCTCCGAACGGTACTCGTCGAACGCGGCATTGCCCGTCGACGCGTAGGCGCGCCCCTGCATGCCCCAGCGCTCGGCTTTGCGCTCGAACTTGTCCGCCATGCGCCGTTGCCAGCGCGTCATGTCACCGCTTCTCCCGCAAGCCATGCGTCCGCTCCATATGAGATAAGCCAGGACCGCCATTCCGAGCGGCCAGAACACGATGAAGGCCAGGACCATCAGCGCGATCCAGGCCGGTCTGCCGAGGTCGTCCAACCTCTCCACCATCGCCGACATTGCTGCTCCTTACTGATTGCGGCCAGAAGTGAATGTTGCTTACATTCACATATATTGCCGTCCTGCCTGACGTCGTCAAGACGGCGGGCGAGAATTTTTTGTCACCTCAGTTGAACGGGGCGGCAGAGCCGTCCACGTCTCATCTGTACTTGTCCCATGGCGCAGAGGCACCGGTCACGCAGCCATCGAGAGTAAATGTCTTTTAACCATGGACATTTACAGTCGAATCAGCCAACCCTCGCCGCAACCAAAGTTCAGTCCCTTGGCATCGTTCATGTTCTCCCGGCATCACCGTCACGGCAAGTGACGTGTCCCGGGGCGTTAGTTCCCGCCAATCCGCTGGAAGATCGCCCCCGTCCTGGGAGACACACACATGCGCATCAAACTTTCTGCTCTGGCCGGTCTTGCAATCGCTCTCGCTGCCGCTCCGGCGCATGCGAACTGCTCGGGCGGCGCTTTCGCGGGGCCGTATCTCGGTCTCAATATCGGTGCTGCCTTCGCCGACGTCAGCCAGACCTCGCCGGACGATCCCTAGCTGAGCGGCGACGACACTTCGTTCACGATCGGTGGCACGGCCGGTTACAACATCCAGTGCAACAACGTGGTTCTCGGCATCGCCGGCGATTTGGGCTACCTCGGCCTCGAGTCGAAGGGCAGGTGGACCGATCCGAATCTCGCGGAATTGAAGGACAAGATCGATACGTTCGGGACCGTCCGCGGCGTCATCGGCACGACGATCACACCCGACACGATGATCTACTTCACCGCCGGCCTCGCCTTCGCCGACGTTTCGCACGAATTGACTCTGCCAAATCCGCCGTTCAACGGGTTCCACCAGAAGGATAGCGGCTGGGCGACGGGTTACGTGATCGGTGGCGGCCTCAATTTCCTGCGCCACGGCAACTGGCTGATCAACGCCGAGATGCTTTATGTGGACCTCGGCAGCGAGAAGCACGACTACAACGTGACGGTCGGCTGCGTCGGAACCTGCACCGATACGGCCAAGTGGGACGACTCGTTCCTCGTCGGCCGCCTCGGCGTCAGCTACAAGTTCGGCCCTGAGCCGGTGGCTTACACCCCGATGAAGTGAAGGCACATCATCGCTGCGACCAAGGGCGCTTCGGCGCCCTTTTTCGTTTTGGCGCCGCGCGGCGGAATCCGGCGGCGCTTTACAGCAGCGACCACTGCCTGAACACGATCGCCCACAGGCAGATCAGGGCATTCGCCGTCATGTGCGCCACGATCGGCCCGGCGATGCTGCGCGTGCGATACATCACCAACGCGAACACCGCGCCAGCCAGGATCCCCGCGAGCCAGCGCCCGTGCATGGCACCGAACAGCACGGAGCTGACCACCAGGGCGACCGGCGTGAACCGCTCGAACGGCACACGGTCGAACTCGCGCGCGATCAGCCACCGGTGCAGCAGCCCGCGGAAGGCCAGCTCCTCCGCGATCGGTACGGTGACGCTCGCGCCGATGACCCGGATCGCCAGCCAGCCGGCGACCGCCAGCGGGCTCTGTTGCGCGATCCATGTGCCGAGGTCACCGCCGGCCGCAGTCCCGGGATCGGTCGCGATCCAGACGATGCCCACCAGCAGGCCAGCCGCGTAGGCCTCGAAGGGCACGCGCTGGACCATGCCGCGGTAGACGTCGCGATAGAGCCAGAGCACGGCGCCGACCGCGATCACTTTCAGCACGTACAGCGGGCGGTCGAACGGCGCCACCGCCGACATTGCGATCGAGGCGGCCATCAGCGCCATGAACGGCGCGACATAGGCCAGCAGCACTCGATCCGAGGTTTGCGCCCGCACGACGGCGACGCGTGGCTCGCGAATGCAGACCGCGGACCGCTGGGCCAATGCCATGATGCCGATCGTGGCGGCGATGAACGCGATCCAACCCGCCTGGGAATGAAAGCCCTTGACCGCGATATCGGGAGAAACGTGAGCACCGAGGCTGGCGAGCGCCGCGATCCGTGCCGAGTTCAACAGCCAGATCGAAACGATGCCGATCGGATAGAGCCAGAACGCACGCGGAAAGCGCATGCTCGAACGAAACACCCAGAGGTAGATCGACAGAAACGCGACCACCAGGGCGATACCTTCATAGCCCGAGCAATCCCGCGTCACGATCACCGCGAAATCGCCGATCCTCAGCATACGCTGATCCGGATCGACGGCGACGTCTGCCTCGAACAGCTCGAGCATCGACTTGGCGACCGTCAGCGTCGCGGTGGCCATCGGCCCCCAGCTGTGGAGCGAGAGCAGGCTCATCGCGAGAACCGCGAGACCGGCGCAGCCGGCGATCAGGGCTTCGGAGGCGAAGGCGCGCGCGATCCGCATTGCCCCGCCAAAACCGATATCGATTCGCAGCATCGAGACGCCCGTGGCGCACAACAAGACGACGTACATCGTCAGCAGAGCGATCGGGGCCTCGGCAAGGCCTTTGGAATAAACAGTCAACGTCTGCGTCGCCGGCAGCAGGCAGGCGAGCAGCACGAGATTGAGGATCAAGGCGGGCCGCCAGCGATGCGCCGCCTGTTCGCTTTGCCAGAGGGTGACCAGTTCGTGCCGGCGCGGCCAGACGAGAACTCCGAACGCGGCGGCCGAAATGATGGCCCACACCACGGCCTGACGCATGTACGTGAACGGGTTTCCCCAGGCACTGAACCAATACGGCAGCTCGAACAGCCAGGAGACGGAAATCGCCTCCAAGATGCATAGCGCCGACCATGCCGTGGCTCGTGCGCCCAGCAGGCCGAAGAGCCGGTTGGTTTCCCGGGAGGCGCGGGGGCCGTGATCGACGAGGTCCAGGCTCACGGGTTCCATCCTTGCAGGCGCGCCAACGAACGGCGGAACTGATCGGGAAAGTGACGCGAGAGCCCAGACCGCCTTTGCTCCGATGGCATCACTCTCGCGACGCGTGCTCGGAACTCCTGCGGCAGTTTCGAATTGTCTCGAAACGGCACCCGCGGCGGGGGTCATGCAAGACCAACGCCCAATTCGGCGCCGTCGAGACCACTCCGATTACTGACGCACGCGGTTGTAGGCGACCATGCCGGCCGAAACGATCAGCGCGATCGCGGAAATGCCGGCGGGGCCGTCGATCTCCGGGGTTTCGCAGACCATGAACGCCAGCGTCGGGGCCGAGGTGGCGATCAGCAGAGACGCCGCCACGGCAAGCTTGCTCCAGATACGCATGGGAATGCTCCAGGACTAACTTCAGGAAATCGCAAGCTCCGCGGTAGAGGCTGTCAAGTCAATATGGGACAACCGGAAACGATCAATTCAGAGCTGAAGAAATGACGTTATGGATAATTTAACCATGGCGCCAAAATGCGCCGTCTGATTGTTTTTCCATTGTCCAAATGCGGCGTCGCGACGGCGACTGCATTCGACGAGATCGATCCGGGTCGATATCGAGGGGGCCCGCTCATTCACGCCTGGCCGAGCGGCACCCCGAGCCCCTGCATATAGATCAGCGACGCCGCCTCGAGCAGCTCCTCCGGCGTCATTGGAATCGCGCGGCGGGCGCCGTCACCGCGGCTGAACAGCGCCGCGATCCCGTGCGAGAGGGACCAGATGTGCAGGGCCATCATCAGCGCCGGCGGCCTCTTGCCCGGCGGGAGCATCGCAACCAGCGTCTCGCACGCCGTGCGCAGCACCTCGAAGGCGCGGTCGCCGGCCTGCTTGACCTCGGGATAGCGCGACAGGTCGAGACCCGACTCGAACATTGCCGAGAAGTAGGCCGGCTCGTCCCGGGCGAACGCGAGATAGGCGCGGCCCATCCGCTCGAAGGCCGCTCGAAGATCCGGCCGCCCCTCGTCCCAGGCCGTCCGCAAGGCTGTCTCGAAGCGATCGAATCCCTTACGGGCGACATCCGCCATCAGCGCGTCGCGATCGCGGAAATGGCGGTAGGGCGCGGCGGCACTGACCCCGGCCGCGCGCGCAGCCTCGGCGAAAGTGACCCCCGATGGTCCCTTCTCCGAGATCAGCTTCAAGGCCGCCTCGATCAGCGCCTCGCGCAGATTGCCGTGATGATACCCGCGACGCCCTCCAGGGGGGTCGCCTCTGTGCCAGCTCATGGCGACCATGCTAGCGCATTCAGGCGCCGGAATCACCCTGGACGGCGTTCCCCGCCTTATTTGCAGATGCGTCCGAGTCCGTCACGGCCGTGCCGCGCGAGATCCAGGTGGAAATGGTCGCGGTGGTTGGCATCGTAGTTCGGGCTGAGCACGGTGGTGAATTCCCGGCACGCGCCCTCCCGGACCGCGCGCAGGAACTGGCGGTCGGTGCTGGGTCCGAACCAGCCCTCCTTGACGCTGATCCGCCTACCGTCGGCGAGGATGAACTGCGAGACGTCGAGGGCGTTGGCACGGCCATGCTCGCTGAGCTTGGCGCCGAAGACATGGTTCATCGGCCGGCAGCCGAACGAGGCCGCGACCTTCACCTCCGCGATCGGCTGGCCGTAGTGGCGGCGCGCCAGAGGATCGACGACGGTCGAGACCCAGCGATCGACTTGCGGGATCATCGGGCAGCGCAGCATGGCGGGCGGGTTGAGTTGCACGCGGCCGCCCATGGCGCCGGTCATCTCGAAGGGGTGCTCGGCGCCGCAGTAGCTCGGCCCACCGAGAGCCGATCTCGCCCGCACGAACGGTGACTCGCGCACGACGCCGGAAGCGAGGCACGCCTTGTCCTCGTCGTCGCGCCACGGCTCGGGCTTGGCGACGAAATTGTTGCCCGGGCTGCTGCAGCCCCATAGGGCGAGCAGAAGACCCAATCCAAGGAACGCTGGGAGACCACGCACGCTGTACATGGCGGGAAAGGTATTCCGGGAAGGTTAACGAGCCGTTAGGATTAACGGCGCCGTTGCGCGTCCGCTGCGCACGCATGCATCGTGCACGGCCTTTCCGGCGCTTTCGCGTCTGAATTCGGGAGGAATCCGGAAGCCGGACGAGGCTGCCCCTCACATCAGCCGGCGCAGCGCGTCGATCAGCTCCTCGCTGAGCATCGGCTTGCCGAAGCGCTCGCTGCGTGATCCCTGGCCGAGATCGATCCGCCGCATCTCGCCGCTCGAGACCACGAAGGGAACGGCACGTCGCACCAGATCCTGGATCAGCGCGTCGGCCGGCTCGCCGTTGAGATCATAGTCCACGATCGCCCCGTCGACACCCGAGGCCAACAGCTCGCGCGCGGCACCGACCGTGGGCGCCGGACCGACCGGCTCGAAGCCGAGCGCCTTCAGCGTGGCGGCGATGTCGAAACCCGTCAGCGGCTCGTCCTCGGCGATCAGAATACGCGGTGACATGGAGGGGAAACGCGCAGCGCCCGCGCCAGGTTGCCTGAAACATCTTGCCACCGCGGATGCTCACCCCGCCGCTGCCGCCGCCGCCTCCTCCTCGGTCTTGGGCACGGTGAAGCCGCCCTCGGCAACGAGGCGGGCGAACAGGCCTCTCTGCGCCACCAACTGGTTGAAGGTTCCCCGCTCGATGATGCGGCCGCGATCCATCACCAGGATGCAGTCGGCGTTGGCGACCGTCGACAGGCGATGGGCGATGATGAACGTGGTCCTTCCCTTGCGCAGGCGGTCGAGCGCCCGCTTGATGCGTGCTTCGGTCTCCGCGTCGAGGGCGCTCGTCGCCTCGTCCAGGATCAGGATCGGCGCGTCCTTGAGGATGGCGCGCGCGATGGCGATGCGCTGGCGTTCACCGCCCGACAACGAGGCGCCGCGCTCGCCGATCAGGAAGCCGTAGTTCTCGGTCTTGCGCATGATGAAGTCGTGCGCCTCGGCGAGTTTGGCGGCGGCGATCACCTCCTCGTCGGTGGCCTCGGGGCGGCCGATGCGGATGTTCTCGCCGATGGTGCGATTGAACAGTCCGGCATCCTGGAACACCACCGCGATCGAGCGCCGCACGCTGTCCAGCGTCACGTCCGAGATGTCCGTGCCGTCGATCATGATACGGCCGGCATCGGGTTGGCGCAGGCGCTGCAGCAGGGCCAGCGCCGTGGTCTTGCCGGCGCCGGTCGGGCCGACGAGGGCGATGGTCTGGCCGGGCTTGGCCTCCATGTCGATGTCGAACACGCCCTGGTCGCCAGGACCATAGCTGTAGGACACGGCCTCGTAGCGCACGTCGCCGGCCTTGGCCACGAGATCGGGTGCGCCGGGCTTCTCGATGATGGTGCCTTTGGCGTCGATCAGCGCGAAGTAGCTGCCGAGGGTCGGCGCCTGCTGGAAGATGCGGACGATGAATCCCGAGAGCTGGTCGAGCTTGCCGATAAGCAGTCCGGCGAAAGCGACGAAGGCGACGATCTCGCCGACCGTCAGCTCCTTGCGCGCGACGAGAATGGCGCCGACCGCGAAGATCGCGACCATGGTGATGGTCGAGGCGGCACGCGTCAGCACGGTGAGCAGGCCCCACCACGTCAGCAGCGGATATTGCGCGCTCAGCAGCTCGCTCATCATGTCGCGCATCGCCGCCATCTCGGCGGAGAAGCGGGCATAGCTCTGGACCACGGTGACGTTGCCGATGACGTCGCCGACCCGGCCGTAGACGTTGTAATGGTAGCGCTCGATCGCCGCCTGTCCGGTGCTGGTGCGGCGGATCACCAGGATGTTGGCGATCATGTAGACGAACGACAGAACCACCAGGATCGCCGTCATCCGGACGTCGATCGACAGCGCTGTCGGAATAAGAAAGAGGATGCCGACGATCGCGGTGAGCTGCTCGCGCAGGAAGCTCAACCACAGCCAGAACAACGCATCTGTGCCCGCCAGGATGGTACGCACGAGCGCGCCCGAACCTTCCCGCGCGTGGTAGCTGATCGGCAGCGTGATCGCCTGCTCGAACGCCGTATTGACGGCAGCGAGCCGCTGGCGATGCGCGAAGCGGTCCGCCATCACTGCCACCAACACGCCGGCCAGGATGCCGAACAGACCCAGCGCCGCCCACAGCATGATGATCGGAAAGGCGCCCTCGCCCTTCGACAGCGCATCGACGACGCGGCCGAACAGCACCGGCTCGGCGAGTTGCACGAGGGCGATGCCGATGCTGGCGGAGGCGAGAATGGCGGCAAGCCATTTCTCGTTCGACAGCATGCCGAGCGCACGCGCGTAGACTTTCGTCAGCCCCAAGGCGGGTGGAGTTTTTTCGGCGCCTGCGGTCATGGGATATCGTCTCGGGGGCTGGCGGAAGGAGGACGGCAAGGAAGGCGGGTCATCGAAGGTGCCGGCCCGATTGTGCTGAACGCGATCTGATCGTCACATTTACAGGCGGCTTCCAAGACTGTCACGCAGCCCCTGGAATGGGCGGAACACGAAGCGGACGGAATGCTTGCCGGGCGGCACGGCGACGGCGCGGAAGATGACGTTGGCACGTAGAAGCTCGGCCGGCTTTCCGTCCACCTCGGCGGTCCACCACTCGTGCCAGACGTCGTTCAGCACGACATGGCCGCCGTCGGGACTGTCGGCCTCGAGCACGACCTCGGTGTTGTGATAGGCGGCGATGCGGACGCTGCCGGGCCGGCGCGGCGTGGCGGGCTCCGGCGGGGCATTGGCGAGCAACACGGTGGTCGCCGGATCGCCGGTGGGCCAGCCGCCGGCGCGCAGCATGCTCTCGAAGTCGGCGGTCTTGGCAAGCGTCGCGAACAGCACGCGAGGCAGCGCGCGCGGGTTCTCGTAGATGTAGCCCTCCGCCGTCCGCGCGATCAGCTCGAGATCGCCGGGCTTCAGCGACTTGTCGATCGTCTCGATGGGTGCGCCTGACGCGATGTAGCGCAGTCCCAGCAGCTCGGCGAGCGGCGACCGGAACGAGGGCATCAGCGGCGACAGCTTGCGCTGATCGGGCAGGCCGACGTGATCCTCGGCGCCCGTCGCGCGGCTGTAAAGGCCGAGACGCAGCGGATTGTAGCCGAGCGTGTTCTCGAGCCGGTGGGTGAGGCTGGCGTTCGGCCAGTGGAAGCCGAGGCCGAGCAACTCGACGCGGTCCCGCCGTGTGTCGCTGGCGCTGTCGGCGACCTTGCGCTTCAGGATCGCGATGGTCTCGTTTCGGGTCGCCGGGTCGAGCACCTCGTAATAGCTCGTCGGCATGGCCGACGAGGTGGTCGGACCGTTGCCCCACGCGAGATCGAGCGCGGTGACGCCGACCAGCACCAGCCCTGCGGCGAGCGGCCGGATCGGCTTGTTCCAGATTGCGGCAGCGAGCGCGGCGGCGGCGGCGGCGAAAGAGACCACCGCCACGGCGAGAGGAGCATAAGTGCGAGGTAAGCGGTCGAGCTCGACGCCGAAACTGACGCATGCACCCAGCGCCGCCGCGACAACCGTGACCGAGACGACGATTTCGCGCCGGCCGATCGTCGCCAGCGGCTCCGACAGCAGGCGGTGCGCGACGTAGCCGGCGAGGATCGCGAGCAGCATGCCGATGTGGAACACGGCATCCGCCGGCCGGCGGAACAGGTCGACGCCTGGAATGAACGCGTGCATCGGCTTGAACAGCGGCGTGTACCAGCCGAGTGCATAGATCGTGACCACGAACGTGGCGAGCGTGAAGAAGCGGATCTCGCGGTGCCACAGACGACCCGAGACGGCGCCGATCAACACCAGCAGCGCTGGCAGCGCGCCGACATAGAGAATGCCGACGTTTTGCGCGATGAAGAGGCCGGTATCGCGCCAGGCGAAGCTCGGCGGGCCCCAGTAGTCCTCCATCCTGCCGGCGGCACCGAAGACGTCGGGCGCGACCAGGGTCAGCAACAGCGCGGGATGCAGCGAGCCGCGCCCAGCGCCTTCGAGGTCGATCGCGGGACGATTGGATTCGGCTGCCACGAACGCCGTCAGCAGCAGAGGCACCGCGACGACGAGGATGCCGCCGATCACACCGGCGGAGAGCGGAGGCAGCGCCTGGATGAGGCGGGCTCCGAATCCCCCTGCCCCTCCCTCTCCCGCAAGGGGGGAGGGAGAAATCAGGCGCGCCACCGCGTATGCCAGGAGCAGATACGCCCCGAGCAGCGCCACCTGGTCCCGGCCCAGCAGCATCAGGCCGCCGGTGACGCCGGCCGCGAAACCGTAGCCCAGCGACCGGCGGTCGAGCGCGCGCGACAAGAGCCAAAGTGTCAGTGCCAGATAGACGAGGCTCAGCACCTGGCCGACATGCTGGATGCGCCAAGCCATCGCTGCGCCGAAGCCGAAGCCCAGCGCCGCGATCAGGGCGCCGGCCCAGTGCCAGCCGCGATCACGGAACCACATCACGATGGCGGCACAGCCGATCAGGATGATCACCAGTTCGGTCGCGTCCGCGGCCCGCAGCCCGGGATTGCCGTTGAGAAACGCCATCGCCAGAAACGGCGGCGAGAAGATCATCGATTGCGGGTCGGCGACCTGCGGATGGCCGGAGAATACATAGGGCGCCCAGAAGGGGGACTCGCCACGCGCAAGGCTCTGCGCCAGGAATTGGATCTGCGGCAGGAAATGCGCCTTGGCGTCCCACGGGATCGTAACCCCGCCGCTGAGCCAGGGCCAGGACAGTGCCAGCCAGCACAACCCCAGCAGCGCGAGCACCGGCGCAAGGGGCCACGCGTCCGGCTCACCGTGCATCTCGGATAGGGGTGTATGATGGCGCTCGCGCCGGGACTCGAGCACGTCGCTCAAAGCCCCGATGCTGGTTCCGTGGCGTTTGCTCCGGCGCATTCGTTCGCCCATGCCCGTCCTGCCGCCCTTGCCAAGCCCCACTCGTGGCCGTCTATAACATCCGCGATCGTGGCGGCAGCAGGTTCTGGCGCGCCGCGCCCGAAACGACATACAGCCGCACCGAGGCCGCCATCGGCCTAAGCGCGGCAGTCCGCCAACCGTCCTGCTCCCAACTTTCCC
>CAMDBL010000107.1 GCA_945889015.1 Devosia equisanguinis
ATGGCCAAGCAGAAGTTCAACCGCGAGAAGCCGCACTGCAACGTCGGCACGATCGGTCACGTCGACCACGGCAAGACGACTTTGACGGCGGCTCTGACGAAGGTGTCTGCGGACCGCGGCTGGGGCACGTACGTGCCGTACGACCAGGTGGCGAAGGCCTCGGAGAGCCAGGGCCGTCGCGACGCGACGAAGATCCTGACGATCGCGTCGAGCCACGTCGAGTACTCGACGGAGAAGCGCCACTACGCGCACGTCGACTGCCCCGGCCATGCCGACTACGTCAAGAACATGATCACGGGCGCTGCGCAGATGGACGGCGCGATCCTGGTGGTGTCGGCCGTCGACGGCCCGATGCCGCAGACGCGTGAGCACATCCTGCTCGCCCGCCAGGTCGGCGTTCCCTACATCGTGGTGTTCCTGAACAAGTGCGACATCGTCGATGACAGCGAGCTGCTGGACCTGGTCGAGATGGAGGTGCGCGAGCTGCTCTCCAAGTACCAGTTCCCCGGCGACGACACGCCGGTGATCCGCGGCGCGGCGCTGAAGGCGCTGCTGGGCGAGAAGGGCCCGCTCGCCGACGAGGCGATCATCAAACTGTACGAGGCGCTGGACACGTTCATCCCGCTGCCGGAGCGTCCGCTCGACCAGCCGTTCCTGATGCCGATCGAGGACGTGTTCTCGATCTCGGGCCGCGGCACGGTGGTGACGGGCCGCATCGAGCGCGGCAAGATCAAGGTCGGCGAGGAGGTCGAGATCGTCGGCCTCAAGGACACGACCAAGTGCGTGGTGACCGGCGTCGAGATGTTCCGCAAGCTGCTGGACGATGCGCAGGCCGGTGACAACGTCGGCTGCCTGCTGCGCGGCGTCGACAAGGAGGCCGTCGAGCGCGGCCAGGTGCTGAGCAAGCCCGGCTCCGTCAAGCCGCACAAGAAGTTCAAGGCCGAGGCCTACATCCTGACCAAGGACGAGGGTGGCCGCCACACGCCGTTCTTCAAGAACTACCGCCCGCAGTTCTACTTCCGCACGACGGACGTGACCGGCGTGTGCACGCTGCCGGAAGGCACCGAGATGGTGATGCCCGGCGACAACTGCGCGATGGACGTCGAGTTGATCACGCCGATCGCGATGGAGGAGAAGCAGCGCTTCGCCATCCGCGAGGGCGGCCGCACCGTCGGCGCCGGCGTGGTCGTCAAGATCACGGAGTAATCGGACCAGCAGGCGCCGGCCACGGCGGTCGGCGCCTCTTCAGTTGCACGGGACCGTAGAGATCACCATGAACGGCCAGAACATACGCATCCGGCTCAAAGCGTTCGACCATCGCGTTCTCGATGCGTCGACGCGCGAGATCGTGAACACGGCCAAACGCACTGGCGCCGAGGTGAGGGGTCCCATCCCCCTGCCGACGCAGATCGAGCGTTTTACCGTCAATCGCTCGCCGCACATCGACAAGAAGAGCCGCGAGCAGTTCGAGATGCGCACTCACAAGCGCCTTCTCGACATCGTGGATCCGACGCCGCAGACGGTCGACGCTTTGATGAAGCTCGACCTGGCCGCTGGCGTCGACGTCGAGATCAAGCTGTAAGGAGGCACTTGCAGTAAGCAGCCCGCCAAGTGCGGCTGCGAGCGGCGCGAGCCGTGTTTACTGCCAGACGCCAACTGCCTACTGCCTTAAGTGAGGGACCCATGAGGTCAGGTGTTATCGCGCAGAAGGTCGGAATGACCCGCATCTTCACCGATGCCGGCGAGCACATTCCGGTTACCGTCCTGCGCCTCGCCAATTGCCAGGTGCTGGCGCACCGTACCGACGAGAAGAACGGCTACACGGCCCTTCAGCTCGGCTCGGGAACGCGCAAGGCGTCGCGGGTGACCAAGGCCGAGCGGGCGAACTTCGCCGTCGCCAAGGTCGAGCCCAAGCGCAAGCTGGCGGAGTTCCGGGTGTCGCCGGACAATATGATCGACGTGGGCGCGGAAATCACCGCGGACCATTTCACTCCCGGGCAGTTCGTCGACGTGACGGGCACCAGTAAGGGCAAGGGGTTTCAGGGCGCGATGAAGCGCTGGAACTTCGGCGGTCTGCGCGCAACCCACGGCGTCTCGGTCTCGCACCGCAGCCACGGCTCCACGGGCCAGCGCCAGGATCCCGGCAAGGTGTTCAAGGGCAAGAAAATGGCCGGCCATCTCGGCGACGAGCGCATCACGACTCAGAACCTCGTGGTTGCCAAGGTCGACGTCGAGCGGGGACTCGTGCTGATCCGCGGCGCCGTTCCCGGCTCCAAGGGTGGATGGGTGCTGGTTCGCGACGCCGTGAAGAAGAGCCTGCCCAAGGATGCGCCGAAGCCTGGCGCGTTCCGTAAGGGCGAGGGCGCAGAAGCTCAGAAGGAGCAGGCCTGATGCGCGCCGACATGACCACCCTCGACGCCGGCCCGGCCGGATCTGTCGAGCTCAACGACGCCATCTTCGGCCTCGACCCGCGGCAGGATCTGATCCATCGCATGGTTCGCTGGCAGCTGCTGAAGCGGATGGCCGGCACACATCATGCTCAGGACCGCTCCGAAGTGACGGTGACGGGCAAGAAGATGTTCAAGCAGAAGGGCACCGGCGGCGCGCGTCACGGTGACAAGTCGGTGCCGCAGTGGCGCGGCGGCGGCAAGGCGTTCGGCCCCAAGCCGCGCAGCCACGCCGTCGACATGCCCAAGAAGGTGCGGGCGCTGGCGCTCAAGCATGCGCTCTCGGCGAAGGCCAAGGCCGGCGAGATCGTGGTGCTCGACAAGGCGTCCTCGGTCGGCAAGACCAAGGGTTTGATTGATCAGCTCGCCAAGCTCGAGCTGACCAACGCGCTGTTCATCGACGGCGCCGAACTCGAGGCGAACTTCGTGCGGGCCGCGCGCAACATCCCCAACATCGACGTGCTGCCGGTGCAGGGGATCAACGTCTACGACATCCTACGGCGCCGCAAGCTGGTGCTGACCAAGGCCGCCATCGACGCGCTCGAAGCGCGCTTCAACAAGGCATAAGAGAGGCGCGATTCACATGAACCGCATCGAAGCCTACGACGTGATTTTGTCGCCGGTCATCACCGAGAAGTCGACGCTCGTCAGCCAGGCCAATCAGGTGATCTTCAAGGTTGCTCCCAAGGCGACCAAGACGGACATCAAGGCCGCGATCGAGATCCTCTTCAACGTCAAGGTGAAGGCGGTGAACACGCTTGTCCGCAAGGGCAAGACCCGAGTCTTCCGCGGCTTCCGCTCGCGGCTGAGCGATACCAAGCAGGCGATCGTGACGCTGGAGCAGGGCCACTCCATCGACGTCACGACGGGTCTGTAAAGAGGACGCGACACCCATGGCATTGAAAACCTACAGACCAGCGTCGCCGGGCCTCAGGCATCTCGTCCTGATCGATCGCTCGCAGCTGTTCAAGGGCGCCCCGATCAAGGTTCTGGTCGAAGGCAAGTCCAAGACCGGTGGCCGTAACAACGACGGCCGGATCACGACGCGCCATATCGGCGGCGGTCACAAGCAGTCCTATCGTCTGGTGGACTTCCGCCGGCGCAAGGCCGACGTGAGCGCGACGGTCGAGCGGCTCGAGTACGATCCCAACCGCACCGCTTTCATCGCGCTGATCAAGTACGACGATGGCGAGATGTCCTACATCCTGGCGCCGCAGCGGCTCGCCGTGGGTGACAAGGTCATCTCCGGCGCCAAGGTCGATGTGAAGCCCGGCAACGCGATGCCGCTCGCCGCCATGCCGATCGGCACGATCGTGCACAACGTCGAGCTGAAGCCCGGCCGCGGCGGCCAGATGGCCCGGTCCGCGGGCTCGTTCACGCAGCTCGTCGGCCGTGACGCCGGCTGGGCAGTGCTGAAGCTGATGTCGGGAGAAACGCGCCGCGTTCGCGCCGACTGCATGGCTACGGTGGGTGCGGTCTCCAATCCGGATCACTCCAACCAGGTGATCGGCAAGGCCGGCCGCAACCGCTGGAAGGGCAACCGCCCGACGGTGCGCTCGATCGCCATGAACCCTGTCGACCATCCCAATGGCGGCCGGACCAAGGGCGGCAAGCACTGGGCAACCCCCTGGGGCAAGAGCACCAAGGGCTTCAAGACCCGCAAGAACAAGTCGACGGACAAGTACATCGTCCGCTCGCGTTGAATGAATTGAAGACGGCAGCAGGAGCCAAATCGTGGCACGCTCAGTTTGGAAAGGCCCTTTCGTCGACGGCTACCTTCTCAAGAAGGCAGACAAGTCGCGGGCATCTGGCCGTAACGAGATCATCAAGACGTGGAGCCGCAGGTCGACGATCCTGCCGCAGTGGGTCGGTCTGACCTTCGGCGTCCACAATGGCCAGAAGCATGTGCCGGTCGCGATCAACGAGGACATGATCGGCATGAAGCTGGGCGAGTTCGCTCCCACCCGCTCGTTCCACGGGCATGGCGGCGACAAGAAATCGGTGAAGAGGTAACATGGGCAAGCCCAAGCATCCGCGCGCCCTCCCCGACAACGCGGCGAAGGCGGTGACGAAGAACCTCAAGGTCTCGCCCCAGAAGCTCAACCTCGTCGCGGGCATGATCCGCGGCAAGAAGGTCGAGCAGGCTCTGGCGGACCTCGAGTTCTCGCAGAAGCGCATTTCGATCGACGTGCGCAAGTGCCTGATGTCGGCGATCGCCAACGCCGAGAACAATCATGGTCTCGACGTCAACGATCTCGTCGTCTCCGAGGCGTGGGTCGGCAAGAACCTGGTCATGAAGCGCTTTCATGCACGTGGTCGCGGCCGCTCGGGCAAGATCCTGAAGCCGTTCTCGCAGATCACCGTGATCGTGAAGGCCGTCGACGCTGCGGCCGTTGCCGCCAAGGAGGCCGAGTAACATGGGTCATAAAGTCAATCCCGTCGGTCTGCGCGTCGGCATCAACCGCACCTGGGACAGCCGCTGGTACGCCAGTGGCGCCGAGTACGGCAAGCTGCTGCACGAGGACATGGCGATCCGCGAGCACATCATGAAGATGCAGCGTCAGGCTGGCATCTCCAAGGTGGTGGTGGAGCGTCCCCACAGGAAATGCCGCGTCACCGTTCACACCGCCCGCCCGGGCGTGCTGATCGGCAAGAAGGGCACCGACATCGAGAAGCTGCGCGGCGAGCTCGCCCGGCTGACCTCGTCCGAGGTGCACTTGAACATCGTCGAGGTGCGCAAGCCCGAGGTCGACGCTACGCTGGTCGCCGAGTCGATCGCCCAACAGCTCGAGCGGCGCATCGCCTTCCGCCGCGCCATGAAGCGCTCGGTCCAGTCGGCGCTCCGCCTCGGCGCGCTCGGCATCCGCATCAACGTCGCCGGCCGTCTCGGCGGCGCCGAGATCGCGCGGACCGAGTGGTATCGCGAAGGCCGCGTGCCGCTGCACACGCTGCGCGCCGACATCGACTTCGGCTACGGCCTTGCCAAGACCGCCTACGGCGTCATCGGCATCAAGGTCTGGATCTTCAAGGGCGAGATCATGGAGCATGATCCGATGGCCGCCGAGAAGCGGTCGATGGACATGCAGGAGAGCGGCGGACCGCGCCCGCGCCGTGACGACGACCGTGGCGATCGCCGCGAGCGCCGTGGCGGCCGTGGTGGACGTGGCGGCAACCGTGATCGTGGTGGCGACGCGGGTGCGGCGCCGTCCGGTGGCGAGCAGGCCTGAGATTTCTGAGGACCTACGACCATGATGCAACCTAAGCGCACAAAGTTCCGCAAGGCCTTCAAGGGCCGCATCCACGGCGCTGCCAAGGGCGGAACCACGCTGAACTTCGGCGAGGTCGGCCTGAAGGCCGTCGAGCCGGAGCGGCTGACCGCGCGCCAGATCGAGGCGGCCCGCCGCGCGATCGCCCGTCATACCAAACGTGCCGGCCGGCTCTGGATCCGCGTGTTTCCCGACCTGCCGGTCACCAAGAAGCCGGCCGAGGTGCGCATGGGCTCGGGCAAAGGTTCGCCCGAGCTGTGGTGCGCGCGCGTGAAACCGGGCCGCATCCTGTTCGAGCTCGGCGGCGTCAGCGAGCAGGTCGCCAAGGAGGCGCTGCTGCTCGGTGCGGCCAAGTTGCCGATCAAGACGCGTGTCGTCACCCGCATCGGCTGAGTCCGTACGGAAGGCGCGCCAGACAGACTGGGAAAGATACGATGGATATTTCCGAGATCAGGAACATGACGCTCGACCAGCTCGACGACCAGCTGGCCGCGCTGAAGAAGGAGCAGTTCAACCTGCGCTTTCAAAGGGCCTCGGGCCAGCTCGAGAAGACGTCTCGGGTTCGCGAGGTGCGCCGTGATATCGCCCGCGTGATGACGATCGCCCGCCAGAAGCAGCAGGGCAAGCCGAGCGCTTGAGGGAGTTGACTTAGATATGCCGAAACGCGTCCTGCAGGGCACCGTCGTCTCCGACAAGAACGACAAGACCATCGTGGTGGAGGTGGAGCGCCGCTTCATCCATCCGCTGCTGAAGAAGACCGTGCGCCGGTCGAAGAAATATCACGCGCACGACGAGGCGAACTCCTTCAAGGTGGGCGATCAGGTCCGCATCGAGGAGGGACGCCCGATGTCCAAGTTGAAGCGCTGGGTGGTCCTGCCGAAATCCCCTTGAGGGCATCGGCTGGCACGTCGGACGCGACGAACACATGAGCCTCGGGGCTCGAGCGAAGATCGGCCGCATCACAGGGCGGCAGGAAGGATGAGTGCGCGATGATCCAGATGGAGAGCAATCTCGACGTCGCCGACAATTCTGGTGCGCGCCGCGTGCAGTGCATCAAGGTCCTCGGCGGCTCGAAGCGGAAGTACGCCACGATCGGCGACACCATCGTGGTGGCCGTTCAGGAGGCGATCCCGCGTGGCAAGGTCAAGAAGGGTCAGGTCATGAAGGCCGTCGTCGTGCGCACCGCCAAGGGTGTGCGCCGCGCCGACGGCTCGCTGATCCGGTTCGATCGTAATGCAGCCGTGCTGGTCAACGCCCAAGGCGAGCCTGTCGGCACCCGCATCTTCGGGCCGGTGACGCGCGAGCTCAGGGCCAAGAACCACATGAAGATCGTATCGCTCGCTCCGGAGGTGCTGTGATGGCATCGGCTAAGATCAAGAAAGGCGACGGCGTGATCGTGCTCGCTGGCCGCGACAAGGGCAAGCAGGGCGAGGTCATCCAGGTGATGCCGAAGGACGGCCGCGCGCTGGTCCGTGGTGTCAACGTCGTGCGGCGCCATCAGCGCCAGACGCAGCAGCAGAACGGCGGCATCATCTCCAAGGAGGCGCCGATCGACCTGTCGAACCTGGCGCTCGTGGATCCCAAGGACGGCAAGCCGACCCGCGTCGGCTTCAAGGTCCTCGAGGACGGCAAGAAGGTCCGCGTCGCCAAGCGTTCTGGCGAGATCATTCCTGAGAAGAGCACCTGAACATGGCCGACAACGACAAACCGCAGAAGGGTGGCAAGGGCGGTGGCGCCCCCGCTGGCAAGGCCGGCAAGGGCGGCGCCGCGCAGCAGCAGGGCAAGGCCCGCGCCGCCAAGAAGGCCGCCAAGCCGGAAGGCGCAACCGGTGGCCCCAAGCCGCGTCCGAAGGACTACAAGCCGCGCCTCAAGGACCACTACGACAAGGTGGTCCGCGGTCAGTTGACCGAGAAGTTCGGCTACAAGAACCACATGCAGGTTCCCCGCATCGACAAGATCGTCCTCAACATGGGCGTCGGCGAGGCGGTGAACGATCGCAAGAAGGTCGAGGCCGCGGCGAACGATCTGGCCAAGATCTCCGGCCAGCGTCCCGTGATCACGCGCGCCCGCAAGTCGATCGCGACCTTCAAGGTTCGCGACGGCATGGCGCTCGGCACCAAGGTCACGCTGCGCGGCGACCGCATGTACGAGTTCCTGGACCGGCTCGTGACGATCGCGATGCCGCGCATCAAGGACTTCCGCGGCCTGAACCCGAAGAGCTTCGACGGCCGCGGCAACTACGCCGTCGGCCTCAAGGAGCACATCGTGTTCCCCGAGATCGACTACGACCAGGTCGACGACGTGCTCGGCATGGACGTGGTGATCTGCACCACTGCTGCGACGGACGACGAAGCGCGCGAGTTGCTGCGCTGCTTCAAGCTCCCGTTCCGAACCTGAATGAAATCGAGGGACCTCGGACTGCCGGGTGGCAGCCGAAAGGCCTTTGGAGGATGGATGAATGTCGAAGGTTAGCTCGGTCGAGAAGAACAATCTGCGGCGCAAGCTGACGGCTCAGTATGCCGCCAAGCGCAAGAAGCTGAAGGAGATCGTCAGCGATCTCAAGCGGCCGGCCGAGGAGCGTGTGGCTGCACGCACCAAGTTGTCCGAGCTGCCGCGCAACTCCTCTGCGACACGCATTCGCAACCGCTGCGAGATCACGGGCCGCGCCCGCGGCTACTACCGCAAGCTCAAGATCTGCCGCCACGAGCTGCGGAGCCTCAGCTCCCAGGGCCGTATCCCCGGCATGGTCAAGTCGAGCTGGTAAGGAGACGACCCGATGGCAATGAATGATCCGCTGGGCGACATGCTGACCCGCATCCGCAACGCCCAGCTCCGCCGCCGCCCGAAAGTGTCGACCCCCGGCTCCAAGCTGCGTCAACGCGTGCTCGACGTGCTGGCCGAGGAAGGCTATATCCGCGGCTACACCACGGTCGAGCAGAAGGGCAACCTGCCGATTTTCGAGATCGAGCTGAAGTATTTCAACGGCCAGCCGGCGATCAAGGAGATCAAGCGCGTCTCCAAGCCGGGCCGCCGTGTCTACTCGCCGGTCGCGGATCTTCCCACGGTCGCCAACGGTCTCGGTGTCTCGATCCTGTCGACGCCGAAGGGCGTGATGTCGGACAACCGCGCCCGCGAGGAGAATGTCGGCGGCGAGGTTCTCTGCTCGGTGTTCTGAGGCCGGGCGCGGACGGCGGCGCATGCTGCTGGACGCGTTCGAGCGAGAGCATCCGGGTGTCGAGCTGAGGATTGGTTTGGAGCGAGCAATGTCGCGCATTGGCAAGAAGCCGGTACCAGTGCCGTCGGGCGTCACACCGACGGTTTCCGACCGGACTGTGAAGATGAAGGGCCCCAAGGGCGAGCTGTCGTTCACGCTGCCGGAGGAGCTGAAGGTCGAGAAGACCGACGCCGGCATCGAGGTGACGCCGATCGGCGACTCCAAGCGGGCTCGCGCGATGTGGGGCATGTCGAGGACCCAGATCGCCAACCTCATCCAGGGCGTGACGCAGGGTTACAGCCACACCCTGGAGATCCAGGGCGTCGGCTTCCGCGCTTCGATGAAGGGCAAAGACCAGCTGCAGATGCAGATCGGTTTCAGCCACGACATCCTGCACACGATTCCGGCTGGCGTCGACGTCAAGGTCGGCGGCGCCAAGCAGGAGATCATCACGGTCTCCGGCATCGACAAGCAGGCGGTCGGCCAGGTGGCGGCCGAGATCCGCAGCTACCGGCCGCCCGAGCCCTACCAGGGCAAGGGCGTGCGCTATCAGGGCGAATACGTCTTCCGCAAGGAAGGCAAGAAGAAGTAGAGGCGAGAACCCATGTCCACGCTCGACAGAACATCACAGCGGCGCATGCAGCGGGTGCGCCGGACGCTCAAGGCGCGGGCTGCCGGACAGCCGCGGCTGTCGGTCTACCGTTCGTCCAAGCACATCTACGTGCAGCTCATCGACGATACGTCGAGCCGCACGCTGGCTGCCGCCTCGACGATGGAGAAGGACCTCAAGTCCGCGCTCAAGACCGGGGCCGACAAGTCGGCCGCGGCCGCTGTCGGCAAGCTGATCGCCGAGCGCGCGTTGAAGGCCGGCGTCACTGCGGTCGTCTTCGATCGCGGCCCGTACATCTATCATGGCCGCGTCAAGGCGCTGGCCGATGCCGCCCGTGAGGGCGGATTGAAGTTCTAAAGGGAAAGGTCACACCGTGGCACGTAATCCGTCCAGGGGAGATCGCGGTCGCGATCGCGAGGAGCGCGACAGCGAGTTCACCGACAAGCTGGTGCACATCAATCGAGTCGCCAAGGTGGTGAAGGGCGGCAAGCGGTTCGGCTTCGCCGCGCTCGTCGTCGTCGGCGATCTCAAGGGCCGCGTCGGCTTCGGCCACGGCAAGGCCCGCGAGGTGCCCGAGGCGATCCGCAAGGCGACCGAGGCGGCAAAGCGTGCGCTGCTGCGCGTGCCGCTGCGTGATGCCCGCACGCTGCATCACGACACCGAGGGCCGTCATGGCGCCGGCCGCGTCGTGCTGCGCTCGGCGCCTCCCGGCACCGGCATCATCGCCGGCGGTCCGATGCGCGCCGTGTTCGAGATGCTCGGCGTCCAGGACGTGGTGGCGAAGTCGCTCGGCTCGTCGAACCCCTACAACATGGTTCGCGCCACGTTCGATGCGCTGAAGCTGCAGGAGAACCCGCGTGGGGTCGCCGCGCGGCGTTCCAAGAAGGTGAGCGAGATCGTCGCTCGCCGCCGCGACGGCACCGCGATCCAGGCCGACGCCACCGACACCGGGGCGTGAGTGAGATCGGGATGGCGGCGGCGGGACCTTTGGTCCTGCACCGCCGTCGTCGTGTCGAGACAACATTACGAGGCTCCTTGCCAGTGAGGCGTGGGGCCGTCATCGAGGTGAAGGTGCCATGGCAGGCAAGAAGACCATCGTCGTCGAGCAGATCGCGAGCGCAAACCGCCGTCCCGGCATCCAGCGGCAGACGCTGATCGGGCTCGGCCTCGCCAAGATGCACCGCCGGCGCGAGCTGGAGGATACGCCTGCCGTGCGCGGCATGGTCAACCGGATCGCGCATCTCGTGCGCATCGTCGACGAGAAGAAGTAGCGCTCGCTCGACCAGAACACAGATCCATTCAAGGGAGCTCGGCCGGCAATGCGGCTCAATCAGATCAAAGACAACGAGGGCGCGAAGAAGACCCGCGTCCGTGTCGGCCGTGGCATCGGCTCCGGTCTCGGCAAGCAGGGCGGTCGCGGCGGCAAGGGCCAGACGGCGCGCTCGGGCGTTCGCATCGGCGGCTTCGAAGGCGGTCAGATGCCGCTCCATCGCCGCCTGCCCAAGCGCGGCTTCAACAAGTACAATCAGCAGGACTTCAACGAGATCAACGTCGGCGCCCTGCAGAAGGCGATCGACGAGAAGCGTTTCGACGCCGGACAGGCCGTCGATCTGGCCTCTCTGGTCAAGGCCGGCATCCTGCGACGCGCGAAGGACGGGCTGCGCATCCTCGGCGACGGCGAGCTGAAGGCGAAACTCGCCATCACCGCCAACCACGTCTCGGCCAAGGCCAAGGCCTCGATCGAGGCCGCCGGTGGCTCGATCACGCTGATCGAGGTCAAGGTGCTCGAGGCCGACGAGAAGAAGCGCGCCAAGACGGCCGCGAAGAAGTCGAAGACCGCGAAGAAGTCGGCTGCCGAGGAGTAAATCTCCCCGGTGCCTCCTCCATAGGTTCGGAGGCGTTGGCGCGTCGGCTCGAAAGCCCCATCTAGCGCAGGTGGGGATCACGGATGCCGGCGCCGGAAGTGCCGGCCGCGGCCGTTAGACACTTGAGATGTGGAGCGGCGCACTCGTCTGCCGCCGCCGCCGAGCGTCGGGAGACATGGGACATGGCGTCAGCCGCCGAGCAGCTTGCATCGAACCTCAACTTCGGCGCTTTCGCCAAGGCGGAGGATCTCAAGAAGCGTATCTGGTTCACGCTCGCCGCCCTCCTCGTCTACCGACTCGGCACCTTCATCCCCCTGCCCGGCATCAATCCCGTCGCCTTCGCCGAGACGTTCAAGGCGAACGCGTCGGGCATCCTCGGGATGTTCAACACCTTCGCCGGTGGCGCCATCGAGCGCATGGCGATCTTCGCCCTGAATATCATGCCCTACATCTCCGCCTCGATCATCATGCAGTTGATGACGTCGGTGGATAAGCGGCTGGAGGCGTTGAAGAAGGAAGGCGAGCAGGGTCGCAAGACCATCAACCAGTACACTCGCTACCTGACCGTGCTGCTGGCGGCCTTCCAGGCCTATGGCATCGCAATCGGCCTCGAAGGCTCGCGCAGCGCGGCAGGGCCCGTCGTGCTCGATCCCGGCTGGTTCTTCCGCATCTCGACTGTCGTCACCATGGTCGGCGGCACCATGTTCCTGATGTGGCTCGGCGAGCAGATCACTCAGCGCGGCGTCGGCAACGGCATTTCGCTGATCATCTTCGCGGGTATCGTCGCGGGGCTGCCGACGGCGATCGTCAGCATGTTCGAGCTGGCGCGCACCGGCCAGCTCAACACCGGCCTGCTGCTCGCGCTCATGGCGTTGATGCTGTTCGTCGTCGCCGCCATTGTTTGCATCGAGCGGGCTCAGAGGCGGTTGCTGATCCAGTATCCCAAGCAACAGGTCGGCAACCGGATGTTCCAGGGCAACAGCTCGCATCTGCCGCTGAAGCTCAACTCGGCGGGCGTCATTCCCCCGATTTTCGCCTCCTCGCTGCTGCTACTTCCGATCACGGCGGCCCAGTTCAGCGCAGGTCAGGGGCCGGAGTGGCTCGGCGCCGTGGTGGCGGCGCTCGGCAACGGGCAACCGCTGCACATGCTGGTCTACGTCTTGTTGATCGTGTTCTTCGCCTTCTTTTACACCGCCGTCGTGTTCAACCCGCAGGAGACTGCGGAGAACCTGCGCAAATACGGTGGGTTCCTGCCGGGACGTCGTCCGGGTGCGCAGACTGCTGAGTATATCGACTATGTGCTGACGCGCATCACGGTGGTCGGTGCGGTATATCTGGCAGCGGTCTGCGTGCTGCCGGAGTTCCTGATCTCCTACGCGGCGATCCCGTTCTACTTCGGCGGCACCTCGCTGCTGATCGCGGTCAGTGTGACCATGGATACGGTGGCGCAGGTCCACAGCCATCTGCTGGCGCACCAGTACGAGGGGTTGATCAAGAAGGCGAAGCTCAGGGGAGCAACGAGAGGGCGGCGATGAATCTTATTCTGCTGGGCCCCCCGGGGGCGGGCAAAGGGACCCAGTCGCAGGAGCTGGCCGCGCGGCGTGGCCTGATCCAGCTCTCGACCGGCGAGATGCTGCGCGCGGCCGTCAAGGCCGGCACCGAGATCGGCCGGAAGGCCGAGGCGGTGATGAAGAGCGGCGGCCTCGTGTCCGACGACATCGTCATCGGCATCATTGCCGATCGCATCGACCAGCCCGATTGCGCCAAGGGCTTCATCCTCGACGGCTTTCCCCGCACGCTGGCGCAGGCGGCCGCTCTCGACAGGCTGCTGGTCTCCAAGACGCGCAAGCTCGACGGCGTGATCGAGATGCGTGTCGACGATGCCGCGCTGGTGGACCGGATCTCCGGGCGCTCCGCATGCGCCAAGTGTGGCGCCGGCTACCACGACAGCCACAAGCGACCAAAGACCGCAGGGGTGTGCGATGTCTGCGGCTCGACTGAGTTCACCCGCCGGGCCGACGACAATGCCGAGACCGTCGGCAAGCGGCTGATGGCCTACTACCGTGAGACTTCACCGCTGATCGGCTACTATTTCGCCAAAGGCGTCCTGCATACGGTGGACGGCATGGCGCCCATCGGCGAGGTCACCAAACAGATCGAGGGGGTGCTCAAGTCGCTGGCGGCGGCTTGACGCGGTTGTCAAGGGGGTGGTTGACGGGGCTGTACCGCTCCGCTACAAACACCCGCGATTTCATGACGCACCAATCCGACATCGCTGGTTCCTGCTCGCTGAACGAGGGCGAGACTGCGGACCGGCTTTTGGTGCGTTCGAAGTGAATGCAATAGCGCTCGTCGCGGCCCGCGGTTGCGGCTCGTAACGGGCAATGAACCAAGCATCAGGCAGGAGACTGCAGTGGCACGTATCGCCGGAGTGAACATCCCGACCCAGAAGCGCGTCCTCATCGCGCTGCAGTACATCCATGGCATCGGTCCGAAGTTCGCCAAGGAGATCTGCGAGAAGGTCTCCATCCCCGCCGGGCGCCGGGTCCACGAGCTGACCGACGCCGAGGTTCTGCAGATCCGCGAGACGATCGACCGCGACCATCTGGTCGAGGGAGATCTGCGCCGCGAGGTCGCGATGAACATCAAGCGCTTGATGGATCTCGGCTGCTATCGCGGCCTGCGCCATCGCCGCGGCCTGCCCGTGCATGGCCAGCGCACCCATACCAACGCCCGCACCCGCAAGGGACCGGCGAAGCCGATCGCCGGCAAGAAGAAGTCCTGAGGCCTTCATTCCGAGTGTGTGGGCCGCCTCGCGAGAGCGCGGTCCCCATCGGACCAATGGGCTTTATTCATCGGGCTATGTCGATGCGCCGCGTCGCTCGGGATAGCCGCAGTTCAGCCGAGCAGATTCGCCCCGCAACGTGGGCACGGAGTTGATCATCATGGCCCAAGAGCAGCAGCAGGGTCGCGCCAAGGTGCGGCGCCGCGAGAAGAAGAACATTTCCTCGGGCGTGGCACACGTGAATGCCAGCTTCAACAACACCATGATCACCATCACCGACGCGCAGGGCAACACCATCGCCTGGTCGTCCTCGGGCACCATGGGTTTCAAGGGCTCGCGCAAGTCGACGCCATATGCGGCCCAGGTCGCCGCCGAGGACGCCGGCAAGAAGGCCGCCGAGCACGGTATGAAGATTCTCGAGGTCGAGGTCTGCGGTCCGGGCTCGGGCCGCGAGTCCGCTCTGCGCGCCCTGCAAGCGATCGGTTTCCAGATCACCTCGATCCGCGACGTGACGCCCATTCCTCACAACGGCTGCCGTCCGCGCAAGCGCCGCCGCGTCTGATCGGATCCTGTTTGGATTGTCGACATCAGGTGGCCGGCGTCCCCGGGGCGTTCCGGCCACCTTGCGCCTATTTCCCCTACGCGCCGGGCGCCCCCCGTAGCCGGCGCGGCATAGACACGAGGTCATCCCGTGATGAACGTGCTGCAGAAGAACTGGCAAGATCTGATCAAGCCCGAGAAGCTCGAGGTCACACCCGGCCGTGACCGCAACCGCGTGGCGACGCTGGTCGCCGCCCCGCTCGAGCGCGGTTTCGGCACGACTCTCGGCAACGCGCTGCGCCGGATCCTGCTGTCGTCGCTGCAGGGCGGCGCCATCAAGACCGTCCAGATCGACGGCGTGCTGCACGAGTTCTCCTCGATTCCGGGCGTGCGCGAGGACGTGACCAACATCATCCTGAACATCAAGGAGATCGCCCTCAAGGTGCACTCCGAAGGTGTCAAGCGGATGGTGCTGAAGAAGGACGGCCCCGGCCCGGCCCGTGCCGGCGACATCGAGTGCCCGTCCGACATCGAGGTGCTGAACCCCGACCACATCATCTGCCATCTCGACCAGGGCGCCTCCGTGCGGATGGAGTTCCAGGCCGACATGGGGAAGGGCTATGTGCCCGCCGACCGCAATCGTCCCGACGACGCGCCGATCGGTCTGATCCCGGTCGACAGCCTCTACTCGCCGGTCAAGAAGGTCTCCTATCGCGTCGAGAACACGCGCGAGGGCCAGGACCTCGACAAGGACCGTCTGATCATGACGGTCGAGACCGACGGCTCGGTCCGCGCAGAGGACGCCGTGGCGCTCGCCGCCCGCATCCTGCAGGACCAGCTCGCGGTGTTCATCAACTTCGAGGAGCCGAAGAAGGCCGTCGAGGAGACCCGTCACCCCGAGCTCGCCTTCAACGCCGCACTGCTCAAGAAGGTGGACGAGCTCGAGCTCTCCGTGCGCTCGGCCAACTGCCTGAAGAACGACAACATCGTCTACATCGGCGACCTGATCCAGAAGTCGGAAGCCGAGATGCTGCGCACGCCGAACTTCGGCCGCAAGTCGCTCAACGAGATCAAGGAGGTGCTGGCGTCCATGGGCCTGCATCTCGGCATGGAAGTCCCGAACTGGCCGCCGGACAACATCGAGGAGCTGGCGAAGCGGTACGAGGATCAGTATTGAGACGGCTTCCCTCTCCCCATGCCGCTTCGGCATGGGGAGAGGGTCAGGGTGAGGGGCGGCCGCTTGCGCCATCGGGGTGTAGCCGCCCCTCA
>CAMDBL010000108.1 GCA_945889015.1 Devosia equisanguinis
CACGCCATTGCTGACGATCCTGCCGCGGCCAGCGATCCCGACCTCCGTGGCCAACAACGTCCGTCCGACGTTGCCTAGACCCCGGCGCCGTATCCCTCCCGCGTGCTCCGACGGATCGATCACGCCCCGCATCGGAAAGGACGCCAGCAGTGTAAGCGAGGCCGGAGGGGCCGGGGATAACTCAGAAAACTCGCCCTGGGAAAGCTCCCGGATAGCCGCACCGGAAGCGTCTTGCCCACCGAGAGCGTCGACCAGGGCGCGTCTTCCGGGAAAACGAGTTGAGGGGGCTGCGGACTTCCCCCCCCTGCGTTTCCCCGGACGAAGCCGCGCAGCGGCGAAGATCCGGCAACTTCACCGCTATCTGGTGTCCGCTCAAAACTGGCGACGAGACTTGGCGCATGCGCTTATACTGACGGCATTGCCTGCCGGGGGAGCCGATGCCCGTTGCCGCCACGTATCGCGCCTTCATTTCGTATTCCCACGCCGACACCTCGTGGGCCAAGTGGCTGCACACCAGCCTCGAGGGTTTCCGCATCGACAAGGACCTTGCCGGCCGCACGACGCCAATGGGGCCGGTGCCGGCGACGCTGCGGCCGGTGTTCCGCGACCGCGACGAGTTCACCGCCGGTCACACGCTGACCGAGCAGACCATCGCCGCGCTCGACGCCTCCGCAGCCCTGATCGTGCTGTGCTCGCCCGCCGCCGCGCGGAGCCACTACGTCAACGAGGAGGTGCGCCTGTTCAAGTCGCGCCATCCTCACAGGCCGGTGATCCCGGTGATTCTAGGAGGCACCGCCGGTTCCGCTGGCGCGCCTTCACTTCACCCCTCCCCCCTGCGGGGAGGGGACGGGGGTGGGGGTCCAAAACACGCGTCCCGTGCCGACCATCACCCCACCCCTAACCCCTCCCCGTCAAGGGGAGGGGGATCCGTCGAGCGAGCAGCGGGCGACGACGCCTGCTTCCCGCCCGCGCTGGCGTTCGTGGTGACGGCCGACGGTGCGGTTACGGACGAGCCGACGCATCTGCTCGCGGCCGACGTTCGTGACAGTGGCGACGGGCGCGAACTCGCGCTCGCCAAGGTCGTCGCGGCGCTGATCGGGGTGGGGGTGGATGACGTCCGCAAGCGTCAGGTGGTCGCCGAGAAGAAGCGCACGATCCGATACGCCGCGTTCGCGACCGTGGTCGGCGTGCTCGTGCTGGCGGCGGGTTTCCTTTGGGTGATGAAGGAGCGCGACGCCACGCAGCAACTCGCCCGGGACATCGAGATGCGCACGCATCTGGAGGCGCAGAGGAAAGAGATCGAGGAGCAGAGGAAGCAGTTTGCCAGCCTCGCCCAGCGCCTCTCCTTGATCGCCCCGGCGCAGGCCGGGACGGGATCGGAGAAGGCGATCGGCGCCGCGGTCGATGCGGCCATCGTCGGCGCCAGCCAGGGCGACGTGCGCCTGCAGCGCGCGCTGGATCTGCTCGCCGCCGGTAACGTCAAGGAGGCCGAACCGCTGTTCAAGGCGGTGGCCGAGGAGAAGGCGGCGCGGGTCAACCAGGACAAGCGCGATGCCGCCGCCGCCTACCGCAATCTCGGCGCCATCGCCGGCCTCGGCGATCCCAAGCGTGCGCGGGAGGCTTATGCAAAGGCGCTGGAGCTAGATCCGGATGACCGCGAGGCGCTGTATTGGCAGGGGTATTTGGCAATTTGGGCGGAGGATGCAGTCCGGGCCGAAAGTGCCTTCAATCGACTGCTCGAAGTCGCTAAAGTGGCCAATGATGAACGATCGGAGTACCGAGCCCACCTGCGGCTTGGCCAATCAATGTTGCAGCGCGGCGGGAGTATTGACGAGGCACTCAGCCACGAGGACAAAGCTCTGCGGATAGCAATATCATACAGAGCTGCTAATCCGGAAAATCACGACTGGCAACGTGATTTGGCTGAAGCGTATTTGCGCCGTGGCAACGTCATAGAAGCCCAGGGCAACCTTCCCGAGGCCCTCAAATCCTTCCGCGAGAGTCTCTCTATCAGAGACCGTCTCGCCAAAGCCGATCCCGGCAATGCGGGATGGCAGCGCGATCTCTCCGTCTCCTACATCAAGCTCGGCGACGTGTTCGTCGCCCAGGGCTACCTTCCCGAGGCCCTCACTTCCTTCCGCGACAGTCTCGCCATTGCAGACCGTCTCGCCAAAGCCGATCCCGGCAATTCAGGATCGCAGCGCGATCTCTCCGTCTCCTATGACCGCGTCGGCGACGTGCTCGTCGCCCAGGGCAACCTTCCCGAGGCCCTCAAATCCTTCCGCAATAGTCTCGCCATCAGAGACCGTCTCGCCAAAGCCGATCCCGGCAATTCTGGATGGCAGCGCGATCTCTCCGTCTCCTATAACAAGCTCGGCGACGTGCTCGTCGCCCAGGGCAACCTTCCCGAGGCCCTCAAATCCTTCCGCGATAGTCTCGCCATTGCAGACCGTCTCGCCAAAGCCGATCCCGGCAATGCGGGATGGCAGCGCGATCTCTCCGTCAGCAACTACAAGATTGGACAATTCTTCCTGAAGCAGGGCAAACCAGCAGAAGCGTTGCCCTATCTGGAGGCCGATCTCGCCATCGCAGAGCGGCTGGCGAACCTCGATCCGGCCAACGCCGCATGGCAGCAGGACGTCGACACGAGCCGGGCGATGATCGCACGTGTCCGCGCAGCGCTGGGCGGGAAGTGATGACGGAGGAACTTGCACTTCCCCTCCCCGTCCATGCGAAGCATGGCGAACGCCATGACGCGGGGAGGGGTAGGGGTGGGGGTGATCGAGCGAGACGTCGGCGGAAGCCCCCCACCCCCGCCCACTCCCCGCAGGGGGAGGGGAGTCCCCACGAGGACGGGAAGGGCTAGGGGGGATCGAACGAGACGTCGGTGGAAGCCCCCCCCACCCCCGCCCCCTCCCCGCAGGGGGGAGGGGAGTCCCTCCGGCCCTGCGGGCCACCTCCCCCGCGAGGGGGGGGGGCAAAAGGAGCAGACCATGGCCAACGAGCGCGCGCGAGCCCTGCGTCGGAACCGGACTAGCGCCGAGCGCAAGTTGTGGTGGCAGTTGCGCGCGCTGAAACCGCTCGACTTCAAGTTCCGGCAGCAGGCACCGATCGATCGGACCGTCGTCGATTTCGTCTGCCTGGCCGAGCGGCTGATCATCGAGGTCGATGGAGCCACCCACGGCACGCCAGAGGAGCAAGCAGCGGACGAGCGGCGTGCGGCGTATTTGAGCGGACAGGGCTTCCGCGTGCTGCGGGTGGGGAACGGCGACGTGTACGACAACATCGAGGGTGTGATGGATTTTATCGTGCAGGCCCTTGAGACCAGATCCCAGATCACCCCCACCCCCGACCCCTCCCCGCGTCGAGCCGTAGGCTCGCCTTCGGCGAGACGGGGAGGGGAGTTCCGTCGCTGAGCTTCGTCAGCGCCCCAGCCACCCGAGCCAACCGCCCGGCTTCGCCATCGCCGCCGTCTGGCCCGAACGGGCGGCGCGGATCTCCGTGACGGCGGCGTCGACCTTGAGGCGGAGCAGAACCTCGCCGCGGGCGGCGGTGGCGCGGCGGGCATCGCCCGTGGCGCCTTGGCTGTCCGGCGCGGCGCGGGCGAGATCGACGGCCGTGGCGTCGACCGCCATCAGCTCGGAGGTGTCGCGGATGCCGGCGTGGGTGCCGAGCGTCTTGCCGGTCTCGCCCTGCGCCTCGAGAAGCGCGTCGCCGCCGTTGCGGGCGTAGTAGCCCTCGGCGTTGATCACGCGCACGCCGGCGGCGCTCCACGCCTCGGCGAGCTTGGTCGCGAGATGGGCCTGCGGCGCCTGATTGCCGCCGCTGTCGCCGAGGAGCACGATGGTCTTGAAGCCGTGCGCCTTGAAGCTCGCCGCCGCCGCCTCCAGGAGTTGCATGTAGATCGCATCGGGGATGCTGATCGTGCCCACGTACGCCATGTGTCCCGTCCGTTTCCCGGGATCGCCTTCGGGCACGTAAGCGACGACCGGCGCGACCAGCGCGTCGCCGAGCGTGCGGGCGATGCGCCGCGCGGTCTCCGCCACGATCAGGTTGTGCTTGCCGAGCACCATGTGCGGGCCGTTCTGCTCGGTGCCGCCCGTCGGGATGATGATCGTGGTCGCGCCCGCGGCGATGCGGTCGCGCACCTCGATCCAGGTCATCCGCTCGATCTCGACCACGAGCGGGCTCGCCCGGGCCACGGCGGCGGCGAGCGGCAGCAGCAGGACCGACAGCAGCAGGAGCCAGCCTCGGCAGCGGTGCATGGTCGTGCTCCCTTCCGGTGTTGCGTCTTAAACAGTAGTCCCGCACGTGTTAACGAGGCCTTCACCCATCGCCGCCGGAGGCCGCCCGCATGAAATTCGACACCCCCCTCGTCACCGGCCGCCTGATCCAGCGCTACAAGCGCTTCCTCTGCGACGTCGCGGTGGACGGCGGCGGGACGATCACGGCGACCTGCCCGAACACCGGCTCGATGAAGGGCCTGACGACGCCCGGCGCGCGGGTGTGGCTGTCGCAGAGCGACAGCCCGACGCGCAAATACCGCCACACCTGGGAGATGATCGAGACCGACCTCGGCGCCGGGCCGGTGATCGTGGGCATCAACACCAACCACCCCAACGCGCTGGTCTCAGAAGCGATCTCGGCGGGCAAGGTCGCGGGCCTCACCGGCTACGCGGGGCTCCGGCGCGAGGTGAAATACGGCGTCAACAGCCGCATCGACATCCTGCTCGAAGACGCGGCAAGGCCCGCCTGCTACGTCGAGATCAAGAACGTGCACCTGATGCGCGACGCCGGCCTCGCCGAATTCCCCGACAGCGTCACCGCGCGCGGCGCCAAGCATCTGGTTGAGCTCGCCGCCATGGTCGAAGAAGGCAATCGCGCGGTCATGGTGTTCCTGGTGCAGCGCGGCGACGCGACCGGGTTCAAGCTCGCCCGCGACGTCGATCCCGCCTACGGCCGCGCATACGACGCCGCGGTGAAGGCCGGCGTCGAGGCGATGGCGCTGCGCTGCCGGCTGACGGCCTCGGGCATCGAGGTGGAGACCGCCATTCCGATCCTCGGGTAGGCGGCGGGCTCCCTGACGCCGTCGTGATAAGGGTTGAGGTGACAATTGGCCCGCGATTGAGCAGATTGCGGGTGTAGAGCCTTCCCCGTGATCCGGAGACCGACGATGACCACGCGCCGCACCTTTACCCTCGCGGGCCTCGCGTCGCTGCTCGGCGCGGCGGCGGCCATTCCCCTCGCCCGGTCGGCCGGAAAGCCCGGCGCCACCTTCGAGGTGACGAAAACCGACGCGGAATGGCGCAAGATCCTGTCGCCCCAGGCCTACCATGTCCTGCGCCAGCACGGCACCGAGTATGCGTTCTCGAGCCCGCTCGACAAGGTGTACGCGCCAGGGCGTTACGACTGCGCCGGCTGCGCGCTACCGTTGTTCTCCTCGGCCACCAAGTTCGACAGCGGCACCGGCTGGCCGAGCTTTTGGAAGCCGCTCGACAACGCCATCGGCACCACCGAAGACACCAGCTTCTTCATGAAGCGGGTCGAGGTGCATTGCCGGCGCTGCGGCGGCCACCTCGGCCATGTCTTCGACGACGGCCCGCCGCCGACGCGGCTGCGCTATTGCATGAACGGCGTGTCCTTGGCGTTCGTGCCCGAGCCAAAACCGAGCTGAGATCCACCCGTTCTCCCGATGGTCACCACCAGCCGACAGCGAGCACACCCGATATGAAACGCGCCGCGATCATTCTTGCGCTGGCCTGGCTCGGCGGCTTGATCTTGCCGATTCCGGCATCCCGCGCCCAGCCGGCCCCTGCCGCAGCGGGCCTCGAGACGGCGATCTTCGCCTCGGGCTGCTTCTGGTGCACCGAATCCGATTTCGACAAGGTCGACGGCGTCGTCGAGACCATGCCCGGCTACATCGGCGGCAACACCAAGAACCCGACCTACCAACAGGTGTCGTCCGGACGCACCGGGCATACCGAAGCCTTGCGGGTGACGTACGACCCCCAGCGCATCAGCTACCCTAAGCTTCTCGACGTCTATTGGAACAACGTCGATCCACTCGACAAGGACGGTCAGTTCTGCGATCGCGGCAGCCAATACCGCCCCGGGATTTTCTACACCAGCGACACTCAGCGACAGCAGGCGGAGGCGAGCCGCACCGCCGCGTCACAGCGGTTCGGTAAGCCGATCGTCGTGGAGATCACCAAAGCGACCGAGTTCACCCTCGCGGAGGAGGTTCATCACGATTATTACAAGAAGAACCCATTGCGCTATGGGATCTACCGCCACGGCTGCGGTCGCGACCAGCGGTTGGAGGCTTTGCGAGGCAAGCAGGGGTGACGGGGCCTCTGGACGCCGGTTGACGGCGTGTAGAGCAAACTCAGAAGCCCCCCACAGCTCCAGACGCACCAAGTCCGTCCAAACCTCCCGAACGACAAATGGGCGCACGCAGCGCCCATTTCACAACAAACCGCCGGGTTGGTCGACTCAGAACTTCTTGCGGATCGTTCCGCGAATGGCCAAATCATCCGCACTATTGGGAATACCACGGCTGTCGTCGCCCGACTTCTGTTCGGCGGCGCCGTAGAGTAACTCGAGCCCGAAATCCATCTTGGGAAGTACGCCGAGCGAGCCGAGCCCCGGAATGCGGATCTCCGTCCCATTGACGGCACGCCCCGCAGGAGCAGGGCCGCCGGCCAGCGGCGCGGCAACAGTGCCCGGCACAGCCTCCACCGGGGCGGCTCCGGACTTGGCCGCAGGCGCCGCAGACCCCTGCTGCTCCTGAAACGCCCAGGCAGCCGTGCTAGCCCCCGCCAGCAGCACACCCAAGCCCATGATTCTCAAGCGTCTCATATCACGACCCCACAGCCGGACCGCCCTGTCCGACATCTAGCAAAATGGAGCGGGTTGGCACCGAACTCAAGCCCGAACCCACAGTTGCAGAAGCAGAACAGCGATTTAGAGACACCGCTGTGCTTTTCCTGCTATGTGACACGACTAAGACAAACGCAAACGATGGCTCTCAAAAAAGAGGGGGCCGCAAAGCGACCCCCTCTCCTAGGTTACCTGCTCGTCACATCAGAACTTCATGATCGCGCCCAGCGTGATGAGCTGGAAGTCCTTGATGCCCGTGATGTCGTTGGTGCCACCACCGATCAAGTTCGGAGCCGTCTTCACGTCCGCCGAGAAGTTGCGGTAGGCGAGGTAGATGTCGAGAGCGGCCGCGTCGAACGACTGCACGACGCCCATGCCCCAAACCGAGACTTCCGAGGCCACGATCGTCTCAGCAGCAAGCTGGATACCAGCGTCAGCCGCTTGGAGGCCACCGGCTCCCAGCGGCGTTCCGCTGGCCACATTGTACTCACCGAACAGGGTGGTCTTGCCCATCCCGGTCCAGTTCTGCTCGATACCGCCACGAACACCCCAGTTCGTGTCCTTGCCGCTGACAAGAGCCGGGTCGATGGCGGTGGTGCTGGCGAACAACTGCTTACGCGCGCTGTCGGTACGCTCACCGTAGTTACCGGTGATGTACAGGCCGGTGGCGACGTGCATCAACGAGCCTGCGACTGCGAAGCTCGAGCACTCGCGATCACGGTTGCCCACGACACCAGCCACCACGTCTGCACAACCATTGAAGTGGTTGTTAGCCTGGGTCAAGGTGCTGCCGGAGTTGGCGTCCGTCACCTGCGTGTAGGCAGCGCCAGCAGCCAACTTGAAGCCGCTGAACTCACCCGCATAGCGCAGAGCGACATCCCACATGTCATCCTCGCCCCACGACGCGGAGACGATGAAGCCCATGACTGTCGGCGAGACGTACTTGATGACGTTGTGGCGCGTCTCGTCGCTCAGGTTCGAGATGCCGTTGTTGCCGTGCAGGATGCTGGACCACGTACGGGCCGACATATTATGCGGCAGAGAGGCAGCTGCGGAGCCGGTGTTCCCGCGCAGCATGAAGCCGCCGCCGTTCAGACCGACCTTCGCGTTGGCAGCAGCGCCGGTGTTGGCGAGGTTGATTCCGTCGATGCCGGCGCCGGCGGCGTCGGTCAGACCGACCCAGACGCGACCATAGTCCTTGTTCTCGACCCACCAGGCGCTGTGGCGCACGACCACGTTCGCACCGGCAGAACCAAGTCCGCTGTTGGTCTGGTTCACCGACGACGAGTTCATGTCGCCGAGCGCTTCCATCTCGATCAGGTAACCCGTGGACCACTTCGGCGTGATCTTGGCGTCGCCCGTGAAGCGGAAGCGGGTCGAGGAGTTGATGCTGTCGACGCCGGCGTAGGTGTTCTTCTCGATGCCGTCGTCCCAATGCATGATGGACTTGTGCACCCAGCCCGACACGGTCAGCGAGACCTTGCGGTTGCCCTTGCGGACAGTGGTGGCCTCGAGTTCGGCGACGCGCTCCTCGAGATCTGCGCAGCAGTCACCGCCGAGGTCGGCGGCCTGGGCGGAAACGCCGCCAACCATTACACCAGCCACGGCGACCAGCGCCAGACGGCTAGCAGACTTGAACAGTCCCCCGATCATACTCTTCTCCGTTGGACTAAAGCTACTGGTACCAAAGTCACCACGACTGAGGCACCCTCCTGCCGCTCGGCCGGTATGCGAGAGGAACGGTTGCCCGCCAGCCCCTTCCGACCTTGCTGACGACAGGCTTAGCGCAGCGGTTAAGGCGGCGTAAACAACGAATAGCAGTGTGGCGGGAATTGGATCTGGTGTCGTGGCGAAAATGCCACGAGAATCGCAGGCCGTATATAGAGGGACGTTGAAACACGCGGTGTTTTCCATCTTCGAGTCGCGCCGGTCAAGGGATAACCTGTGGACATCCTGGGGACAGACAAGCGTCTGAATCCCCATTGAAAAGCAGGCCCTGAGCCGTGTGGCAACGCGCCTCTGCCGGGTTGCCGTGGAGTGGCCTAGACTGATGTCGCTGCTTTGACGCGCGCACGCCTTCGCGCAGGCCTCGGAGTCCGGCATGACCACCTCGATGCAACGTGATCTGAACGTTTCCGCGACGGCCCCCGTGCTGGTCGTCGGCACCGGTCCGTCTGGCCTCGCGACGGCGCTGGCGCTCGCCCGCAGCGGCGTCGAGACGGTGCTCGCCGGACCACCTCCCGCGGCACCGCGCGCGCGCACCGCCGCCCTGTTTTCAGGCAGCATCGACCTGCTGCGCCATCTCGGTGTGCTCGCTGCTTGTGCAGACGGCAGCGCGGCGATCAAAGCGATCCGGCTGATCGACGACACCGGCGGTCTGCTGCGCGCGCCCGAAGCCCTGTTCACCGCCGCCGACGCCGGCCTGGAGGTGCTCGGCTTCAATATCCCCAACAGCGTTCTGCTGGCGGCGCTGGAGACGGCCGTCCACGCCGAGCCGCGCATCCAGATCGTGACCACGGTCGCCGTCACCGGGCTCGAGACCGGCGAGGCGCAGGTGATCGCGCGTCTGGCCGAAGGCGGCACGCTCGCCGCCCGTCTCGTCGTCGCGGCCGACGGCCGCCAGTCGGTCTGCCGGACGGCGGCCGGCATCGGCACGCACGGCTGGTCGTATCCCCAGACCGCCGTCGTCGCGCTGGTCGAGCACACACGGCCGCATCGCAACGTCTCGACCGAGTTGCATCGCCGTCCGGGACCACTCACGACCGTGCCGCTGCCGGGACTTGCGTCGAGCCTGGTGTGGGTCGAGGATACACGGCGGGCGGAGGCGTTGCTGGCGCTCGACGAGACCGCCTTCCGCGCCGAACTGGACCGGCATCTCAAGGGTTTGCTCGGACCGATCCGGGCTACGACGGCGCGGGCCGCGTTTCCCCTCGGCGTGACCACCGCCGACCGCTTCGCGGCTCGTCGCGTGATGCTCGTCGGCGAGGCCGGGCACGTGATCCCGCCGATCGGCGCGCAGGGGCTCAACCTCGGCATGCGCGACGTCGCCATGCTGGCGGACTTCGTCGGCGAGGCGGTCGCTGCAGGCGGCGATCCCGGCGCCGGCGACGTGCTCGCGGCCTACGACACGGCCCGGCGTGGCGACATCGGCACGCGCACCTTCGCGGTCGACATGCTCAACCGCACCTTGATCTCCGGGCTGCTGCCGGCCGATCTGCTGCGCGGCCTGGGGCTGCACGCGCTGAACAGCATCGGACCGCTCAGGCGCGCCGTGATCCGCCAGGGACTGCACCCCTCCGGCACCCGGCCGACGTTGATGCGGCCTCACGGCGCTTGACGCCAGTGGCCGGGTCGCCCAAGCGAGACCGGCAATGAAACCCATCTCGCCCTGGCGCGACCTGCAATTCCGGCTCGAGTACGCGGTGCTGCGGGCCGTGGTCGGCGCCGTGCGCGCGCTGCCGCTGGGCGTGGCGACGGCGTTCTCGGCGCGCTGCTGGCGCTGGCTGGCGCCGGTGGTGAATCCCAAGCGCCACCGACGCGCGCTCGCCAATCTCGCCATCGCGTTCCCCGAGAAGACCCCGGCGGAGCGGCGGCGGATCGCGATGAAGCATTGGGAGAACCTCGGCCGCGTGATGGCCGAGACGATGCAGCTCGACCGGGTGCTCGCCGATCCCACGCGGATCCGGATCTCGAACCCGGCCTACCTGCGCTACAAGGACAAGCTCGGGCCGATCGTCGGCGTCTCGCTGCATCTCGGCAACTGGGAGCTCGCGATCTGGCCGCTGACACGCGCCGGCGCCAACCCCGCAGGCGTCTACCGATCGGTCAACAACCCTTATGTCGACCAGTATCTGCGCGACCAGCGCCGCGACCTGTTCCCGGGCGGCCTGTTCGGACGCGGCAAGGTCGAGGGCGACCACGGCGACAACCAGAGGACGGCGCGCGCGATCCAGGACTTCGTCCGCCGCGGCGGCCGTCTCGGTCTGATCTGCGATCTCTACGACCGCACCGGCATTGCGATCCCGTTCTTCGGCCAGGACGCCAGGACGCAGGCGATCGCGGCGTTGATCGCGCGGCGCGTCGGCGCGCGGATGTGGATGTCGCGCTGCCGCCGGATCGGCAAGGAGAGTCGCTTCGAGGTCGAGATCAAGGAGCTGCGCGTGCCGCGCACGGCCAATCAGGGCGAGGACGTGCGCTGGGCGATGAGCGAGATGCAGCGCCAGTTCGAGGCCTGGATCCGGGAGACGCCGGAGCAGTGGATGTGGTCGAACCGGCGCTGGTCCTAGCGCCTACCTGACTTTTCGGTCCAACCACCGGCTCCCACATCCGGCGCAATAGCCGTGTCTGCCAAGCCCGCAGGCCTTGCCCGCTGACGCATGAGACGCCTACAGTGCGCTGCAACATGAACTGACGAGGCCGCCCCATGACCGCCAGCCGCACGCCCGCCAAGCATTACTCACCGCTCGCGATCGGGGCGCCGGAGCCGTTCAGGGCGCTGCCGGTCACCCTGGAGCGAATGATCCACTTCCTCCCGCCGCACAACGAGAAGATCCGCGCCAAGCTCAAGGACACCATCAGGCAGGTCGACGTCGTACTCGGCAATCTCGAGGACGCGGTGGCGGCGTCCGAGAAGGAGCAGGCCCGCGCCGGCTTCGTCTCGATGGCGCGCGAGCACGACTTCGGCGCGACCGGCTTGTGGACGCGCATCAACTGCCTCAACAGCCCGTGGGCCCTCGACGACATCACCACCATCGTCGCCGAGGCCGGCGACAAGCTCGACGTGATGATGCTGCCGAAGGTGGAGGGCCCCTGGGACGTCCACTACCTCGATCAGCTGCTGGCGCAGCTGGAGGCGCGCCACAAGGTTCGCAAGCCGATCCTGATCCACGCCATCCTCGAGACCGCCGAGGGCGTCAAGAACGTCGAGGCGATCGCGGCGGCGTCTCCGCGCATGCACGGCATGAGCCTCGGGCCGGCCGATCTCGCGGCATCGCGCGGCATGAAGACCACGCGCGTCGGTGGTGGCCATCCCGACTACGGCGTGCTCGCCGATGCCGGCAAGGAGGCGCAGGGCGCTCGTGCTTTCTACCAGCAGGATCTGTGGCACTACACCGTCGGCAAGATGGTGGATGCCTGCCTGAGCTACGGGTTGAAGCCCTTCTACGGACCGTTCGGCGACTTCTCCGACCCCGCTGCCTGCGAGGCGCAGTTCCGCAACGCCTTCCTGCAGGGCTGCCTCGGCGCCTGGTCGCTGCACCCGACGCAGATCGAGATCGCCAAGCGCGTGTTCAGCCCGGACCCCAAGGAGGTGCTGTTCGCCAAGAAGATCCTCGCCGCCATGCCCGACGGTACCGGCGCAGTGATGATCGAAGGCAAGATGCAGGACGACGCCACCTGGAAGCAGGCCAAGGTGATCGTCGATCTCGCCCGCATCGTCGCAGCCAAGGACCCGGCGCTGGCCAAGGCCTACGAGCTGTGATGCAATGGCCGGTAACCGGCGCTCAGGGGCCCAGCCGGTCCCCGGCTCGCGCTTCCTCGATCACCGAAAATCTCCAACGAATGGTGCCATGACCAAGGCAACGACACCAAAACCCGCGACGCCCAAGGCCTCGTCGGCCAAGTCCACGGCGCAGACCACCGTCGAGACGTCGGGCGCCGAGCAGACCCCAGCCGACGCGAAGTCGAAGCGGCTCTCCACGCCCAAGGCCGCCGGAGCCAAACGCAACAGTCGCGCCCGCAAGGCCAAGTACGGCGTCGGCCAAGTCGTGCGCCATCGCATCTATCCGTTCCGCGGCGTCGTCTTCGACATCGATCCGGTGTTCAACAACACAGAGGAATGGTGGACTTCGATCCCGGAGGAGATCCGGCCGCGCAAGGACCAGCCGTTCTACCACCTGCTGGCCGAGAACGCGGAGACGACCTACATCGCCTACGTCTCGGAGCAGAACCTGCTACCGGACGGCACGGGCACGCCGGTGCGGCATCCGCAGGTGAAGGAGATGTTCGCCAAGGCCGAAGGCGGCCAGTATCGCGCGCTGTTTCTCAGGGCTCACTGACGGGTGCGGCGACGCGTGACCCGACACAAGTTCCTTGTTCGGACGCCCCGGCGATGAGACCGGAAGATTGAAAAAGCCGCCCCGGGAGACCGGAGCGGCTTTTTTATTCAGACGACGCGAGCGCCAAGTCTACTTCTTGGCCGGCGGCGGAGGCGCCTTGCCTGCCGGAGCAGCGGCTGGTGCAGCGCCAGGCGCGGGTGCGGCGGCCTTCACGGCCTTGCCCATCTCGGCCTGCGCCTCCTGCAGCTTCTTGTAAGCCTCGGCGAGCTTGGGATCCTTGTTCAGGGCCTCCTGGCGCTGATTGGCGTACTGCGCTTCGATCTGCTTCATGAACGAGGCGCGCGCCTCGGCGTAGCGCTTGTTGTCGGTCGGCTGGCCGGCGAAGGCCGCGCTGAAGCCCGACAGCGGCACGCCCCACATCGCTGGACGGCCAAGGATATCGACCGCGCGGATCAGAAGGCCCGCGCCCTTGTTCATGTCGTCGATGATTTCCTTGGTGGCCTCGACCTCGGCCGTGCAGCCGGCGGCATAGCAGTAGGCGAACTGCAGCGAGGCGACCTTGAGCTGCTTGTCGTCGATCTGCTCGCCCTTGATCACCTTGCCCCAGACGTCGGCGGGCGCCACGGCGGCCTTCATCCCGAGCGGGATCACCATGCCGAGCGGCACCATGATCGCCAGCACGTTCTTTTCGACGCCTTCGGCCTGCCGGATCGCGGCGGAGACCACGGGCAGCCCCGTGTTGGCGTCGAGCTGCTCGTGCGTCGTCAGGCAGAGCGTCTTCTCCTGCTCGCCGTCCTTGCCGTCGGCGCCCTTGACGCGCACCTTGGCCTTCTCGCAGAGCTTCACCCAGGGGCTCTGCGACTGCGGATCACCCTTCTGCTGCGCCGCAGCAGCCGCGGGCGCCTTGCCGGCGGGAGCCGCCGCCTTCGGCTGCTGGGCCGAGGCCGCAGTCGCCATCACCGCGCTACCCGCCACCAATGCAAATGCCAGAGCCTTCGCCGCGCGCGGCGGCACCATTGCGTTCGCCATGAATGCTTCGACCTTCTCCACGTTGCGAGCCCGATCTCGCCAGCACTGACGAGACATTCCCACAAGACTGTCCCCAAGACGCGGCGGGCACTAACCTCTGTGACGCGGCCAGAATTCTTCGCGATGAAGAGCCTTTGGCGAATTCGGCGGCACCACACTCTCGACGTGCCAATACGGCACGCTTCGGGGCGGCAGTAAGGGCTCGATTGCGGCAATCCCGTGGCCGATACGGCGAGGCACGGGTATATGCCACAGCAAATTCGCGGGCGACGTGGCCGTGCGGCCACGCTGCCGCCGCGCGGGGCGGCTACACCGCTGCGAACGGCATTGGCGGGACATGATAGGGTCGCGGAAGGGTCGCTGGCAGTCGAGGCGCGGGTGACGGATCAGCAGGAAGAGGCAGGATGGGGTTCACGCGCAACCTGGTCGTGGCGGCAGTGGCGATGGCGGCGGTGCTGCGCGCCGACGCACTGCCCGCGGCCGCCGAGCCGGTCCACGGCATCGCCATGCACGGCAGCCCGAAGCTGGCAGCCGGGTTCACCGCCCTGCCCTACGTCAGGCCCGACGCGCCGAAAGGCGGGCGCATCACGCTCGGCCAGCTCGGCTCCTTCGACAGCCTCAATCCGCTGATCGTGCGCGGCACCGCCGCCGCCGGTCTGCGCGATCTCGTGGTCGAGAGCCTGCTGACGCGCTCCCTCGACGAGCCGTTCTCGCTCTATGGTTTGATCGCCGAAGCCATCGAGGTGCCCGACGACCGCTCGTCGATCACCTTCCACCTGAACCCGAAGGCGCGCTTCTCGGACGGACGCCCGATCACCGCCGACGACGTGATCTTCAGTCATGCGCTGCTCAAGAAGCGGGGCCGGCCCAACCTGCGCACCTACTACGCCAAGGTCGGCGAGACCGTGAAGCTCGGCGAGCGCAGCGTGCGCTTCACATTCCTGCCCGGCGGGGATCGCGAGATGCCGCTGATCCTCGGGCTGATGCCGGTGCTGCCGCGCCACCTGCTCTCCCCGGACACCTTCGAGAAGACCTCGCTGCAGCCGATGATCGGCTCCGGCCCCTACGTCGTGGCCGCCATCGATCCGGGCCGCTCCATCACCTACCGCGCCAACCCCGACTACTGGGGCCGCGATCTCCCGGTGACCCGCGGGCGCTTCAATTTCGCGGAGATGCGGTTCGAGTATTTCCGCGATGCCTCGGCCTTGCTGGAGGCCTTCAAGATCGGCCAGATCGACCTGCGCGTGGAGGAGGATCCGGCGATGTGGGCCACCGCCTACGCCTTCCCCGCCGTCGCCGACGGCCGCGTGATCAAGGCCGAGCTGCCGATCGCGCTGCCGGCGGGGATGTCGGCGCTGGCCTTCAATACGCGGCGCGGCACGTTCAAGGACCAGCGGGTCCGGCAGGCGTTGATCAGGCTGTTCGATTTCGAATGGATCAATCGCAACCTCTATCACGGGCTGACGCGGCGCACACAGAGCTTCTTCGAGCGCTCGCCGCTGTCGTCCAACGGCAAGCCCGCGGACGCGGCCGAGCAAGCGCTGCTGAAACCGTTTCCCGGCGCGGTGAAGCCCGAGATCCTCGAGGGCACGTTCGCGATGCCGGCGAGCGACGGCTCCGGCCGTAATCGCGACAACCAGCAGGCCGCCCTGTCCCTGCTCGCGGACGCCGGCTACACGCTGCGCGGCAGCCGCATGACCGATGCGCGCGGGCGCCAGCTGCAGATGGAGATCCTCGCCGCCACTCGCTCGCAGGAGCGGCTCCTCGTCAGCTATGCCGACGCCCTCAAGGCGCTGGGCATCGCCGCCCGCGTCCGGCAGGTCGACAGCACGCAGTATCAGGCGCGCATCAAGAGCTTCGACTTCGACATGATCCAGGCGAGCTGGCCGTCCTCGTTGTCGCCCGGCAACGAGCAGTTGTTCCGCTGGTCCTCGAAAGCGGCCGATACGCAGGGCACGTTCAACTACCCCGGCGTCAAGAGCCCGGCCGCAGACGCGCTGATCGAGGCGATGCTGGCGGC
>CAMDBL010000109.1 GCA_945889015.1 Devosia equisanguinis
GTATCGGTGCTCGATCGCACGATCTCGAAGCTTCGCATCTGCCTTCACCCGCCGAGTGATACCGCCCACGGCAAGCGATCTACCTGATTCGATCATTAGGTCAGCGAGTTACGTAGATGTCGCGGAAATGAAGGCACTGAAGCAGGTCAGTATCATTTACCTTCTCTGGCATAGGATCGGATGAGGCGTTGAAGGGTACGGTAGCGTTACGCATCATCCCAGAGGCCGAGATGCTGCTCGGCGTATGGTCCCAATTCGTGGCGTCGAGCGAAAGCGTCGTCTGCGGAGCAACGGCTTGGTCTAGAATGCACTTCTAGTATTCGAGAGGATCGACATGCATTGGCGTCAACTGTCACAGCGGTGGGAATTTCATAAGTTGTGCAGCTTGGAACTCGTTGTATATCCAGAGGAAGATTGCATCACCGCTGACGAATACCTCGAATATCAGAGACTGGGTAATCGTGTTTGGATTCTAGAAAATGAGAGTGACTGGATAGCGAACTTCCAAGTCTCTCCCGCGCCCGTCGATTGCCCTGTTCCTTCAGCTGAGACTTACATCGGCGGTCTTGCGGTTTTTCGTCCGTACCAGGGACGGGGGTTCGGGAAAACTGTTGCGGAACAGCTGATATGCCGCCATGGCAACAAGCTTCTTGCGACGCGGGTACGGCAAGGCAATGTCCGATCGGAGCGACTAATTGGACATTGTGGTTTTTCTTGGCTTTCGCAGCAAGTGAGATGCAGCATTACTTGGAACTGGTATTTCCGCAAACCTTTGCAATTTTAGTTTTCTTCTAACATCCGTGTTCCCCGCGATCCTGAAGCCGAACTATGGTGACAGCTCGCAAGGCATCACCAAGGACGCCGTCGTCCACAACGAGAAGGGCCTGCTCGATTATCTGGAGCGGCTGCGCGCCGAGTTCCCGCGCCGGCCGGTGCTGGTTCAGGAGTTCCTGACCGGCGCGGAATACTCCGTCAGTCTCGTCGGCAATCCAGACCAGGGCCTGCGTGCGTTGCCGATGCTGGAGGTCGACTACTCGGGGCTCGACGCCCAGCTTCCGAAGATCCTCGGCTACGAGTCGAAGTGGGAGCCCGACAGTCCCTTCTGGACCCAGATCAAGTATCAGGAGGCACAACTCCCCGACCACATCCAGGCGCAACTCATCGAGCATTCCGCACGGCTGTTCGAGCGTCTGGGATGCCGCGACTATGCCCGCTTCGATTTCCGCGCCGACGCCAAGGGCGAGATCAAGCTGCTGGAAGTGAACCCCAATCCGGGCTGGTGCTGGGATGGCAAGTTCAACCTGATGGCCAGTTATGCCGGCATCCGCTACTCGGAGCTGCTGGGCCAGGTTCTCGCAGCCGCCGAGGAGCGCCTCGGCATCGTCGCCAAGCCGCAGCCGGTGCCCCTACCCGCGCCGGGCCAGCTCGTCGCCGCGCAGTAGCCGATACCACCAGATCGCATTTCGACGGGGCGCCACAGCGGCGCCCCGTTCTCGCTTCATGACAAGCTGGCGACGCGGGCGCCCGTAAACGCCTTTGGCACTCAAGCATTGACACTGCTAGCAGCGCTCTCCATATACCTGTCGCGGGCTTGAGGGGAGCGCTCTTGCGGCTCTGCCCGGCATCGCACATGCAATTCATTCCAACACTCGAGGTCGACCCATGAAGTTTCGCCCCCTGCATGACCGCGTGGTCGTGCGCCGCATCGAAGAGAGCAGCAAGACCGCGGGCGGGATCATCATTCCGGAGACCGCCAAGGAAAAGCCGATGCAGGGCGAGATCGTCGCCGCAGGCCCTGGCGCCCGCGACGAGAGCGGCAAGCTCACCCCGCTCGAGGTCAAGACCGGCGATCGCGTGCTGTTCGGCAAGTGGTCCGGGACCGAGGTCAAGATCGACGGCGAGGAGCTGTTGATCATGAAGGAGAGTGACATCCTCGGCATCATCGAAGGCATGGCCAGCGTCCGCGCCGCGGCCTGACGGCCCTGGGTGAAGTGGGGAACAGGGAACGGTAAGCGGCATGTCCGCCCGCGCCTCTCCACACTACACCGGTCACAAATTCACCTATTCACGGTTCACAAGGATCGATCACCATGGCAGCCAAGGACGTCAAGTTTTCCCAGGACGCGCGCGAAAAGATGCTGCGCGGCGTCGATATTCTCGCCAACGCGGTCAAGGTGACGCTCGGCCCCAAGGGCCGCAACGTCGTGATCGAGAAGAGCTACGGCGCGCCCCGCATCACCAAGGACGGCGTCACCGTCGCCAAGGAGATCGAGCTCGAGGACAAGTTCGAGAACATGGGCGCGCAGATGGTGCGCGAGGTGGCCTCCAAGACCGCCGATCTGGCCGGTGACGGCACCACGACTGCGACCGTGCTTGCCCAGGCGATCGTCAGGGAAGGCGCCAAGTCGGTTGCCGCCGGCGCCAATCCGATGGATCTGAAGCGCGGCGTCGATCTCGCCGTCGCCTGCGTCGTCGCCGAGCTGAAGGCGAAGTCGAAGAAGGTCACCTCCAACGAGGAGATCTCCCAGGTCGGCACCATCTCGGCCAACGGCGACACCGAGGTCGGCAAGCTCATCGCCGAGGCGATGAAGAAGGTCGGCAACGAGGGTGTCATCACCGTCGAGGAGGCCAAGAGCCTCGAGACCGAGCTCAACATCGTCGAGGGCATGCAGTTCGACCGCGGCTACATCTCGCCCTACTTCATCACCAACGCCGAGAAGATGATCGCGGATCTCGAGGCTCCCTACATCCTGATCCACGAGAAGAAGCTGTCGGGCCTGCAGTCGATGCTGCCGGTGCTCGAGGCCGTGGTCCAGACCGGCAAGCCGCTGCTGATCATCGCCGAGGACATCGAGGGCGAGGCGCTCGCCACCCTCGTCGTCAACAAGCTGCGCGGCGGCCTCAAGGTCGCAGCCGTCAAGGCGCCGGGCTTCGGTGATCGCCGCAAGGCGATGCTCGAGGATCTCGCCATCCTGACCGGCGGCACCGTGATCAGCGAGGACCTCGGCATCAAGCTTGAGACCGTGACCCTCGCCATGCTCGGCCGCGCCAAGAAGGTGACGATCGAGAAGGAGAACACGATCATCGTCGACGGCTCGGGCAAGAAGAAGGACATCGAGGCCCGCATCGGCCAGATCAAGGCGCAGATCGAGGAGACCACCTCGGACTACGACCGCGAGAAGCTGCAGGAGCGGCTGGCGAAGCTCGCCGGCGGCGTCGCCGTGCTGAAGGTCGGTGGCGCGACCGAGACCGAGGTGAAGGAGCGCAAGGACCGCGTCGACGACGCGCTGCATGCGACCCGTGCCGCGGTCGAGGAAGGCATCGTTCCCGGTGGCGGCGTGGCCCTGCTGCGGGCGATCGCCGCCCTCGAGAAGCTGAAAAGCGACAACGAGGACCAGAAGGTCGGCATCAACATCGTCCGCAAGGCGCTGCAGTGGCCGGCCCGCCAGATCTTCCTCAACGCCGGCGAGGATGGCTCGGTCGTGGTCGGCAAGATCCTCGACAACTCCAAGTACAGCTTCGGCTTCAACGCCCAGTCGGGCGAGTACGGCGACCTGATCGCGCAGGGCGTCATCGATCCGACCAAGGTCGTGCGCTGCGCGCTGCAGGACGCAGCCTCCATCGCAGGACTTCTCATCACCACCGAGGCGATGGTCGCAGACCGTCCCGCCAAGGACGCCGGCGCCCCGATGGGTGGCGGCGGAATGGGAGGCATGGGCGGAATGGGTGGCATGGGCGGCATGGATTTCTGATCCACGCCCTCACCGCCAGATCGACGACATCGAGGCCGCCGTGGAGCAATCCACGGCGGCTTTCGCTTGCGCGATCATCGGCGCGATTTTTCCCGGGCCACCGCCTTGCTTGCGATCAGCCCCGTGCCGATCAGCTTTCCGGCGGCAGGAATACGCACAGCACTTTCGTCGCGCCGCTCGCGTCCTTACGCAGGCAGACGTGCATGCGGCTGTCCTTGGAGACGCGCTTGGGAAAACTGGCGGGCACCAGCGCCGTGCCGACCTTCGAGGTGACGATGACACCGTCGAGTTCCGGCGCCGACTGCACCTGGTCGACCGGGGCACAGTCCATCTCGTGGCAGCACTCCCACGGATACCAACTGTGGGCGCCGGCTCCTTCGGCCCAAACCGACAGGCCGGCCAACACCCAGAGCACCAGGATCGTCTTGCGCATGGCTCACCTCGACACTTGGTGATGCCTCCCCGCGTTTCGTCCCGACGATACGATCATGCCCGGAAATTTGTTTCACCGTATGCACTTAGTTGCAGCGATCCGGAACCTGGGGTGCCCAGTTTCTGGTCAGCCACAACAGGAATGCGGGTTCCGAGACAGGCATGTGCGTCGCGAAAGCATGATCGCGGGCGCGGCCTCACTCACCGTCGGGCGATGGAAACAGGCGCTCCCAAATGTAGAGCACCACCGCATCGAGGATGGCGGCCACGAGAAACGCGGAGGCAATCAGCCGAGCGGTGTCGCGAGCAAGTCCGAGCCGCGCGGCGAGTGCATAAACGGCGAGACCGAACACCAGCGATCCCAGTGCCAGGAAACCGAGAGTCGCCTGCACGTGCCGCTGTGATCGCTGCCGCTCGGCGATGACCTGCTTCCTGTCGACGCCGAGACTCACGACGCACTCCTTACTCGCACCCGTGACGCTCGCTCACGGCCTCACGCTGTTCACTTCAACGTTCGGCCAGGTCAACGTTCGGCCAGCGTCCGCGCTTCGTGACGGCGCAGCCGGATCAACTCCTTTAGGCCGGCACGGAAACCCTGGGCCGGCAACATACCCGTCTCGGCCTCGAGTCCGCCAGCCCCGATCAGCCGCATCGTTATCTGCCGCCCCTGCCACAACGCGCTCGCCACTTCGGCGCCGATCACTGGCTCGGCCTCCGCCATGCAGCCGCGCGGACCACAGGCATCGAAGGATTCGACGAAGTTGCGGTAACCGAGGTCGACGGCGATCCCGGCTTCGGCCGCGACACCGCCTGCACTCCTTGGGACGTGCACCCGCCATAGCACGCTCTCACGGCCGGCGACGGCGTCGATGACGACGTGCGAGACGATCCTGATCGGCCTCGACGGATCCCCACCCAATACCATCGACGTCTCCAGGGACAGCGCGCAGCGCCGTCGCTGGCCGGCCTGATCGCAGCGGATGTCCCAGGCGCCGAATTTGCCGTGATGCTGCGGCGGCAGATCCGCCCGGACGTCGCTGAACCGCCACGGCCAGGCCCACACCTCGTCGGATGTGTCCTCGGTCAGCACGCACAGGCGCGTGGTCAGCAAATGGCGGAGCTTGTGGCCGGCATGGGTTTCGCCGAGCCGTGCGGCGAGGGCGCGCCACCTATCGCAACTCGACACGCCGCTGCGGCCGATGCTGGTGGACTGCCCGTGGACGGGAGCCGTAGGAAGGGGAGCAACGCGCTCCTCGCGCACGGACGCGAATGCTGCGCCGTGGATCATCGCGACGCCCACCGCCGAGGCCCATACTGCGAATCGTAGCGCTCGCATCCCCCCTCCCCATCGAGGCAACAGATTAGAGCGTGACCGACAGGAACGAAAGAGGCAATTGCAACAACTGGTTACGTGTCACCGTTGTGCATCAGCTCGGTCAGCCGCGCATCGATCCGGCGACGATCCGAGGGAAAACCCTCGGCGATCCACCAGCTCTCCAGGCTCGCCAGGATGCGTCCGACGCGCGGTCCCGCCGGTATGCCGCGATCCAGAAGATCGGCGCCGCGGACCGGCAGTGCGGGCGGCGTCCAACTCGAAGCAATCGCCAGCAATCGCAACCACTCCTCGTCCGCGGCTGGGCCATCGCTCCGCGCCCAGTCCAGCAACACAGCGTCGGCCGTCGCCGCGTTGCCATGGCGGTAGACCGCCTCGTGCACCAACGGGGCGTCCGCCTCGCGCGTGAACGGCACCCGGGAGCGTGAAAGCGCTGCGATCCGATCGGTCTCCACCGCGGACAGCTTCAGCCGGCTCTGCAGCGCGCGCGCATCCAGCGGCAGCACCAGGGACGCGAGCCGCAACACGGGATCCGCGCTGAGGCCCATCGCCGCCTCGATCAGCGCCAACCGGTTGAAAGTTGGGAGATCGGGCGTCGTGCCGAGCACGATCGGTGCGATGCCGACAGCCACCATCAGGCCGAAACTGTCCACCGCCCGTGGCGCCGCCAGCAACCGAAGCAGCTCACCGCGAACCCGTTCACCCGACAACTGGGCCAATCCTTGCTTCTCGGCCGCACACGCCGCGAGGCTCGGTTGATCGGCATCGCCGCGCCCATACTCGGCGTGGAAGCGGAAGAACCGGAGAATGCGCAGGTAGTCCTCGCGGATCCGCTCCCGCGCATCGCCGATGAAGCGGACTCGGCCGGCGGCGAGATCGGGATAGCCGCCGAGCGGATCGCTCACCGTTCCATCCGCGTCGCAATAGAGCGCGTTGATCGTGAAATCGCGCCTCCGCGCGTCAGCGACCCAGTCCTGTGTGAACGCGACCCGTGCGTGCCGGCCGAAGGTTTCGACATCCTCGCGCAGCGTCGTCACCTCGAACGGCGTGTGGCCGACGACCACAGTCACCGTGCCGTGCGCGATGCCGGTGCCTACCGCCTTCAAGCCCGCCGCCACAGCCAGCGCCATCACCTCCTCGGGACTCGCCGTGGTGGCGAAGTCGATGTCCTTGACGGGCTTGGCGAACAGCGAGTTGCGGACCGCCCCGCCGACCACGCGGGCCGAAAAACCGGCGTCGGAGATGACCCGGAACACGGTCTGCGTGTCGTCACGCGTCAGCCACGCCGCGGCGCCGAGCGACGGCGGATTGGCGGACAGCGGCGCGGGCGATGTCATGCGAGACGGCCTATTCGATACGGCCGGGCTGGATGCGGCCGTCCTTGAACACCGGCGGCTCGTACTTCTGCCCAGGCTTTCCGCCATTGGTCTGGCTGAACAGCACCAGAACCGTGATCACCACCAGCGCGCCGGCCGCGAACAGCCCGAACAGCGGAGCGTCGTCCATCGCGCCGCTCGCCGAGCGATCCTCGCCCATCGCCATGTACCTGTAGGCGAAATAGATCGCCGTCGGCAGCATGAACAACACCACGTTCTCGACCACGATGCGGATCATGGCCGGACGAGCCTTTCATGCATGTTCCTGATCATTCCGGCGGTTGCCCCCCAAATGAAGTGCTCGCCGAACGGCATCGCGAAGAAGTGACGCTCGCGCCCGCGCCACGGGCGCGAATGGCGTTGGTGATTATCCGTATTCATCAGGAACGCCAGAGGCACCTCGAACGCAGTGGCGACCTCGTCGGCATTGAGCGACAGCGTGAAGCTGGGCTGCACCAGCGCGACCACCGGCACCACGCAATAGCCCGTACCTGTCCGATACTTGTCCAGATAGCCCAGCGGCTCGACTAAGCCTCGATCGAGGCCAATTTCCTCCTCAGCCTCGCGCAGTGCGGTATCGAGAACGCTGGCGTCGGTTTCGTCGATCTTGCCGCCGGGAAAGGAAATCTGACCCGCGTGGCTCGACAGATGCGCGGTCCTGACCGTCAGCAGCACGGTCAGCTCCGCGCGTGCCACGATCGGCACCAGCACCGCGGCCTCACGCGGCGGCTCCATCACGCCGAGATCGGCGACGAGCTCGGGGTTGAGGTCGAAATCGCTCGGCGCCCAGCTTCGCCCCGAGCGCGGGTCGAAGATGCTGTCGGGTGGAGCGGCATGCAAAGCTTCTCTCGCGCGATACCTGAGCCAGGGCTCGCTGAGCGGTGCGTGATCTGTATCCTGCCGGGTCTTCATGGCGCGATGATAGAGCCTAGTCGCTGCTGCTTTGCAAGCCTATGGCACCGCTTCCTGAAGCGCCATGGATGCCTGCTCCGCCACATCTGATCGCATTGACCATATTGGTGGCATTTGCCCTGCATGTTAGGATGAGTTCGGGGAAGTCCTCGGAGATTGGGTGCATCGCGGGGAGCGGGCATGGCCATATCGGAAAGCCAGAAGCGAAAATACATCCGCTCCTACTTCGACGACGAGCGGGCAGCCCTCGCCTGGGCGCTGATCTTGATCGGGATTCCCGCGATCTTCGCCTTCCTCATCGGCATCGTGATGATCATCGTCGGCGTCTTTCTTCTCTGGCGCCGGAGAAGCCTGACAAGCGACGAGCAGATCGACGCTTGGATCGAAGAGGACTACCGGCGGCACGACTTCATCGACCGCGCCCGCCAGCTCATCGGCTTTCACGAGGAGGTGCGCGAGCCAGTCCTGCTCAAGGGCGGCGCCGGCGGCGCCAACGAAGAGATTTTCACGGGCGAGAAGTGGGGCGACGACGGCGTGATGCGCGAGACGCCGCTGAGCGCCGCCGTGATCCTCTGCTCGCGCGATCAGATCGCGATCTATCGCACTGGTCTCGACCTGACGACCGGCAATCGAGTCAACGAGCGTGTCTACGAGGCATTCTATCAGGACGTCGTCAGCATCAACGTCGTTTCCCACTCGCAAAGCATCGACCTCGATGCCGCGCGCAAGCAGCTCAGCGCCTTCAAGAGCCTCAATCCCAAGGAAGTGCAGAAAGGACTGACGAAGACCAAGCTCAAGATGAGCATCTCCGGCATTCGCAGCCGTTTCGCCAACGAGCTGATCAACGACACGCTGCAGCGCGAGCGCTCGCGCGTTTACCATATCGGCTTGTCCAACGGCGAGAACATCATGTTGCCGATCTCTGACGGACGGCCGACGCGCCTTGCCAACGCCTCCGACGACACGTCCCTCGGCCAAGCGGCCAGCAGCATGCTGACGTTGCGCAACTTCGTGCGTGAGAAAAAGTGTCAAATTCTCGCAGAAACGGCCAGCGGCGGCGGTCCATTGATCTGACGACAACTATACGACGGCAGCGGTTCTCCGATGGCGACTTGCTTCATCTCCTATGCGCACGCCCCGCTCGACCAGGCCGCGGTCGCGCGCGTCTGCTGGCTGCTGGACGCCGGCCACATCTCCTACTGGATGGACCGGCACCTCCGGTCGCAAGGCGGCCTTGCGCTCAATGGCGAGATCGCCGAGCAGATCGACCGGTGCGAGACGGTGATCTTCATCTGCTCCTCGCAGTCGCTGTCGAGCCCGTATTGCCTCGCCGAGATCGAGCATGCGTCGAGCAAGGCAAAGCGCATTCTTCGCCTCGATGTCGAGCCTATACGCCTGCCGGGCAACCTGCTGCCCCTTGCGTCCGCGCGTCTCGTCACTTGGCACGACGCCACCGACAGCGAGGTCGACGGCAGACTGTTGGCAGGACTTGCCGGGCTGGGCGTCGGTGCGGAGATCCCTTCGTCGGCCTTCGCGTCGTTCGGCTATGATCCGCTCGACGATCCGAACGCGGCCATCGTCCGGCCGACGTTCCACGACATCTACAAGGCGCCGCCGGGGAGGCTCGAGGAGCTGTCGCGCCGGCTGACGGCCGCGATCGGCATCAATCCGGACAATGGCTTCAATCATTTGAGCCTGTCACTCATTCAACTGGCGTTGAAGGACGCAGCGCGCGCGGTCGCCAGCGCGAACCGTGCGGTCAGCCTGTTACCGACCTCGACCGCGGCCCACCATGCCGAGGCACTGGCGCGCTGCCTGTTGCTGCCGCCGTCGCTGCGCAGCCGCCCCGATACCGAGATGATCTTGCGCCGCCTCGCGGTGGCCCGCCGCCAGCGCGGAGCGGGTGCGCATACCGATCTCCTGAGTGCTCTGGTGATCGCCAACTACTACCTGCCGCGCCATCAGACGCCGCCCGGGGCTCCCAACGATCTCCTGGTTCGGGGGCTGGCGCCCGGTATGCCCTTCGACCTCGGCGAGACCCGTCGCGTGTTCACCGTCGAGCCGCTCCAGGCACCGACGGGCGCTCTCGACGTCCGGTTGCTGCAGCACTACGTGCATGGGCCGGCGCAGGCGGCGCCCGCCTGAATCGATCCATCACCGCCTGAGTTGCGCCTTGGGGATCCCGGCGGGTCCCTCACTGCCGGCGATGTAGCGGAAGCTGCCCTGGGCGATGGCGATCAGAGTACCGTCGGCGCCGTGGACCTCGCAGGTGCAGGTTGCGACCTTGTTGTCGATCGACAACAGCCTGCCGGTCGCGACGATGATCCCGCCGCGCGGCGCCTCCAGGAACGAGGTCGTCATCGACAATGTCACGCAGGCACGCACATGGCCCTTCACCGGGGTGTAGGTGCATGCGTGTCCCATCGCCGCGTCCATCAGCGTCATCAGTACGCCGCCGTGCACCATCCCGAGGCTGTTGCCGTGCTCAGATGCGATGTCGAGCTCGATCTCAGCGAGATTTTCCTTCCAGATCCGGGCGTGGTAGCCGACCAGTGAGCGAAACCCCGAGGGCTTGCCGACGCCCGGTGCGACCTCCGGAATGTCCAGCGACGATGCCGAGGACCGTGAAAGCGGCTTGTCCTGCATTGCGACCCTGTTAGATTTCGCGCCGTTCGACCCTACCCACTTACCACGAGGACCGACCAGCATGACAGCCACGCCGACGCGGGCTTCCCGGCCAGTAACCGCTGCTGCGATCGAGCGCCTGAAGGCCGTGGTCGGGCCCAAGGGCTATTACGACCAGGCCGCCGACATGGCGCCGTTCTGCGTCGCCTGGCGCGACGGCTGGCAAGGCGCGGTGCCGCTCGTGTTGCGCCCCGCCAATACGGCCGAGGTGTCGGACATCGTCAAGATCTGCGCGGAGACACGCACGCCGATCCTGCCCCAGGGCGGCAACACCGGCCTCACCGGCGGCAGTCAGCCCCACAACGACATGAGCGAGGTGATCGTCTCGACCACGCGCATGAACAAGGTACGACGCCTAGATCCACTCAACGACACCATCACGGTCGAGGCCGGCGTGGTGCTGGCCGAAATCCAGAAGCGCGCCGCCGAGGCCGACCGGCTGTTCCCGCTGAGCCTCGGCGCCGAAGGCTCGTGCCAGATCGGCGGTAACCTTTCGACCAACGCCGGAGGCACCCAGGTTCTGCGCTACGGCAACACGCGCAATCTGGTCCTCGGCATCGAAGCCGTGCTGCCGGACGGCCGCATCTGGGATGGGCTTCGCGCGCTGCGCAAGGACAACACCGGCTACGACCTCAAGCATCTGCTGATCGGCGGCGAGGGCACGCTCGGCATCATCACCGCCGCCGTGCTCAAGCTCTATCCCCGTCCAACCGCGATCGAGACGGCATGGCTCGCAGTACCGAGCCCGCAATATGCCCTCGAGTTGCTGGCCTTGATGCGCTCCCGCCTCGGCGACGCCCTGTCCGGGTTCGAGTTGCTGCAGCGCTCGATCATCGACTTCGTCCTGCAGACAGTGCCCGGCAACGAGGATCCGGTGTCGACGAGATCGCCCTGGTACGTGCTGATGGAGGTCTCCGGCCAAGGCAAGACCGACGCCTTCACCGAGCCGCTGCAGGACGCACTGGGGGCAGCCTCCGAGCAAGGGCTGATCACCGACGGCACCATCGCCCAGACGCTCGCGCAGGGCCGCCGTTTCTGGAAGTTCCGCGAGGACGTCAGCGAGGCACAGAAGGTGATCGGCGGCGGCGTCAAGCACGACGTGTCCGTGGCCGTTTCCTCGGTGCCCGAGTTCATCGCACGCACCGACGCCGCTCTCGAGAAGGCCTATCCCGGCATCCGGCATTGCTCGTTCGGGCACATGGGCGACGGCAACATCCACTATAATCCGGTCGGGCCCGTCGATTGGAAGGGCGACTTCCAGGCCGAGCGCGACGCCATCAACCTGATCGTGCACGACATCGTCGCCGAGATGGGCGGCTCGATCAGCGCCGAGCACGGGATCGGCCGGCTGCGGCTGGCCGAAAACGAGCGCTACAAGAGCCCGATCGAGCTCGAGCTGATGCGCACCATCAAGCGCGCCCTCGACCCGCACAATCTGATGAACCCGGGGAAGATGATCAGGGCTTGATCGGGGCCTGACCTGTCGGCCGGATGCGGTTGGGCGACGCGGCTACGTGCAGCCCGGCAAGAAAAAGCCCCGGCACGAATGCCGGGGCTCGACGCGGAACCTTGCCTGTTTGCCGGCTTGGTCTCGTGGCGTCGTCGACCTATTGCCACTTCATGGTCTGGATCATCGCCGGCCCCATGATGACGATGAACAGCACCGGCAGGAAGAACACGATCATCGGCACCGTCAGCTTCGGCGGCAGCGCCGCGGCCTTCTTCTCGGCTTCCGACATACGGATATCGCGGTTTTCCTTGGCCATCACGCGCAGGGCTTGGCTGACGGGGGTGCCGTAGCGCTCGGCCTGGATCAAGCTCGTCGCCACCGCCTTGACGCCCGGGATGCCGGTGCGCTTGCCGAGGTTCTCGAACGCCATACGGCGATCCTGCAGGTAGGACAGCTCGGCCGTGGTCAGGCTGAACTCCTCGGCCAGCTCGATCGAGGCATCGGCGGCCTCCTTGGAAACCTTGGCGAAGGCCGATTCGACCGACATGCCCGACTGCACGCAGATCAGCAGCATGTCGAGGCTGTCGGGGAATGCCTGCTTGATCGAGGACTGGCGCTTCTGGATGATGTTGGTGAGGAATACGTTCGGCACGTAGTAGCCGACGAAACCGGCGCCGATCGCGATCAGGAACTTGATGATCGGGGGATAGGGGTACTTGGTCATCACGAACAGGTAGAACAGCGCCGCCAGCGTGACGAAGATCGGCACGGCGACGCGGAAGAACATGTACGTGACGAGCGGAGCCTGGCCGCGGAGACCCGCCATCTTGAGCTGGTCGCGAACCTCCTCGGTGTCGAACTTCGAGCGCAGGTCGAGCTGGTCGACGATCTGCTGCATGAAGCCCTTCGGCGCCTGCCTCAGCTTGTTGCCCTGGTTCGACTTGGCGCCGAGATCGGCGATGCGCACCGCGCGCAGCTTTTCGCGCTCGACGACCATCACCTTCATGCGTTGACTCATCCGATCACGGGTGAGCAACGGCATCGTCAAGGTCAGGACCGTTGCGAAGGTGGCAATGGCCGACAGCATGGTCACCAGGACCTGCGGCCGCATCACCATATCGACGAGTTCCATCATGGCAGCACCTGGCCTACGGCTCGGATCGTGTCCGGCGGTTCAAGGGTTCAGTCAAAGCGTCAGGACTTGGACATCGGACTTGACGGTCAGAACTTGAAATTGATCATCTTGCGCATCACCAGCATGCCGCACGTCATCCAGAAGGCCGCGATGCCCAGCATGAAGTTGCCGGTCTTGGTGGTGAACAGCAGGGCGATGTACTTCGGCGTCGACAGATACACGAGCAACATGACGACGAAGGGCAGCGAGGCGAGCACGCCGGCCGAGGCTTTGGCTTCCGACGACAACGCCTGCACTTTCATCTGCATGCGGCTGCGATCACGAAGCACGCCCGACAAGTTGCCCAGGGCTTCCGAAAGGTTGCCGCCCGCGCTCTGCTGGATGCCGATGACGATGGCGAAGAAGCGCGTCTCCGCCAGCGGCACACGGTTCGCGAGCCGCTCCAGCGCCTCGCCGAGCGTCACGCCGACGCGCTGCTGCTCGACCACTTCCTTGAACTCGGTGCACACCGGCTCCGGGCTCTCACGGGCAATGATGGAGAGGCACTCGTTCAGCGGCAAGCCGGTCTTGACGCCGCGCACGATCACATCGATCGAGTTGGCGAATTCGGCCAGGAACTTGTTCAGTCGGCGCTTGATCCGGAAGGAGATGAACCAGCGCGGCAGACCGACACCGCCGACGAACACCGCGCCGAGATGGGCGAGTGGGGTCACGTTCGGGAACGACAGGAAGAACGCGATCCCGAGCACCACGCCCGAGATGGCGCTGGCGATGTAGAACGTCTGCGGCGTGATATCCATGCCCGTGCGCTCGATCTTCTGTCGCAACGAGAGCTTGGATTTCTCCGCCTGTTTCTGCTCGAGGTCCTTGAGCGTGTCCGCGACCTGCTTGCGCCGGTTGTTGGCAACGGCCTCCATCGCCGACTGCGGTCCGCGGCGGCGCTTGCTCTTGCCCTCGGTCACGTCCTGGATCCGGCGCTCGCCCTGCTTGTCTCCCGAGAAGTAGGGATAAGCGAGAGCGAAGACGATGCCGGAGAGCATCAGGGCGATCAGAAAGCCGCCCATCAGCTGAATGGTTTCGGCGTCATCCATGGTTCTCTCCCAGCGGATTGCCGTCCTCGTCCATCACCTCGGCGGCGGCGAGCGCGGCGGTCAGCCTCTCGTGCTCGTTGTAGTATTGCGCACGCTCGTAGAAGCGCGGCCGGGCGATGCCGGTCGACCGGTGACGGCCGATCAGCTTACCGTTCGCGTCCTCGCCCGTGATGTCGTAGACGAACAGGTTCTGCAGCGTGACGACGTCGCCTTCCATGCCCACCACCTCGGTGATGTGCGTGATCTTGCGACTTCCGTCGCGCAGGCGCGAGGCCTGGACGATGACGTCCACTGAGCCGACGATCATCTCGCGGATGGTCCGCGAGGGAAGCGAGAAGCCGCCCATCATGATCATCGATTCGATACGACCGATCGCCTCGCGCGGGCTGTTGGCGTGGAGCGTGCCCATCGAGCCGTCGTGGCCCGTGTTCATGGCCTGGAGGAGATCGAACGCCTCCGGGCCGCGGACCTCGCCGACGATGATCCGCTCGGGACGCATACGCAGGCAGTTCTTGACGAGCTCGCGCATACTGATCGCGCCCTCGCCCTCGAGGTTCGGTGGCCGCGTTTCCAGGCGCACGACGTGCGGCTGCTGGAGCTGGAGCTCGGCCGAGTCTTCGCAGGTGATGATGCGCTCGTCGTTGTCGATGGTCGCCGACAGACAGTTGAGCAGCGTCGTCTTGCCCGAGCCGGTACCGCCGGAGACGACGATGTTGCAGCGCACCCGGCCGATGATTTCGAGCAGGGTCTTGCCCTGGGCCGAGATCGAGCCGAACTTCAGCAACTGCTCGAGCTTCAGGCGGTCCTTCTTGAACTTACGGATGGTGAGCGCGGGGCCGTCGATGGCCAGCGGCGTAGCGATGACGTTGACACGCGAGCCGTCCGGAAGGCGCGCGTCGCAGATCGGACTTGATTCGTCGACGCGGCGGCCGACCTGACTGACGATGCGCTGGCAGATGTTCATCAGCTGCGCGTTGTCGGCGAAGCGCACGCTGGTCTTCTGAACCTTGCCGCCGACTTCAATGAAGGTGGTGTGCGCACCATTCACCATGATGTCGGCGATGTCGTCGCGTGCCAGCAGCGGCTCGAGAGGGCCGTATCCCAGGACGTCGTTGCAGATGTCCTCGAGCAGCTCCTCCTGCTCTGCGATCGACATCACCACGTTCTTGATCTGGATGATCTCGCTGACGATGTCGCGGATCTCTTCGCGCGCGGCGGCGCTGTCGAGTTTCGCGAGCTGCGTCAGATCGATCGTGTCGATCAGGGCGTTGAACACCGTCGTCTTGACGTCGTAGTACTCCTCGGAGTGCCGCCTTTGCGCCTCCACGGGAGATTCGACCTTCGGAGCAGCCGGCGGCGGCGCCGCAGCCGATGCCGGAGCGGTCGCGGCCTTCATTTCCACCGGCTTGGCCACCGGCGCCGCTACGGGCGGCGGCGGGGCTGCACGGCGGGGCGCGGCCGGATCGTTGGTGCGTCTGCCGAACATCTGACCTGCTCCTTAGCGCTTCAGTTTCAGCTTCTCGAACAAGGGCGCGAGTGCGGATTGTTTCTTTTGCACCCGAACTTCTTTACGATGCGTAAGGGCGAAGGCCAGGTCGCGGAAGCTCTGGGCGGCCTTGGCCTTGGGGTTGAGCTCCTCGATCATCTGGCCGTTGTTGGCGGCCTGGCCGAAGGTTTCGCTGTCGAAGTCGATCACCGCGACCGGCTTGAGGTCCACCGTGCCGCGCGACAATCAAGGTGAGACACGTCGTCAATCAGGGTGAGACTGCGCCGGGGTGGACGGCCGAAGGGAGGGC
>CAMDBL010000110.1 GCA_945889015.1 Devosia equisanguinis
GACAATCAGAAACGACTTGCCGGCGGAACGAATCGAGATGATCGTGCACTCGCTATCGGCCGCCGCAATCTCTATCGATCGCCGCCCGCCGTCTCACCCAGATTGACGCGCTACACACCCGGCGCGACCGGCACCAAGAGCGATCGCGAGGCCGGTCGTGTCACGACGTCGGACCAGGACGGCGGCGGCAGCGGTCCGGTGACGTCGGGCGCAGCACCCGACCCGGCTATCGGCAATAACATCTCTAAGGGCACGGATGCGCGCGGGACTGTCGATCCGCCGACGCGGGATCGCGATGCCAACGACGCGCTGAAGAAGAAGGAGTAACGCCGCGGCCAGTGAAACGTCAGCGGGCGGCGATCATTTCGCCGCCCGCAGCGTCATGATGAAGGCGGCAAGCGAAAACATTTCGTCCTGGGTCAGATGATGGTTCGGCATCATCGGAGGGATCGTCTTCAGCCAGCGGACGACATCCTGCTCGGTCTGTCCAGCCCGGTTGGCGACGGCCGAAAAGCTCGGAATGCCCATCGGCCCATGCTTCTCGCCCTGCCCTTCGTTCATGTGGCACTTGGCACACAACGCCTCGGCCATCTCGCGACCCGTTGCGGCATTCTGGGCTTGGGCGGGGGAGGCAAGCGCGAGGGCGAGAAACATGTAGGTCGGAGCAAGGCCCACCTTTGGGCCGAGGTCCGACAGCAGGCGGCGAACCGTGGATTGCCGGACCTCGGTCCGGCCAAGTAGTGCAGTGGCCGGGTCTCGCTCCGACCTACGGCGCTGTGCGATCATCCCACCAGCTCCGCCCACAGGTCGTACTCGTCGGCGTGCACGACCTTGGCCTTGACGATGTCGCCGGCCTTCACGCGCGTCTCGCCGTTGAGGAACACCGAGCCGTCGATCTCGGGTGCGTCCCACACCGAGCGGGCGAGCGCGCCCTCCTCGTCCACTTCGTCGACGATCACGTCGATCGTGCGGCCGAGCTTGGTGGCGAGAACGTCGCGGCTGACCTCCTGCGCGACGGCCATGAAGCGATGCCAGCGCTCGTCCATCACCTCGGCCGGAACGTGGCCGGGCAGGTCGTTCGCCTTGGCGCCATCGACGTGCTCGTAGCGGAAGCAGCCGACGCGGCTGAGCTTCGCCTCCTTCAACCATTGCAGCAGCATCTCGAAATCCGCGTCCGTCTCGCCGGGGAAGCCGACGATGAACGTCGAGCGCACAGCGAGATCGGGGCAGACTTCCCGCCAGCGGCGGATGCGCTCGGCCGTCTTCTCCTGGTGCGCGGGCCGCCGCATCGCCTTCAGCACCTGCGGCGAGGCGTGCTGGAAGGGGATGTCGAGGTAGGGCAGGATCTTGCCCTCCGCCATCAGCGGGATCACGTCGTCGACGTGGGGGTAGGGATAGACGTAGTGCATGCGCACCCACGCGCCGAGATCGCCGAGGGCACGCGACAGATCGAGGAAGCGGGCCTTCAGCGGACTGCCCTTCCACGGGCTCTCCGCGTACTTGATGTCGAGGCCGTAGGCGGAGGTGTCCTGGCTGATGACGAGCAACTCCTTGACGCCGGCCTTCACCAGCCGCTCGGCCTCGGCCATCACCTGCCCGACCGGACGGCTCGCGAGATCGCCTCGGATCGACGGGATGATGCAGAACGAACAGCGGTTGTTGCAGCCCTCGGAGATCTTCAGATAGGCGTAATGGCGCGGCGTCAGATGCAGACCTTCGGGCGGCACCAGGTCGACGAAGGGGTCGTGCAGCGGGGGAACGGCGTCGTGGACGGCCGAAACCACCTGCTCGTACTGGTGCGGGCCGGTGACGGCGAGCACGCCGGGATGCTCGGCCCGGATGCGCGCCTCCTCGACGCCGAGGCAGCCGGTGACGATGACGCGGCCGTTCTTGGCCATCGCCTCACCGATGGCGTCGAGGCTCTCCTGCTTGGCCGAGTTGAGGAAGCCGCAGGTGTTGACGACCACCACGTCGGCGCCCTTGTAATCGGCCGCGACGGCATAGCCTTCCGCGCGCAGTTTGGTGATGATCCGCTCGCTGTCGACCAGTGCCTTGGGGCAGCCGAGCGAGACGAAACCGACCTTGGGCGCGGACTTGGCCTTGGCGCGGCGCGTCTTGGCCGGTGCGGCGGCGGTCTTGGTCGCGGTGCGGGATTTACGGGCGATGGTGCTGGACATGGCCGCGCTTGTAGCGGATGGCGGCCCCCTCGCGCAATGAGCCGCTCAGGTGGGCGCGGCTGCTCAGCGGGTGTCCGCGGCGGTCACGCCACCGCGCTTGGCCTGGAAGTAGCCCATGCCGCCGCGGGTGATCACCGCGTCGCCGTCCGCGATCTCGTGTGCGGCATGGGTGGGGCCCGAGCGCAGCCGGTCGTAGAGCGGTCCGAAGTCATCGCGGCACTCGGCCAGCAGCTGCTCGAAGCTGTCGATGACGAAATAGGTCTGCTGGAAGTCGTCGATCACGTAGCGCGTGCGCATCACCCGCTCGAGGTCGAAGCCGATGCGGTTGGGTGAGGCGTCGTCGAGCGCGAAGATGGTCTCGGCCGGCGAGGACAGGATGCCGGCGCCGAAGATCACGAGGCCATCGGGACCGCGCATCAAGCCGAACTCGACCGTATACCAGTAGAGGCGGGCGAGGTTGTCGAGCTGCCCACGCTCGAGCGCGCGGCGGCCACCCTTGCCGTAGGCCTCGAGGAAATCGGCGTAGGTCGGATCGGCGAGCAGCGGTACGTGGCCGAACACATCGTGGAAGACGTCGGGCTCCTCGAGATAGTCGAGGTTGGCCTCGGGCCGGATGAAGGCGCCGGCGGGAAAGCGGCGGTTGGCCAGGTGCTCGAAGAACACCGCATCGGGAACGAGGCCGCTGACGGCGACGACGCGCCAGCCGGTCTTGGCGGCGAGCCGGCGGCTCAGATCCTCGAAATCCGGAATGCCTGATCGCGACAGCTCGAGGCCCGCCAGCGCATCGAGGAACGGCGGGCAGGCGCGGCCGGGGAGCAAGGCGAGCTGGCGGGCGTAGAGCCGGTTCCAGCGGTCGTGCTCGGCGGGAAGGTACGAGGCCCAATCCTGATCGATGGTCCAGTCGCCGCGACCAGGTGGATACGCGGTGCGGGCGCGGCTTATGCCGGAGGTATCGGCATCGTTGGATGCTCGGGTCATGCCGGGGCTTCTCCACTGAAGGAAGCTGCCCTGGATATGGGAAGGCTGGACTGCAGGGTGCAATAGCGCGACGGGCGTATTGCGCCGAGGGTTCACACCACGCGGGTATCGCGCGGCTTGGCGAGCGGCGAGCGGCGCTCCTCGTCGCTGTCGAGGCCTGGATCGTCGGGCGCGCGGGGCGGCACGAAGATCTTGGGATTGCCCTGCAGCGCACCCTTGCGCGCGGTTTGAGTCCCGGCCGGCGTGGCGCCGGGCGCCGCCGTCGCGGATTTGGGCTCGGGCTCCTTGGCGGGCGCGGACGGCGGCGAGGCGACGATGCGGGCAGCACTTTCGGCAGCCACTTCCACCGTCTCGGCGGATTTGGCGGGCGCGGCGGCCGTCTTGACCACGACGACCTCGCTCTCGTCGGCCTTCCGGCCGCGAGTGGTGCCGTTGACGGGCGCCGCCGGCTGGGACTTGAGACTCGCGGCGGCGGGCTCGGCCACCGGCTCCAGGATGGCGGCCGCCGGCTTGAGGGGCGCGACCGGCTCGGCGGATTCCGGTGCAGCGACGACGACCGGTTTCAAAGTTGCGGGCGTCACCGTCGCCTCGATGGCCTTGGTCTCGCCACCCTTCACCTCGCCGACCTTTACGTCGATAGGCGTCGCCTCGACGGGCTTCGCCTCGATCACCTTGGCATCGTCCGAAAGCACGACCTCGCGCGGCGCGCCGAGCGTGACCAACTCCTCGAGCTTCTGCGCCAACAGGTCGGCGTCGCGCGTCTCGTGGCTTTCGACGGGAACCTTGTATTGGAACGCGTCGAGCATGCCGGTGACCGGAGAGACCGGTTGCCACGTATCGGAGACGATGCCGTCGGCGGTCCACACCGGATCGCGCGGGGCGTTGACGGCGCGCGCCAGCCACTCGCGGACACGGCCCTTGTCGCCGTGCTCCTCGCCCTCGATGCGGGCCATCAGCGTGCAGATCCGCTGTGTCACCCGGCCCTGGGTCAGCGGCATCAACGCGCCGCGCGCCTCTTCCCAGTCCTTGGCCTCGATCGCGGCGACGGCGAGGGCGATCGGGCTCTCGATCGACATCGGCGCCAGCATCGCGAGCTGCTTGGTGCGCGTGAGCCGGTCGCGCGGGCTGTCGCCGATGCGGGCGTAGGCGTAGGCGACGGCGAGATCAGGGTGCTGCGCCTTGCGCCAGGTCTCCTGGATGATCTTGGTGGCGCGCGGCGTGTTGCCCTTGGACGCCAGCAGGCGGCCGGCGATGGCGGTTGCCGGAATGAGATCCGGCGCGAGGCCGTGAGCTTCCAATGCGAGGTTCAGAGCGCGCTCGGGGTCGTTGTCCTCGGCCGGCTGCGCCTGCGCGGTCAGCAGCACGGCGCGACGGCGATCGGCGGTGGCCTTGTCGAGGTGCCCGTGCTTGCGGGCGAGGACCAGGGTCTCGATCGCGGCGGCCCAATCCTTGTGCTTGCACTGCAGGTCGAACAGGCTGTCCACGGCCCAGCCGAGCTTCGGATTGACGCGCAGCGCGCGCTCGGCGAACTGGCGGGCAGCCTCGCCCTCACCTTCGGCTTCGGCTTCCAGGAACAGGCCACGCAGGCCGAGCTGCTCGGTATCGGGCGAGGACAGCATCGCCTCGAAGATGCGGCGCGAGGTAGCACTGTCCCCGGCCAGGCGGGCGGCCTGGGCGCGCAGCAGATGCGTCAGCGGCTCGTTCGGCAGCGTGCGGCGCGCCTGCGCGGCGTAGCGCATGGCGAGCTGCTTGTCGCCGGCCCCGAGCGCGATCAGGCCCGTCGAGAGCGCTTCCAGTCCACGCTTCTGGCGGCGTCGGTTGAAGACGTTGCCGATCGCGGCCGGTGACAGCCAGATCTGCTTCATCAGGTTCCAGGCGAAGATCGAGAACCCGACCAGCAGCGTGAAGATGACGACGGCGCGAAACACGCTCGTTTCCACCTCGTAGCCCTGCCAGACGAGGACCAGATTGCCCGGCCGTTCGGCGAGCCAGGCAAGACCGCTCGCGAGCGCGAACGCGGTGGCCAGAATGACGATCAGACGCAGCATGTTTCCCCGACTTGGTTCTGCGTTCGGTTCAGTTGTGAGTTCAGTTCTGGGCCTTGCCGCTGGCGGGAGCGGAGGCAGGCGCCTCGGCCTGCTTGCCCGCGCCGAGCGACGACTTGAGCTGTCCTTCGATTACAACCAGCGCTTTGTCGACGCTGGAGCGCGCCTCGACCTTGGCGAGCCAGTCGCGGGCGGCTTCGCCGGCGCGCGGCGACAGTGCCTTGGCTTCGTCGAGCACGTTGCCGAGGCGGTTTTCCTTCAGCGCCAGTTCGATGCGCGAGACGATCGCCTCGGCGCTGGAATCGCCCGGCTTGTGGTCGATCTTGCGGACACGGACGATGGATTTGGCGCCGGCGAGCAGCCGGTCGACGACGTTGCCGTCGGCGGGCTCTGCCTCCGTGTCGATGATCGCGTTGGCGACGGGGCGGAAATCGCGCAGCAGGTCGGCGGTGGTGGCGACACCCTGGGTCTTGAACTTGTCGAGGGCGGACAAGTCGACCTTGGCGCCGGCGACCTTCTTGACCTCGGCGAGTTCGGCCTCGTAGCGCTGGCCGCGATCGAGAACCCGCTTCAGGTTGCCGAGCTCCAGCGACAGCACGATGCGCTCGGCATTGGAGCGGCGGTCGTCCTCGCTTTTGACGACGCCGGCAAGGCTCTGCTCGAGGGTGGCGAGCTTGCTCGCCACGGGCGCCAGCGCCGCAGACACGTCGTTGGGCCGCGCAACCGACTTGAGCCGGCTTTCGACATCGCCCTTCAGCGCGTCGACGGCGCTGCGGATGGCGCCGGTCTCCTCTTGCACGACGCGCAGCCCATCGGCGTGGCGGTCGCCGTCGGCCTTCAGCGCTTCCATGCGCTGGGTGAGGCGGGCGGACTCGGTCTTGACCGCGGCCATGTCGCGGTCGATGCGCTGGGTCGCGGATTTGGCGACCTCGCCGGCCTCGGCCACCTGGGCGGCTCGGGTCTCGACTGTCTGGGTCAGATCGCGGCGCAGCGCGTTGCTCTGAGTGGCCAGTGCGGTCTCGAGCTGCTTCAACTGTGTCGTGATCGCGGCCAGTTGCGGCAGGCGTCCGGGCTGATCGCCGGCGGAAGCAGCCGACAGCGTCGCCAGCGTCTCCTCGAGTCGGCTGACGCGGGCACTGGCGTCGGCGGTCTGCGCGAGCTTGTCCTGCAGTGCCTTGGCCTCGCTGGCGAGCGCTCCGGAGGTCTCGGTGAGCTGGGCGATGCTCTTTGCCTGCTCCTCGATCCGCTTCTCGCTGAGCGCGAGCTTCTGAGCGAAGTCGGACGGTGCGCCGCCCTTGGCCTGGGTCTCGAGGGCCGAGATGCGCTGCTGCAGCGCGGGCGAGCCATGTCCTGGCATCATGTCGCCGGGAACGCCGAGGCCCTGCATGATCTGCTCGCCGCCGAACAGCACAAGTCCGCCGCCGACGATGCCGGCGGCCATGTGGGTGAGGAAGCTGCCGAAGCCGCCGCGCGCCCTGGGGGCGGGCTTATCGGTGCTCTGAGGGGCGGTCTGGGACGTGGCGCCGGAGGCGGCCGGAGCGGGTTTCTTGGCGGTGGCCGCCGCCGCCGCTACTGCAGCGGCCTTGGGATCGGTGGTGGCGTCCGATTTCGCGTCCGTCTTAGCAGGCTCGACGGACTTGCTCGCGGGTGACGCCGAGGTCCAGGCGCTGGTCGCCGAGGCGGACGAGGGCGATGTGGCGGACGCGGACTTGTCGGATGTGGAGCTTCCCGCCGGCCAGCGGCTCGCCGCCGATCCAGCAGACGTGGAAGGGCTCGCAGGCGACGATGTCGACGTGGACTTGCCGGTGGCGTCCTTCGTGGCGTCCTTCGTGGCGTCCTTCGCGGTCTCCGTGGCCTCGGACTTGGACGCGCCCGTCTCGGCCGCCTTGACCTCGGTGGCCTTCAGGTCGAGGGTCGCATAGGGCTTTTTCGGCTGGGCCGGATCGGTCGGCCGCTGGTCGGGCGAACGTGATTTGTCCCTGCCGGGATCGTCTTTGTTGGACATCGAACAGATACTCCACGCCCCAAACCCTGGGCCACAGCTCCTGGATGTGCCCCAAGAACGCTAACAAATTGGTGCCGGCGAGGACACCATCGCAGGACAACTGCACTTATTCCAGGGCGTTACGACTTTGTGGGCAATTGTGCCGCGAGCGTGGCGACAAGGGCAAGCAATTCTTCGAGATTCGGCTGAGCGGCGATGACTTTGATCAAGGGCTCGAGCGGCGCGAGGCGGGCCGCGACATTCTCCGACAGACAGAAGTGAACAATGTTTTCTGCCGCATGCCGAAGATCGTGGCCGGCGATGAGCCCCGTATAGGCCGCTGCCGTCGAGGGCGACATCAGCAACACGCCGTCGATGGCGCCTGAGCGCAATGCGGTGATGGTCTCGGGCGACAGGCTGCCGCGGGGTCTCGAGCGATAGGCGACGTGGCGGTGCACGTCGAAGCCCCTGGCGACGAGATCGGCCTCCAGGTCGTAGGCGACGGTCTCGCCGGTGACGTAGACGAGCATGCCGCCGGCCGGGTCGCAGGCGTTGGCTACGACCGGGGCCAGCTCGCGGGCGGAAGCAGGGCCGGCAGTCACGGCCGCGAAGCCGGCCTCCCGGGCGGCGGCTGCCGTACCGGGGCCGACGGCGAACAGAGGGAGGGTGTGCGACGCTTCCAATTCAGGCACCACTGCGAGCGCGCGAACCCCATTTTTGCTCGTCAGGATAAGGGCTTGAGCGACAGGTTCCCCTGCCCCTAGCGGGGAGGGAAGCAGCAGCGGCCGCGTCAGCAGCTCCACCTCCAGCAGCGGCTCTACCGTCACCGTATGCCCGGCCGCCTCCAGCCGCTCGCGCAGGGGGCGCGTCTCGGCTTTTGGACGGGTGACGAGCAGGTGCATCAGGACGGGATACGGAAGCGGGCCAGGAAATCCGGACCGGCCAACTGCAAAAGCTCGTCGGCGACCGCCTCGCCGAGCGCGATGGCCGTGGCGGCCCGATCACGGCGCCGCGCGCGGTGGCAGAGCGTGCCGTCCGGCGAGAGCACCATGCCCTGCAGCTCGATCTCGCCCGCCGAGAGCCGCGCGAGCCCCGCGATCGGCGTCCGGCACGAGCCCTCGAGGCGGGCCAGCAGCGCGCGCTCGGCCGCGATGGCGAGCGCTGTCTCCTGGTGGTCGAGCGGAGCGATCAGTCCGGCGGTGCGCTCGTCGTCGGCGCGGATCTCGATACCGACGGCGCCTTGCGCCACCGCTGGCAGCATCTCGTTGGTGGCGACGCGCTCGGTGATGCGGTTGGCCATGCCCAGTCGGTTGAGTCCGGCGGTTGCCAGGAAAGTGGCATCCACCAGGCCTTCCTCGAGCTTCTTCAGCCGCGTTTCCACATTACCGCGGAAGCCGACGACCTTCAGGTCGGGCCTCAGGTTCAGCACCTGAGCCTGCCGCCTCAGCGACGAGGTGCCAACGACGGCGCCGGCCGGCAGCTTCGACAGCGAGCCGCTCATGAGCGAGATGAAGGCATCGCGCACGTCCTCGCGCTTCAGGATGGCCGAGATCACCAGTCCGTCGGGGAGTGCCGTCGGCACGTCCTTCATGGAATGCACGGCGAGATCGATGCTGCGGTCGATCAGCGCCTCCTCGATCTCCTTGGTGAACAGACCCTTGCCGCCCGCCTCCGACAGCGGCTTGTCCTGGATGCGGTCACCGCTGGTCTTGATCACCGTGATGGTGATGGCCGCCTCGGGCAAGTCGTGCGCCGCCATCAGCCGCGCGCGAACCTCGTGTGCCTGGGCGAGCGCCAGCGGCGATCCACGGGTACCAATTCGCAGGGTGACGGCTTGCACGTAGGTTGCTCCTGGTGTTAGGCGGTCGCCCAAGGCGCCGCATCGGCGAACCATGCATCCAGGCGGCGCGGATGGCAAACCCGAGATGACGATTGGTCGAGACGTTTCTCCATCCCCTCGCGTGGGGGAGAACCGGGAAGGGGGGAGTGGCAGTCCCGTTGCAGATGCGTGTCCCTCCAGCCCCAGCCCCAGCCCCAGCCTCTCCTCGCGAAGGGGAGGGAAGCCACTCGTCGTCCTGGGTATAGAGACCTCATGCGACGAGACGGCGGCAGCGGTCGTGGTGCGCGAGGGGGACGGCAGCGGCCGCATCTTGTCCAATGTCGTGCGCTCGCAGTGGGAGCAGCATCGGCCCTATGGCGGCGTGGTTCCGGAGATCGCCGCGCGTGCCCACGTCGAGTGCCTGGACCTGCTGATCGAGGAAGCACTCGGCTCGGCCGGGCTGACCTTGTCCGATCTCGATGGCATCGCGGCGACGGCGGGGCCAGGTCTGATCGGGGGCTTGATGGTGGGTCTGACGACGGCCAAGGCGGTCGCGCTCGCCCGGGGCTTGCCGCTCATCGCCGTCAATCACCTCGAGGCGCATGCGCTCACCGTCGGCCTGACGCACGGCGTGCCGCCCCCGTATCTGCTGCTGCTCGTTTCTGGCGGGCATACGCAACTCCAGATCGTGCACGGCGTCGGACGCTACGAGCGGCTCGGCTCGACCATCGACGATGCACTGGGCGAGGCCTTCGACAAGACCGCGAAGCTGCTCGGCCTCGGCTTTCCCGGCGGTCCCGCGGTGGAGAAGGCGGCGCTGGCCGGCGATCCGCGCCGCTTCCCGTTTCCCCGTCCGATGCACGGCCGGCCCGAGCCGCACTTCTCGTTCGCGGGCCTGAAGACCGCGGTGCGCCAGCGCGCCGAGGCACTGCAGCCGCTCGACGCTGAAACCGTCGCCGACATCTGTGCCTCGTTCCAGGCGGCGGTCGCCGCCAGCGTCGCCGATCGCTGCGCGAAGGCCATGGAACTGTACGAGCTGAAAACCGGGCCCGGAGCGGCTCGCCGTCTCGTGGTGGCCGGCGGCGTGGCGGCCAACATGGCCTTGCGGGATGGGCTCGCCGAACTCGGCCGCGCGCGCGGCTTCGAGTTGATCGTGCCGCCGCCATCGCTCTGCTCGGACAACGGTGCCATGGTCGCGTGGGCCGGGGCCGAGCGCCTGGCGCGCGGCTGGACCGATCGGCTCGACGTACCCGCCCGCGCCCGTTGGCCGCTCGACCAGTTGGCCGCGCCGGTACTGGGCGCAGGCAGGCTGGGTGCGAAGGCTTAGGGGACGAGGATGGGAAGAACTCCATGCAGCTGACCTCCATCGGCGTCATCGGGGCGGGAGCGTGGGGCACGGCGCTGGCGACGGTCGCCGCGCGTGCTGGCTTGCCCGTCAGGCTGTGGGCGCGCAACACCGGGGCCATCGCCGCCATGGCCAGTGCACACGAGAACACGGCGCGCCTGCCCGGCATCGCGCTGCCTCCCGGTATCGCGCCGACATCGGATCGAGCCGACCTATCCGCCTGCGATTGCGTGCTGATTGCCACCCCGGCACAGGCGATGCGCGCGGTGATGACCGAGTTCGCACCCCATCTCGCGCCCGGCACGCGCGCCGTGATCACCGCCAAGGGCATCGAGCAGCGGACGGGCCTGTTCATGGCCGACGTGCTGGCGGAGGCCGCGCCCGCGCTGGAGCCGCTGGTGCTGTCGGGGCCGAGTTTCGCCGCCGACGTCGCGCGCGGCCTGCCGACGGCCGTCACGCTCGCCGCCCGCTCGCTCGAGATCGCCCGCCCGGTCGCCGAGGCGCTCAGCATCCAGACATTCAGGCCGTATTTGTCGGACGACCTCGCCGGTGTTCAGATCGGCGGCGCGGTCAAGAACGTGCTCGCCATCGCTTGCGGCATCGTCGCCGGGCGCGGCCTCGGCGAGAGTGCGCGGGCGGCGCTGATCGCGCGGGCCTTCGCCGAGCTGACCCGGTTCGGCCGCGCGCTCGGCGCCCGCCCCGAGACGCTGACCGGTCTCTCGGGCCTCGGCGATCTGGTGCTGACGTGCTCCAGCAGCCAGTCACGCAACTATTCCTTCGGGCTGGCACTCGGCCAGGGCAGGACCGCGACCGAGGCGAGCGCTGGCCAGAAGGGCGTCAGCGAGGGCGCGTTCACGGCAGCGGCGGTGGTCTCGATCGCGGCCGCGGAGGGACTGGAGATGCCGATCTGCGCCGCGGTGCTCGACATCCTGGAGGATCGAGCCACCGTCTCGGCCGTGATCGAGCGGCTGATGCAGCGCCCGCTCAAGACCGAGGACTGAGTTGGCGCGCCCGCCGATCTCTGCTTAGCTGACCCGAGCCAATCATCCGACTACGAGAGAAACGCCCATGCCGTTGGTTCTGATCGAGCGTCCCGCGGAGGGCGTCGTGCTGCTTCGCCTCAACCGCCCGGAGGCGCGCAATGCATTGAACCTCGCGATCCGCAAGGAGATCGTGGCGGCACTCGATGCCGCCGCTGAGGATCAATCGGTGTGCTGCGTCGTGATCACCGGCAACGAGAAGGCGTTCGCGGGCGGCGCCGACCTCGCCGAGATGAAGGCGCTGGGGCCGATCGAGTACATGCAGCGCGGCGTGCACAAGCTGTGGGACCGGATCGCGGCGTTTCCCAAGCCGCTGATCGCGGCGGTCAACGGCTTCGCGCTCGGCGGCGGTTGCGAGCTCGCGCTTCATTGCGACATCATCATCGCCGGCGAGGGGGCGAAATTCGGCCAGCCCGAGGTAAAGGTCGGCATCATGCCGGGGGGCTCTGGAACCCAGCGGCTGATCCGCGCCGTCGGCAAGCACAAGGCGATGTTGATGGTGCTGACCGGCGAGATGATCTCGGCGAGGGAGGCATCCGAGATGGGGCTCGCCAGCCGCGTCGTGCCGGATGCCGAGGTGCTGCCGCACGCGATCAAAATGGCCGAGAATATCGCCAAGCTGCCGCCGATCGCGGTGGAGATGACCAAGGACGCCGTCATCGCCGGTCAGGACGCGCCTTTGGCGGCAGCGCTGAACCTGGAGCGCAAGTCGATCTGGCTGCTGTTCGGCACCGAGGACAAGAACGAAGGCATGAGCGCGTTCCTGGAAAAGCGCGAGCCGAAGTTCAAGGGGAAGTAGGATCGGGAGCGGCCATGAACCTGCGCACGTACCAGTGGAGTGAGCTGCTGGGCATCTTCTTCCTGCTCGCTTCGACGGCGATGCAAATTTTCTATGTCGATCCGCTGAGGCGAGAAATCGAGTGGCGGATGGCCACGTTCAGTATGCAGCAGAACGCCCAGTTCCAGACGCGGGCGATCTACGACAGCCGGCTTGCGCTGCTTCGATCCGTGAAATCGACGGCCGAGGAGATCGAGGCTGCAGAGTCCGAGCAAGATGCGATGCTCGCCAGGTACAAGACCGCCGATGCCAACATCTCCGATTTCCTGATCGAGAAAGAGCAGATCGAGAGCTATCTGCAGATCGTCGTGGTCGCGCTCTTCGCCATCGGGTCGCTGCTCGCAGGATTCGGTCGCGCCATGGAAATGATTGCCGCTGGCCAAGCGAAGTGATCAAGCGAGCAGGCGGTAAATCGACGTCAATGGGGACGTGATCGTCGCTTTTTCGCGCACGGTGACGCCTACATGGGCAATGAAGTCACTGGCCAATTCCCAGATCCGTCTGCTTTGATCGTGAGGTGTCCGGCGAAGTGGGCGACACCTGGAATGTGCAGCGAGGCGATACGTGTCGAAGCTCGAAAGCGTCGTGAAGGAGATCGCCGAGGAGATGCGGGCGCGGCCCGACCGCGGCGAGGTCGCGACCTATATCCCCGAGCTCGCCGGCGTCGACGCCGGGCAGTTCGGCATCGCCGTGGTCGATGCGGCCGGCAACGTCGCGGCCGGTGGGGACTGCGACACCTCGTTCTTGATCCAGAGCATCTCCAAGGTGTTCACGCTGACGCTGGCGCTCGGAAAGGTCGGCGACCGGCTGTGGAAGCGCGTCGGACGCGAGCCGTCGGGCAGTCCGTTCAACTCGATCGTGCAGCTCGAGAACGAGCGCGGCATTCCGCGCAATCCCTTCATCAACGCCGGTGCCATCGCCGTCACCGACGTCATCCTGTCGGGGCATCAGCCGCGCGAGGCGCTGGGCGAGATCCTGCAGTTCGTGCGCTTCCTCGCGGACGATCCCTCGATCGTCATCGACGAGGCGGTGGCGGCGTCCGAGCAGCGCACCGGGTTCCGCAATCGGGCGCTCGCCAACTACATGAAGGCGTTCGGCGTGCTGGAGAATCCGGTCGACTATACGCTGGGCGTCTATTTCCACCACTGCGCCATCGCGATGACCTGCCGGCAGCTCGCCATGGCCGGGCGCTTTCTCGCGTTGTCCGGCATGAATCCGGCGACCGGCCATCGTATCGTTCATGCGGAGCGCGCCCGCCGCATCAACGCGCTGATGCTGACCTGCGGGCACTACGACGGCTCGGGCGAGTTCGCCTATCTCGTCGGCCTGCCCGGCAAGAGCGGCGTCGGCGGCGGCATCCTGGTGGTGGCGCCGGGCAAGGCGTCGATCGTGGTCTGGTCGCCGGGCCTCGACGTCTCCGGCAACTCTCACCTCGGACGCATCGCACTGGAGACGCTGACCAAGCGGATGGGGTGGTCCGTCTTCGGGGCGTGAGGCCGAGGCACGTTGGTCTGCCGATCAAACTCTGATTAGATCGCGGCCCAATCCCATGCCGACCCGGGCGAGGCCGATTGCATCCGTCCGAGTGCGAGAACACGAGAGGCAGACATGACCTTCGATGCGACGAAGCCCGATCTGTTGGTGGGCGTGGTCGGCACCGGCTCGATGGGCCGCGGCATCATGCAGGTCTCGGCGCAGGGCGGCATGCGGGTCGTCGCCTACGATGCGAACGGGGGCGCGGCCGAGGCGGCCCGGTCCAGCATCGCCAAGACGCTCGCGGGCCTCGCCGACAAGGGTCGCATCCCCAAGGCCGACGCCGATGCCGCCGTCGCGCGCATCAGCGTGGGCGCGAGCCTCGAGGAGGTCGCGAGGGCCGACATCGTCGTCGAGGCCATCCTGGAGCGGATCGATGTCAAGCAGGAGCTGTTCGCCAGGCTCGATGCCCTGGCCCAGCCGGACACGATCCTGGCTTCCAACACGTCCTCGCTGCCGATCACGGCGATCGCCGCCAAGTGCGCGTATCCCGAGCGCGTGGCGGGACTGCATTTCTTCAATCCCGTGCCGCTGATGAAGCTGGTCGAGGTGATCCCCGGGCTGAAGACGGCGCCGTGGGTCACAGAGGCGCTGATGATCATCGGCCGCCGGATGACGCGCGAGCCGGTGCGATGCACGGATAGCCCCGGCTTCATCGTCAATCATATCGGCCGCGGCTACGTGCCGGAGGCCGCGCGCCTCGTGCAGGAGGGCGTCGCGCGGTTCCACGAGATCGACCGCATCATGACCGGCGCGCCGGGCTTTCGCATGGGGCCGTTCACGCTGCTCGATCTGGTGGGGTCGGACGTGTCGGTCTCGGTGATGGAGAGTTTCTGGAGTCAGTATTACGCCGAAACCATGTTCCAGCCCTCGACGGTGCTGCGGCAGCGCCTGGATGCCGGCATGTTCGGCCAGAAGACCGGTGCGGGATGGTACGCGTATGCGGACGGCAAGAAGCAGGAGCCGCCGCACGCGCCAGTGCCGTCGAAGGGCGGCCGGCCGATCTGGGTGCGGCCGAGCGAAGGCAGTACCGAGGCTGCACGTGAGCTTGCCGCGATCCTCGCCAAGGGCGGCGCCGAGGTGGAGACCGGCAACACGCCGGGTTCCGACAGCATCATCCTGCTGACGCCGGTCGGCTACGATCTGACCCAGGCGGTGCTGGATCTCAGGCTCGATGCGGAGCGCTGCGTCGCGGTCGATACGATGTTCGGTCTCAAGGGGCCTCGCACCCTGATGATCACGCCGGCGACTGATCCATCGGTACGTGACGAGGCGCATGCCGCGCTTGCATGCGACGGCCAGCCCGTGGTGGTGATCAACGACAGCCCGGGCTTCGTCGCGCAGCGGATCGTGGCGCACATCGTCAACATCGCCTGCGGGATCGCGCAGCGCGGCATCGCCACGCCCGCCGACATCGACAAGGGCGCGAAGCTGGGGCTCGCCTATCCGTATGGACCGCTGGAATGGGGCGACATGATCGGCCCCAAGCGCATCGTGTTCGTGCTGAACCGCCTCGTCGAGTTCTACAACGAGCCGCGCTATCGGCCCTCGCCGTGGCTGAAGCGCCGGGCGGCGTTGGGATTGAGCCTGCTGGCACCGGAGCGGAGGTGAGGTTCTTTTCCCTCTCCCCGCTTGCAGGGAGAGGGAAACGCCCTCACCGCTGGCACGTCCCACAATAGAACGTGCTGCGCCCGCTCTGCACGATGCGTTTCACCGTGCCGCCGCAGCCGTCGCGCGTGCAGGGCTCGCCTTCGCGGCCGTAGACCTTGAATCTGTGCTGGAAATATCCGAGCGATCCGTCCGTGTGCTTGTAATCGCGCAGCGTCGAGCCGCCGGCCTCGATCGCCTCGGCGAGCACGGTGCGGATGATCGGCACCAGCCGCTCGGCGCGCTCGGTCGGGCGTCCTTTGCGGTCGGCGAGCACCGAGGCGGCCCGGTTGGGCGAGAGGCCTGCGCGGTGCAAAGCTTCACAGACGTAGATGTTGCCGAGACCCGCGATATGGCGCTGGTCGAGCAGGAACGCCTTGAGATCCGCGCTACGCCCCGCCGCGCGCCGCGCCAGATGCTCCGGCGTCAGCTCGTTGCCGAGAGGCTCGACGCCGA
>CAMDBL010000111.1 GCA_945889015.1 Devosia equisanguinis
GCTCAAGACAAGTGGCCCTCGAAGCCGGTCAAGGTGGTGGTGCCCTATCCGCCCGGCGGCATCGCCGACCAGGTCGCGCGCCTGATCATGCCGGGTATCGAGAAGGAGCTCGGCCAGTCATTCGTCATCGAGAACAAGGCAGGCGCCACCGGTGGCATCGGCGCCCAGTTCGTGGCCAATGCCGCGCCCGACGGGTACACGATCATGGTGACTCTGATCGGCGCCTCGACGCTGCCGCTGATCGCCAAGCACCAGGGCAAGCCGCCGATGTACACGCGCGAGCAGCTCGCGCCAATCGCCCGCATCGTCTCCGACCCGTGTGTGATCTACGTGCAGAAGTCGGCGCCCTGGAACAGCTATGCCGAGCTGATCGCCGACGCCAAAAAGCGCCCGAACGAGATCATCTTCATCTCGACCGGTCCGTATGGCCCGACCCATCTGCCGATGGAAATGCTGATGCAGGCGACGGGCACCAAATTCCGGCATCTGCCGACCACCGGCGGTGCGCCCGCGATCAACATGCTGCTTTCGGGCGGCGGGCACATCTTCTTCTCTGTGCCGGCCCTCGGCGTCCAGCACGTACAGTCGGGCGCCTTCAAGGTGCTGGCCGCCTCCAGCACCAATCGCGTTCCCGAGTTCCCGGACGTGCCGACGATGAAGGAACTCGGCGTGCCCATGGAGTTCGAGAACTGGGCCGCCGTGTTCACGCCGGCCGCCGTTCCCGCGGCAATCCAGAAGCGGCTCGGTGAGGCCGTGACGAAATCCGTCTCGGATCCCGCCCTGCAGGCGACCTTCAAGAAGATCGGCATGCCGGTCGCCTATCAGAACCAGGAGCAGTTCCGCGCTTGGTGGGACAAGGACACGCAGCGCCTCGACGGCATCATCAAGACTATCGTCGAAGCCGAGAAGACGGCTGCTGCGAAGAAGTGATCGAGATAAGGGGCGGGGAGCGACTGCGTGCTCCCCGCACCCCCGTGCGAGGCATGATGCTGACCCTTTACCACCACCTGCAATCCCCCTGCGCCGCCAAGGTGCGCACGGTGCTCACCGAGAAGGGGCTCGAGTGGGAGAGCCGCATCGTCGACATCATCGAAAAGGACAATTTGAAGCCCGAGTACCTGGCGCTGCACCCGAAGGGGCTTGTGCCGACGCTGGTCGACAACGGCAACGTGGTGATCGATTCCACCATCGTGATGGAGTATCTCGACACCGCCTATCATGAGGATTCGTTAAAGCCGCCGACCGCCTATGGGCAGGCGAAGATGCGCAAGTGGACCAAGTGGGTCGACGAGGTGCAGCATCCCAATTGGCCCGGGCTCGCCTGGCTGATCCTGATCCGTCCCCGCTGGCTCGCCAAGAGCGACGCCGAGATCGCAGCCCTGCTTGCCAAACTGATCGATCCGGCCCGGCGCGAACGACAGCAGCGGATGCTGGGACAAGGCTTCACCGCACCCGAATTCACTTCGGCGATGCGGATCTTCGACACCTCACTCGCCGATATGGAAGTAGCGCTCGCGGCCAATACCTGGCTCGCCGGGGATCGGCCCTCGCTCGCGGACTGCGCCATGCTTCCCTACGTCGCGTCGGGCGAATTGTTCGGTCTCAGCATGATGATCGCCCAGCGCCCACGAGTGGCGGACTGGCTCCAGCGCTTCAAGTCACGGCCATCCTTCGCCGTGACCATGCCGTGGAGCCTCGAACCCGGAATTGTCGCCGAAGTGCGACGGCACGCCGAGCCGGCGTGGGCCGCCATTCGCGCGGCCTGAGACGCGCCGCAGGATAGGGTAGGGATCGCGTCGCGGTCGCGCCCTATTTCTCGCAGGGCACGTCGACCATCAGGCCGGCAGCGGGCACGAACCTCTTGCAGGTGATCGCTGCTGTGACTGGAGCCAATGAAATCTGAGGAGCGGCGAGAGACTTCGTCCGGGTCGTCGCTGCTCCGTTCAGCGCGGCCACCTTGGTCGAAGGCGCGGCCGGCTGAGCCTCGACTGAGAGGTTCGCCGATACGCTCGGCGAAGCCTTGACAGCGGGCTTGGGCGGATTTTGCAAAGACTTTTTCGGTGCCGCGACGGGCGCTTGTGGCGGGCTCGTCAAAACGACCTTGTCGACCGCGGGCTTCACCGCCACTGCGACAGCCCTGCCCGACGGACGGGGCGTCCGGCTCGTCCTTCCGCGAAGCTCACCGCGCGGTGTCGCGCGGCGGGCGAAATGGTCCGCAGGGAACGTGCGCATCGAGACCGCCATCAGTGAGTTCGTCTCGGCCTGCGCGGCTTGGCCGGAAATGCAGGCCAGCGCGGCGAGGGCAGCGACGATCATGGCGGTCGGCTTCATCGTTCTACTCCGTGTCAGGCGAGATCTTCGAGTTGCATGTCGTGGCTTTGCCGTTTCCAGCTTCAGCGCGAGGCGGAAGCGGACCGGCGCTCGACCTCGGCCTTCGACACCTCGCCGGCAGCGATCAGCGCGCTGACACAGCTCGACGACAGCTTGAGACCGTTGGCGCGCATGCACTGGCGGACGGCGGTGCCCTCGCTCGGATGCTGGCTGCAGTAGGCGTAGTAGTCGGAGGCGCAGGCCATGGCGACGCGAATGTTGACGGCGCTGGCTGCGGTGGAAGAGAGGACGACGACGCCGGCTGCGATGGCGGCGAGAGTGGCGCGGGCGGTGGAGGTCGAGAAGGTCATCGGCTGGCTCCCTTGGCTGGTGTGTGAGCCTAAGATGCCCCATCCGCCGCCCGGCCGCTGTTCCTTCGGTGACGGCACGCGGAATTCCGCATTCTGTCTGCCGCGATGGTTAACAGACCGGGCGCCCACTTCCCCGTTTCCCACGCCACCGCGATCCACTACCGTCGCCAACAAGGGCAAGGCTGCAGAGACGGCCGATCAATCCCACACCCAAGAGCTACCTGGAGGAAACAGCGGATGACGATCGAACTCTATCACACGGCGCATTCCACCTGCTCGCAGAAGGTTCGCATCACCCTCGCCGAGAAGGGACTCGAGCGCGGCAAGGACTGGATCGAGCGCGAGGTCGACCTCGGCCGGTTCCAGCAGCTCGATCCCGAATACCTCAAGCTCAATCCAAACGGGGTCGTCCCGACGCTGGTCCACGACGACAACGTCCTGATCGAGTCTTCGGCCATTCTCGAGTATCTCGACGAGGTCTTCCCAAAGCCCGCGATGATGCCCGCCGACGCCGTCGGTCGCGCCCGGTTGCGTGCCTGGATGCGCTACGTCGACGAGGTGCCGACGGTGGCCGTGCGGGTACCCTCGTTCGCCAACCTGTTCGCACCGATGCGGTTCACCAACAAGACCGACGCCGAGTTCGCGGCGCACGCCGACCGCCTGCCGCTGAGGAAGCAGTTCTATCAGCGCATGACGCAGAAGGGCTTTGGCCAGAAGGAGATCGACTACGCTTGCTTCCAGATCACCCAGACGGCGGAGCGTATCGACAAGGCGGTCGCCGACAACGGCGGACCTTGGATCCTTGGCAGCCAGTTCAGCCTCGTCGATGCACAGGTGGCGCCGCTGTTCGACCGCTTCGAGGACATGGGCTACGGTGATCTGTGGACAGGATTGCCGCGCTTTGCCGCGTGGTGGACGGCGATGAAGGCGCGGCCCTCGTTCATCGCCGCGTTCTATTCACCCTCGCGCATCTCCGAGCGCTACAAGGCCCATTTCAAGACGGCGGCGCAGTTGAAGGAGGAGCGGGGGTATTGATCGGTCCAATCGAGTGACCCGAGGGACGTCGTGGGTCGGAGCGAGCGATCGCGCAAGGTCCGACGATTCGCGGTGTGCCGAGGATGTCGGACCTCGGCCGCGAAGAGCGCCCTCGCTCCGACCTACGCCGACTTGCTCGTCTCCGCGAGCTTCACCATCACCAGCAGCGCGAGATTGGTCGGCGTGGGCATACCAACCTCGCGGCCCTTGCGGACGACGTGACCGTTGAGGAAGTCGATCTCGCTCGTCTTGCCGCGCGCGAGATCCTGCGCGGTCGAGGAGAGCTGGTTCGGCATGCGGCCGGCGATGGCGAGCGTGTTCTCCAGCGTCTCGGCGGGCATGACCACACCCAGCGCCTTCGCGACCGCGATGCATTCGGTGACGACATTCGTCATCACCTCGCGCGTGCCGTCCATCGCCAGCATCCGGCCGTAGCTGATCTGCGCCACGGCCGAGAGCGCATTGTACGCACAGTTGACGATCAGCTTGCCCCACAGCACGACCTCGATCCGAGGACTGACCGTGGTCGGAATGCCGGCGGTACTCAGCGCGGCTGCCAGTGCCGCGCTGGCTGGCGTGTCGCCGATCACCAGCGCGCCGCCACCGTGATGGCGGACGTGGCCGGGACCTTCCATCCCCGTCCCGACGTAGACGGCGGCGCCGATTACGGGACGTCCCAGCACCGCGGCGAGCCGCTCGGCGTTGTCGACGCCGTTCTGCAGGCAGAGAAGGCTTGTTGCCGGCGCGAGGTGCGCCGCCATTTGTCTTCCCGCGTCCTCCGTATCAGCCGATTTCACACAGACGAGTACGAGATTGGCACCGGCCACCGCCGACGCTTCGGTCGATGCCTTGGCGGGAACGTGGCCCTTGAACTCCGCCGTCTCCAGCAGCAGGCCGTCGCGGTTGATCGCTTCCACGTGCTGTGCCCGGCCGATGAACGTGACGTCGTGGCTCGCGCGCGCAAGCAGGCCACCGTAGTAGCACCCGATCGCCCCCGCACCCATCACCGCGACTTTCATGGCCATGTCCCGATTTGCCTGAGCCCGCACGCAGCCCGGTTAGACTAAGCCTTGACGCGGATGGGGCAAGCCCTGCAAGCGCCATTGGGCACACGCGACACCGGCCCTCGACCTGTCGCCACCGGGCATGCCAGAGTGCCGCCAACTCATCGCGTCATCCGACCGCGCCAGCCAAATCGTCATCCCCGGGAGGCCCCATGCCCCGCTTTGCCGCAAACCTGTCGTTCCTGTTCACCGAGCTGCCGTTTCTCGATCGCTATGAGGCCGCGGCCAAGGCCGGCTTCAAGGCGGTGGAGGCGTTCTCGGTCTACGAGCATCCAGCCGCCGAGGTCGCGGCGCGGCTGAAGGCCAACGGCCTGCAGCAGATCCTGTTCAACCTGCCTGCTGGCGAGGCTGGAACGGCCGGCCGCGGGCTCGCCGCGCTGAAGGGCCGTGAGGCCGATTTCGAGGCCTCCGCGAGGAAGGCACTCGACTACGCCAAGGCGCTCGGCACGCCGCAAGTGCACTGCATGGCGGGCCTCGTCACGCAGGGCGCCAACCGCAAGACGTTCGTCGCCAACCTGCGCTCATGCGCACGCATGTTCGGTTCGGAAGGTATCAACGTCATCGTCGAGCCGCTCAACCTGCGCGACAATCCGGGCTACTTCCTTTCCACGTTGGATGAGGCGCGCTCGATCATCTACGAGGTGGCCGAGAAGAACCTCGGGCTGCAGTTCGACTTGTATCACCGCGCCATCATGGGCGGCGACGTCGCGATGGCGATCCGCGAGTACAAGGACATCGCCTGGCACTATCAGTGTGCCAACCCGCCCGACCGCGCCGAGCCCGACGACGGCGAGCAGAACTATACCTTCCTGTTCAAGGAGGTCGATGCGTCCGGCTACAAGGGCTGGATCGGCTGTGAGTACAAGCCGCGCAACGGCACGCTTGAGGGCCTCAAGCGCTGGCCGAAGGCCTGCGGCGTCACGATCGGGTGATCAACGCGACCATGTAGGTCGGGCGCGCCCCGGCTTTCGCACGTGCCAGGGCTTGGTTCGAAACTGCGCGCCATGGTGGATGTCGAACCTCGGCTGCCGTGCGGCCTCGCTCCGACCGGCACCTACCCCCTCAGCACTTTCATCGCCCTGGCATGCAGCTTGGGATCGCCGCACGCGACGATGCGGCCACCGTGGGTGGCGGGTTTGCCGTCCCAGGTGGTGATGACGCCGCCGGCGCGCTCGATGATCGGGATCAGCGCGACGATGTCGTGCGGCTTGAGGCCCGCCTCCACCACGAGGTCGATGTGTCCGGCCGCCAGCAGGCAATAGGCATAGCAGTCGCCGCCGTAGCGGGTCATCCGCGTGGACGCCTTGATCCGCTGGAAGCCTTCCGCCTCCTCGCCCGCCGCGAACAGGTCGGGGTGCGTCGTCGAAAGCATCGCCGAGGCGAGGTCAGGACACTCGCGCGTTTTCAGCTTCTTGGGCTTTTCCCCACCCACCGATAGATAGGACGCCTTCTCCGCCGACCAGAAGCGTTCGCGGGTGAATGGCTGGCACATCAGGCCGAGGTGGGGATGTCCATCCCGCAGCAGCCCGATGAGCGTGCCCCATGTCGGCAACCCGAGAATAAAGCCCTTGGTGCCGTCGATGGGATCGACGACCCATTTGTAAGGGCTCGTCCCGTCCCGCCTGCCGTACTCCTCGCCGACGATCCCGTGCTCGGGGAAGCGCGTCCTCAGCGCCTTGGCGATGGCCCGCTCCGCACCTTTGTCGGCGGCGGTGACTGGGTCGAAGGCACCGGCCCCCGCCTTGTTCTCGACACTCATGCGCTTGCGGAACTGCGGAAGGATCGCCTCGCTCGCCCGGTCGGCGAGCTCGTGGGCGAAGGCCAGCAGATCGGCAAAGCGGGGCTCGATGGTGGACACGACGTTCCTTGCTCCTTGAATGCCGTGTGCGCTTGGATTGTGGCCCAAGGGCCGCAGCCGAGATGAGCCCAACCTTTAGGGAATACGCGACTACACGCAAGTGTTGCATTTTCGCCCTCACGAGCCAGCAACAGTTTGCATACGACCTTAGTTCGATTGAGTCTGCGACCAAACAGGCGCATATCCGTTTCGTGGATCTGGTCAACCATGTTGATCCATCCACAGCCCACTTGGGCGTTTCCTCCCTGGACTTGGGCCGTTCGTCAACACGAGCGGCCATTTTTTTGTCCCGAGTAGTTCCTGGCTCTTGTGAATGACTGAACCGCCCTTACTTACGTCATGCTGAACACTTCAGCACGGCGGCGGTAGATCGCTGTCTATTTGTGCATCGCACAAGTGCAACTGCAGACAGATCGGCTCACTTGGCATCTTTACACCAGCGTCAGCTGGTCGCACGAGGATCTGGCGGTCACCGCACCACCGCCCAGGCCGCCACCCAATCCAATGCAATTCATATGCTTAGCTGAGAGGCGGCAAAGCTGGCCCGGAATGGTAGACCCGAGTACCGGGATCCGCCGTCCCGCACCGTCGCATAGCTGCACCGCAAAATTTTCTTAACAAACCGCTTGCGCTTTTCGGCGATGCAACATAGATTGTGATTGTGAGCGACGCGCCTCGCGTGTCCCTCACATGCCCTCCTTGGGCGTTTCCTCCCTAGACTTGGGCCGTTCGCTTGCGAACGGCCCCTTTTGGTTTTAGGGACTGCTGCAAGGACGCTCCTCCAGTACCCTACGGGGTGATTTCGAAGTGCGGGCTGCCGTCCTACTCGGCCGCCGCGCGTCGCACCGCCAGATGCGGCAGATCTCGAAACAGCCGTTGCGACAGAAACGTCAGCGTATCCTTGAGCCGTGCGAAGCCCGTGGTCGGCTGCAGGGCCGCCTCATCCAGATAGAGACCGCGGTTGATCTCGATCTGCAGGGTGTGCACGCCGCGAGCCGGCCGGCCGTAGTGCTCGGTGATGAACCCGCCGGCATAAGGCCGATTGAGCTGCACCTCGTAGCCGCGGCCCGCCAGCATGTCTCGCACGAGCCGCGTCAACCGCCCGTCGCAAGAGGCGCCAAAACGGTCGCCCAGAACGAAGTCCGGCCGGTTTGCGCTGCCCTGACTCGATGTCGAGGGCATCGAATGGCAGTCGATCAGCACTGCATAGCCAAACCGCGATCTCGTCGCCTCGATCAGCTCGGACAGCGCGGCGTGGAACGGCACATACAGAGCCTCGATCCGCGCGATCGCCTGCGCCACCCGCATCCGCTCGCTGTAGATCTCCTCGCCGTCGGCGACGATGCGCGCGATCGTGCCGAGACCACCGGCGACGCGAATCGATTGCGTGTTGGCGTGCGGGGGCAGTTTGTCGACGAAAAGCTCGGGATCGAGTTCGAACGGCTCGCGGTTGACGTCGAGATAGGCGCGCGGAAAGCGTGCTGCCAGCAGCGGCGCGCCGCCGTCCACCACGGCCGAGAACAGCTCGTCGACGAAGCAGTCCTCGGATTTCCGCAGAGTGTGCGGATCGAGGCGCGACGCCTCCAGAAACGGCCGAGGATAAATGCGGCCCGAGTGGGGTGAGCAGAAGATGAAGGGCGCCGTCTGCTCGGCGGGAACGCGCAGCTCGTACGGCGGCGTCAACTCCTCGTCGATAGCGGCTCGCTCCCGGTGCGGCATCGTCACTCGTCAATCGGCTGGGATGATGGGCCGATCGATCCGGCCTTGAGATGCCCAATCTGCCAATCCGGGGCCCCGTTGTCCATGCGGCGCGCGCGATCACCACATTTCCGCGCTCACTTTGCACTCAATGAGGCCGGGTTCACGAGGCGTTTACCAAACTCGCGTCAGATTTACCTGCGAGACAACCGTTGCTCCAATATGATCAGAACGATCAGGAAGAGTGTGCTGGGGACATGACCGTCAAGCCTTCACGCGTGCCGATGCGGCGCATCATCCTCGCAGAGGACGACGACTCCATGCGCGGTTTTCTCGAGCGTGCACTCGAGCGAGCCGGCTATGACGTAGTCGCCTTCGACAATGGCGCCGACGCGCTGGAGCGGCTCAACGAGGAGCCTTTCACGCTGCTCCTGACGGACATCGTCATGCCTCGGATGGACGGCATCGAGCTGGCTCGCCGCGCCAGCGAGATCGATCCCGAGCTCAAGATCATGTTCATCACCGGCTTTGCCGCCGTGACACTCAATACCGACAATGCCGCGCCCAAGGATGCGCGCGTGCTGTCGAAGCCTTTCCACCTCAAGGACCTTGTCCGCGAGGTCGATACGCTGCTGGAATCCTGAGAGCAGCCGGGCCGCCCTGGCACGGCTGCGAGGCGGCGGCTTCCCGTCTCCCTCTCGACATTTCGCCGTCGGCTCAGACAGCGGCTTGCAACGCTGCGCGGTTGCCGATATAGGGAGCCGTCTCGCTTGCGGCGCGCCCGCGAGCATGGATCGGGCGGTTAGCTCAGTGGTAGAGCACTGTGTTGACATCGCAGGGGTCGCAGGTTCAATCCCTGCACCGCCCACCATTCCTGGCTCCGGCATCACTCCATCGACGCATCCGACGCTCGCTCGGCGAATCTGACCCGCGCAAGGCGCTGAGGCCTCTCGGACACAGCGGGCGCCTTCATCGGCCGAGCCGCCGCGCGCACCTGCGGCAAAGCAGTCCGATCCGGCCACACCTGTGGACCGCTTCTGCCACGGTGCAGACACGATCCGACGAATCACGACGAATTGCAGCCGTGCAATTGGCTTAGCGTGCCGTGATCGTCGAGGTCGAGTGATGATGAATAGTCGTCGTCGGGTGTGGGGTTGCTGCCTCGTCCTGGCTCTGGCCGCCTCAGGAGGCTGCGCCCGTGATGGCGCCTACGTGCCGCAACGTTCGCTCAAGGATACTCCCGAGCCGAGCGCAGCCACGCTACCAGCCGGACCCCGTGCGCGGTCTGCGTCGAGGCCGGTGGTGAAGCGCATTCTGCCGCGCTCCGCAGCAAAGACCGAGGCGCCACAAGCGCCCGTGCGTTCAGCCACCGCGGCACCGCTGGCTCCGCAGCCGGCACCGGCGCCGATCGAGGCGCCCGCCAAGACCGGGGCGCCACAGCAGGTGACACCCGCGCCCAAGGCCCCGCCGTCCGCCTCCTCGGCGCAGCAGGCACGGCGGCCGCCGATCAGCGGGCCGCAGTTGCTCGAGGAAGGCCGGATGCTGTTCAAGTCCGGCGAGGTGCTGGCGGCCCGCGAGCGCTACGTGGCGGCGCTGAGCGCACCGCTGCCCGACGTCCTGCTGGAGCTGGCCCGCACTTACGATCCCAATTATCTCGACCGGCTGCCGAAGACGGACGCCGACGCCGACCTCGAGCGGGCGCGGGCGCGGGCGCTCTACGAGCAGGCGACCAGCCTCGGCTCCAAGCTCGCCGAGCAGGATCTCGCACGACTGCAGGGCACCGCCGCCCCCCAGCCCCCTGCTCCAACGCCGCGTTGACACGCGACCAGAAAGGATCCCTGCCGAGATGACCAGCCAGAACAAGGACATCACCGAGATCGTGCTGCAACGCTCGCAGTTGCCGCGTGACATCGCCGCGATCCGCAAGAAATGCCTGAAGCTGCCGATGGTCAGCGAATGCGATGCGACGCTGTCCTCGTTCAAGGGCCGGCCGATCGATGAGGGCCGCTACGAGGTCGACATTACCGGAACTGTGTCGATCCGCACCTCGATGAAGGCTTCGGTGACGCTCGATGCCACCGGCACCGGCGTGATCGACAGCGAGGGTCGCGAGATGACGATCACCGGGGTCCGCATCCTCAACGACTTTCATGGCGTGTTCAGCCGCGTCCTCCAGATGACGGGCCTGGCGACCGGACGCACGCTGAAGCTGCGCGAAGGCGACAGCGCCGTGATCCGCAGCGCGCTCGCCGCCTGAGACACGTCGCGGCCGCAAACACGCAATAAGTCTTCTCCCTGAGAAGCTGTTTCTCAGGGGAGGGAAAACCATGGCCTCGACTTCGTCGCCGCCGCCACCGCTGGACGCCACGTCGACCAGCGAGATCGTTGACATGGGCGGCCACGGCGGCTGGCTCGCGACGGTGTTCTCCGCCCTCGCCCTGGGGTTTTCCGGCTTCTCGTTCTACGAAAGTGTGCTGAAGGTCGCCGAACTCGAGGTGTATGTGCCGCCGGTAATCCACTACGCCCGCGATGCCGGCGGCGACATCGAACTGTTTGCCATCCCCATCACCATCCTCAACGACGGCGCACGCACAGGCACCGTGCTGTCGATGGACCTCGCGGTCGAGGATCTGAAGGAGAAGAAGACCAAGCTCTACTATTCCGCCTATCTCGGCGAGCACCCCCGCGCCAGCGAGACGGCCCAGCGCGCCTTTGCACCGGCCAGCATCTCCGGCAAGGCGACCTATTCCGAGACGGTGCGCTTCTACCCCGTCGGCAATCCGCTGCCCAAGCTGGTCCAGGACGCCGGCCAGTTCCGTCTGACCCTCAAGCTCAATACGGCGCGCCCCGCCAATCCCGACCTGATCGACAGGCTCTGGCGAACGGAGCCAGCCCCCCTCATCTTCGAGATGACGCTGCCGTGGATCTCCGACCAGCAACTCGATCATCGCCGCGCTGCGATGGCCATGCATCAACCGGACTACCGGCCGCTCGGTAGCGCGGAGGCTCCGGCCAAGTAAAGGCGGCTCGGTTTCCGCTCCTCGAATGCTCCCTTACAGTCTTGATTGACCCGCGCGCACGAGCTGTGACCGGTGTGAGCGTCCGCATGCGTTCAATCGTCGGTTAATGACGATCTGCCATACTCGCTTGAAATGCCGCGAAAAGTGGTCGATCGCACGCGTGTCCCGCGTCGAGCCGCCCTTGATGAACGACAGATGAAGGGTGGCTTCAACCTCGGTTCAGACCCGGCGCGCTATTCATCCACGCACATGTCGTGGACTCGGCTGAAAGGGCTGGGTGATGGAGTTGAAAATGATCGAGTTCATCAGGAATGGCGCCATCGTCATCATGGGACTGACCGTGATGGTGGCCGCTGTCTTCGTCGTGATGTACGGCTGAAACTGGATGCAATGACCGCCAGCAGGCGCACTGTGCCTTGCTTCGTTCACATCGCCAACTTAACTAGGGGGCCTCAACCGGAGGTCCTAGGATGCGCCTGCCCGACGTGACGGTCTCTGCCGTCGATGCCGTCCGGTCGGCTGGGGCCTATGTCGCCGACAAACTCACTCCGACTGTTCGCCTGGGTGTGACAGGGCTGTCGGGCTCCGGCAAGACCGTGTTCATCACCGCGCTCGTCCGCACGCTCATTGCCGGCGGACGGCTGCCTTTCCTCAAGGTCGAGGCCGAAGGCCGGCTGCTGCGCGCCTGGCTGGAGCCGCAGCCCGACGACAGCCTTCCCCGGTTCGAGCTAGAGACGCATTGCGCCGCGCTTGCCGCCGATCCCCCGCGCTGGCCCGAAAGCACCCGCCGCATCTCGGAACTGCGGCTGGTGCTCGAGTACCTGCCGAGGAGCCGCCTGCTGCGCCAGCTCGGATCGCGACGCCTCAACGTCGACATCGTCGACTATCCCGGCGAGTGGCTGGTCGACCTCGGCCTGCTCGACAAGGACTACGCCACCTGGTCGGCCGAAGCCCTGACACTGGCACGCTCGTCGCGGCGGGTCGCCAACGCACGTGCGTTCCTCGATCTCCTTCCGCGGCTCGATCCGGCCGCGGCCCAGGAAGAGCCGTTGGCGCTCGAGGCCGCCGCGGCCTTCACCACCTATCTCGGCCGCCAGCGCACCAGCGGCACCGCCTATGCGACGCTCGGGCCGGGCCGCTTCCTGATGCCGGGCGACCTCGCGGGATCGCCGTTGCTGACCTTCTGCCCGCTGGATATGGCGCCCGGCGCGAGCATCGGCCGCGGAACCCTCGCGGCGATGATGGCGCGCCGTTTCGAGAGCTACAAGACCCACGTGGTGAGGCCGTTCTTCCGCGATCACTTCGCCCGCATCGACCGTCAGATCGTACTGGTCGACGCGCTCGGTGCGCTCGATGCCGGCCGTGACGCGCTGGCCGATCTCGAGCAGGCGCTGGAGGCGGTGCTGCGCGCATTCCGTCCGGGACAGAATTCCTGGCTGTCGGCGCTGATCGGCCGCCGCGTCGAGCGTCTGCTGATGGCAGCGACCAAGGCCGACCATCTCCACCACAAGAGTCACGACCGACTGGAGCGCGTGCTGCGGCTGTTGACCGATCGCGCCATCGCCCGGGCGAGTGCCGCCGGTGCCCGGGTCGACGTGGTTGCGTTGGCGGCACTCAGGGCAACGCGGGAGGCAGAGGCTCAGCAGGCAGGAACCGTCTATCCGTTGATCGTCGGGGTGCCGATGGCCGGCGAATGGATCGACGACAAGCTGTTCGACGGCCTGCGCGAGACCGCGATTTTTCCTGGCGACCTGCCGGATCGGCCAGAGGAGGCACTCGCCGCCGCAGAGGCCGGCCGCTCGCCCGCCGCCGGCGGAGAGACGCTGCGGATCGTCAAATTCCGCCCGCCCCGCATCCCGCTCGGCGCCGCCGACGGCCTCGGCAGCGCGCTGCCCCACATTCGTCTCGACCGTGCGCTCGAGTTCCTGATTGGAGACCGTCTGACATGACGAGCGCATCCGAGCCCCGCCGTCCCCGGGCCTTCGCCCTCGACGATCCGACGCTGGTCGCAGCCCCCCCGCCGCCCGAGCCCGAGCCGGACCCGCCACCCGCCGCCGATCCGGGTCTCGGCGCGGCGCCTGCGGCCGAGGACGGCGGCTATGCGCTGCCGTCGCGGGCGGAGATTGCGCAGGGCTTCCGCTGGGGCCAGCTCCTCGTCTCGGCAGCCCTCGGCCTCGCCACGCTCGCCGCCGGCATCTGGTTCACCCGCTTCGTCTCGGTCGCGCTCGCCCGCGACGATCTCCTCGGCTGGATCGCCTGGGGCCTCGCCGTGCTCATGGCGGTGGCGGCGGGAGTGTTGATCCTGCGTGAGCTGATCGGCCTGCTGCGCCTGTCGCGACTGGGCGGACTGCGGCACGACATCGCCCGGGCGCTGACCGAGCACGACCTGGCGCTGGAGCGGCGGACAGTCGACCGCTTGGCGGGCCTTCTCGCCGATCGCCCTGAATTGCGCTGGGGCCAGGATCGCCTAAAGGAGCACGCAGGCGACGTTCGCGATCCCGGCGCCCTGATGCGGCTCGCCGAGCGCGAGTTGATCGCACCCCTCGACGCTGCCGCGCGGCGTCTGATCCTGAAATCCGCAAAGCGGGTCAGCATGGTGACGGCAATCAGCCCGATGGCCTGGATCGGCATGCTGTTCGTGCTGCTCGAGAATCTGCGCATGCTGCGCGCGCTGGCCGCGCTGTACGGCGGCCGTCCCGGGCTGTTCGGTGGGCTCCGGCTCGCCCGGCTGGTCGTCACGCACATCATCGCCAGCGGCGGCATCGCGCTGACCGAGGATCTGGTCGGTCAGTTCCTCGGGCAGGACCTGCTGCGCCGCGTTTCGCGCCGACTGGGCGAAGGCGCCTTCAACGGCTCGCTGACGGCGCGGGTCGGCGTCGCGACCATCGAGGTGATCCGCCCCATGCCGTTCCTGGATGCAGCGCCGGTGCGCCTCCGCGATCTGGTCGGCGAGCTCTTCCGGCGTCGAAAGGGCGAGACGGCTTCGGCCGGATCGAGCCATCGATAAATCGAATGATGAACTGCCATGGCGAGTAAGGCCATGGTTAAGCGTTCCTAACATCCAATTATAACTTCAGATAAATATGCAGTGCACGGCCACAATCTTCGTTCAGACCTCTCCGTTATGCTCTCCGTCGGCTCAACAACCAGAACACGACCGGAGAAGTCGCAATGAACAACGCCCTGGGAACGTCCGACCGCCGTCAGTTCGGCCGCCGTTGGAGTCTCGTCCACGGCTGGATCTGCATCGATGGCCGCCCGCGTATCGCCTGTCACGTCCGCAACTTCTCCGAAGGCGGCGCGCTGCTGATGATCGACCAGGCGTTGACGCTGCCCTACACCTTCCTGCTCACCGTCGACGCCATCGACTTCAAGATCGGCTGCGAGGTTCGCCATCGGAGCCAGAACAAGGTCGGCGTGCGCTTCATCAGCGCTGATCTCGTCAGCGAGATCGGCCCGATCTGGACGATCGACGAATTGATGGCACGTGCCGCCGAGGCGCCCGAACGCCAGGCCGTCTGACACGCCCGGGCCAAGGACGTGGGAAGCCAGAAATCGGAAGCCAGAGATCGGGGCAGTGCCTATCCGGCTCCGGACTCCCGATCTCACACCTCCGGCTTCCACTCAGTGCGCGGTCGCACCGCCGTCGATTTTCAGGCTGAGCCCGTTGACCATCTTGGCGCCGGGCGACACCAGATACAGCACCGCCTCGGCGATATCGATGGGATCACAGACCTGCTTCAGCGGGATGGTGTCCATTGCCCGCTTCTCGTAATTTGGATCCTTGAAGAACGGCGCCGTCATCGGCGTGCGCACCACGGTCGGGGCGACGGCGTTGGTGCGGATCTTGTGCTCGGCGAGTTCCACCGCCATCGCCTTGGTCAGGCCCTCGATGGCGTGCTTCGTCATCGCATACAGCGAGCGCGTCTTCGAGCCGGTATGGCCGGCCATCGACGAGACGTGGACGATGTTGCCGCCCGTGCCCTGTTTGATCATGACACCGGCAACGGCCTGCGCCACCTTGAACGCCGCGCGGATGTTGAGCGTGATCAGGAGGTCGAGCGTCTCGTCGTCGACATCCATGATGTGCTGCAGCTTGTTGGTGCCGGCGTTGTTGACGAGGATATCCAGCTTCGGCAGCGCCGCGATGCGGTCGATCACCTTCTGGTCGCGTACGTCCCCGAGCCACAGCTCGAACTTACCGGCACCGGGGCCGGCCTCATTGGCGAGACCGTCGAGGTCCGCCTGGGTGCGCGCCAGCGCGATCACGGTGGCTCCCGCCTTGGCGAGT
>CAMDBL010000112.1 GCA_945889015.1 Devosia equisanguinis
TTAAGCCCTCCCTTCGGCCGTCCACCCCGGCGCAGTCTCACCCTGATTGACGACGTGTCTCACCTTGATTGTCGCGCGGCAGGACAGGCTCGTGCCGCTGCCGGCGAGGCCGCCGCGGCCCCCGACGACGCGCGAGCTGATGGCGGCACGCCGTGCGTATCCGCCCCGGCACCTGCACGCGAGCTGGCGCGACTTCCTCTACTGGGATGTCGAGCTGGAGGCTTGAAGGCTTGGTCTATCCCTTCCCGGCCCTAGGGACGGTCCGCGCGGGATGTCTCGCCCACACGCGAGGGATCTTCGCGCGGGCCGGCAGAAGGCACCAAAGGCCTCAACGCCCGTCTGCGGTCCTGACCGACCGGCGGATCAGGCCAGCCATCTCGTCCTCCCGACCGGTCAAGGCCGCCAGCGCCGCCGGATTGATCGCCTCGCCCCGGAACTCCTGCGTCCACATCCGCTCGGCCACAGCCTGCCCTGGCCTGAGTCGCATCGGCTGGAGGCTACCCGCCTGGTCGAGCATATCGAGGGTGCGGGCCACCTCCGGCGCGCTCATCCGCGCGAGCACGGGATCGTCGGCGGACGCCGTCTCGGTCAGCAGCGGCGCCACTGGGAACGGGCGATACGACAGCTCCTCGGGATGCTCCTCGTCATAGGCCGGAGCGGCGGCATAGCCGCTGCTCCAGCCCGGCGACAGGGCGTCGCTGGCCGTCGCCGCCCCCGGGTTGAGCGCTGCCAGCCGCAAGCTAGGCTCGAACGGCGCCAACGCCAACGTCTGCCGGCGATCGAACTGTCGCGGCTCGGTGACGAGACGCGGCGGCCCCGGGTCTGCGGTCGCGGCCAGCTCGGCCAGCCGCTGGCGATCGGCTTGTGAGGGCAGCACGAAGCGCGCGGGACGGTCGACCGGCCTCGGCTCGGCCACCAGCCTCGGTGCTGCGCCAGGCGCCGGCGTCAGAGCCGCCATCCGCCCGACCGGGGCCGGAGCGGGACGCGCGGCGCTCGCCAGCGCGAACCCCGGTGATGTGCCGACTGCGCGCGTCCGGATGGTCAGGAACTCGGCCACCTGCGTCGCAAGCTCCTTGTGGCTCGCCCGCGCGGTCGCGACATCGGCCTTGGTGATCGGCCCGCCTTCGCTCGGCGCGTGGCGGCTGGCTCCATTCGGGAACAGCAGCGCCAACTCGAACCGCGGCATCCGCGGCCAGTGGCGGACACGATCGGTATCGAGATGCACGAACGGAAGGGCGGAGGTCGGGTAATAGCCGACACCGCCCCGCTCGCGGATCAGGCCGGCATAACGCAACTGCCGGACCGGCACGTCGGGAAAATGCACGTCCGCGGCTTTGCCCAGGATGTGGCGGCTCTCGCTCGCCTGCCCACCGACGCTGCGCCGCAGCATCTCGTTGGTGCCGCGCGAGCGATAGCCGCAGATCAGGTGGATGGGCTCTTTCGAGCCGAGCTCCGCGTGGATCTCCCACAGCAGGTCGACGAGGCCGGGATCGATCTCGGTTTCTTCATTCTTGCGCCAGTCGCGCATGATCCAGTTGATCTTCTTGAGCGCGGCCGGGTCGTGCTTTCCGCCCTTCGTGTAGGTGACGGTCAGCGTCTCCTTGGTGTGGATGTTGAAGATCGAGATCGTGCGGTCGGAGCCGGGGCCGGCGACGAGATGCCCCGCCGCCAGGACGGCAGCGGCAACGACGGCCATTGCTGCGACGAGCCGCGTGATCGCTCTCACGTACCGGTAGTCCCCTCGTTGTCCCCGGCGCCGCTTGGTAACCAAGAAGCGCATATCCCGGCAACATCAAGGGGTTGATCCACGGCGAATGTATGGCGTGCCGATCCCCTACCGATGTCGCTCATCCGGAACGGTGAATCGGCCGCAGCGTCACCCGATCAGGAACCCCGAGACGATCGCATTGAAGCCTTCGGGGTTCTGCAGGTTGGCGATGTGGGCCGCCCCCGGCACCGGCGCGAAGCGCGCACCCGGCACCTTCGCCGCGAGCCCCGCCATCAGGTCGGGCGGGCCGCCGATCTTGTCCTCGGCGCCGCCGACATACAGCGTCGGCGCGGTGATCTTTCCGAGCTGATCGCCCCACTTCACGCCCATGAACGCGGAGGTGCAACCGAGATAGCCCTCCTTCGAGGTGCCGCGGATCATCGCCCGGACGCCGTCGATCACGCCGGGATTGGCCGCCTTGAAGTCGTCGGAGAACCAGCGCTGCGCGGTCTGCTCGACGATCGCCTCGAGGCCGCCCTCTCGCACCTGGCCCTGCAGCCGTTGCCAGTTGGCCGCGAACTCCGGCGTCATGTCGGCACGGCAGCAGCACGGCACCAGCTTGTCGACGCGCCCGGGGTGCAGGATGGCGATGCCCTGCGCCAGCGAGCCTCCGAGTCCGAGACCCAGCACGTGCGACGTCGTGATGCCGAGATGATCCCATAGAGCAAGCAGGTCCTGGATCAGCAGCTCGGGCGTGTACGGGCCGACCGTCGCCTCGCTCTGGCCCTGTCCGCGCAGGTCGTAGCGCAGCACGCGCAGCTTCTGGTCGAGGACCGGCATCTGGGGGTCCCACATCGTGATGTCGTTGGTGAGCCCGGTGATCATCGTCAGCCACGGCGCGCCCTCGGGACCGTCGATGCGATAAGCCATGCGGATGCCGTTGACCGGCGTCTTGGTGATCTCGGTGGGCATGCGTCTCTCCCGGTGTGGCGTTGAGTGTTGGCGCCAGTTGTAGGGGCGGGGCGTGGGGCGAGCAAGCCGCGGCGTCTCCGCCATCAGCCCCGTGCAGACATCGGGAAACTGACGCCGAGAGCCCAAGCCAGGATCAAACCAAGCGCAAGGCCGCAGGCAAATGGAGAGTCGGTGCTGCGGCCTACCCAGCCCGCCATCAGCCCGAAGATCGTGAAAAAGACGACGATCACAGGCATAATGATGAGCAGAAAGAAGAGCCTGTGAAAGTCCAGAGCGACCGCAGCCCCCAGAGACGCAATGAACGCCCCGCGTGCCACAAGCACACGCCAAAGCGTCGCCCGCCCTGCTTCGAGCGTGAGGCTATCGGCAATCATGAAGGGGACGGCGCCCAGCGCAATTGCGAAAATAATCGGAATCCTGGAGCTGCCCGGAGTGAACGAGGCCACGTAGCGATCGAGCGCGCCACCGAACACCAAGATTCCATAGCCGGCGAGAGCGAGCGCAGAGACCCAAGAGAGGTGACCGATCTTGACGCCGTTCCAGACCAATAGTCCGAGCGCTATCAGTCCGTAGACCAACAGATGCGCGGCCAAATAGTCCGCCACGAGCACCGGCAGGAAGTGCGTGTCGACAAAGCTGAGGGCCACCGGCGTCAGGACCGCTGGCACAAGTACGGCCAAAAGGAACGTGTGAAGCGGCAGGCTGGATGGCGCACGATCGCCTCTCGGCAACATGCCTGCGAGCGGCCATGCCAGAACCACGATCCCCAGCAGCAGCAGGATGATCGGTCCACCGGTCGCAGACACGGGACCGCTGCTGGTTCGCTGAAAGACAGCATCGAGCCAGAAGCGCGTTTCGCGCAATGCCGTTTGAGAATAGAGCACGCCGACATGCTCAACGCTGGGCGCGACGACGGCTCGCCGGCCCGTGCTTCTCCCTGGGTCGCCCACGGTTACACCTTCGCCAGCCGATGGATCGGCGAGGCGCGCGTTGCGCAGCGCGTCCTTGCGCAAGAGGGGCTCCCACTCTCCTGTCACGATCAACAAGTTTCGCGGCTCCGATGCCGTGACCGCCTCTGAGAACATCGAGACCGCCACCGTTGCCGAGATGCGTGGATCTGCAATCGCGCGACGGACAATGATGTCAGAAGCCATCGAATGACCAAGGAGAGCGACGCGCCCATCGACGCCGGGCAACCCCAGTGCGGCATCGGTCACGCGGCCGACTTCGCGCATGAGGAACTGTGTCGTCCCGTCGATCCGCGTCACGTCTCCGGACATCGATGTCGGATTGCGGCCGTGGCCCTCGAAATCGAACGAGACCGCGACGTAGCCGGCACGTGCGAGGGTCAATGCATAGGCTTCCATGAGCTGCCGGGAGCCGGCGAAACCGTGGGCGATGATGACCGCAGGGGCAGGTGCGCCTGCCTCGCGCCGGTAGACCGTGGCCGGCGTCGAGCCGACCGCCAAGGGCGTTAAGCTGATCCCCGCTCGCTCGACTTCGAGGCGCCAGATGCCGCCGCTTATGCATGCGAGGCCAATGAGCGTTGCAATCAGACGCGGCCAACTCTCACGCTTGTGCAATGGATGTGACTCCTTCCGCGGCCGCGATTGTAATCCTCACCACGGGTTTCGCACCAAAATGCTCGCGCCAACTGGTCTCTCGAGGGGGAGGAGGCGAGGAGATGACACCGTCCGCAATTGCCAGCGACTGGCACCTGGACTTTAGCCAGATGCCGGCCCGAGCCCGAACTCCGCCACCACGGCCGCGTGGTACGAGCCGGCCGGTGCGATGCCCTTGGCGTAGCCGATGGCCTCGTCGCCCAGCGCCTCGTTGTGGATCTCGATGCTCTTGAAATGTCCGTACAGCGCGTGGCTCGCCAGCATGTGGTCGACCATCTGCGGGCGGCCGTGATGGATGATGGTGTAGCGCCGGTCGGGATCGAGCGCGCGCTCCAAGGGCACCAGCGCGCGGGCGGCGAGCGCGGCGCTGCCGGTGTCCTCGGGTGCCGCGATCAGCGTGCGCAGCGGCGTCTCGTGCTCTTCCGCGTTGAGGTCGCCGGACACCAGCACCATCGCGCTCGCGTCGGCATCGAGCATCCGGTCGACGGCGAGCCGCACCTCCAGCGCCTGCCCCGTCCGCTTGATCCCCGAGAGATAATAGCCTTCCGCCCACGCCGCGGCACTCGACCAGGCGAACGGCGCGCTCTTGCCACCGGCGATGGCCGTGGCCAGCGGCGCGCGAAAGTGCACGTTGACGACGGTGAGCCGCCGCCCCGCGATGTCGATCTCGGTGATCAGCGCCGGCCGCTCGAACCTGACCGACGACGGCCCGCTCGCGGGCGGCTCAGGCGTCACCAGCCGCGCCTCGACCGGCGGCACGAGGTCGTGCAGGAGCTGCCGCGACGAGACGATGGGATACCGCGACAGCGTCACGAGATTGTGGACGTCGGCCGCGCCCGCGCGTCCCGGCGGATGCGTCGCCGCCCGCGCATAGGCGGCATACCGCGTGCCCGCCAGCAGCGCGTCGAGCGCGGCGAGTGTGCGTCCCTTGCGGCCGGGCACGCGCTGGCCGTTGACCTCCTGCAGGCAGAGCACGTCCGCGTCGAGCCGCTCCAGCGCGGGATGAAGCACCGTCAGCCGCGGCTCCACCGGCACGTCGAGATTCTCGATGTTGAAGGTGGCGATGCGCATGACGGAACCCGGGGACCGCGCCGCAGCCTCACCCCCGCCCGGGGTCGTAGGCGTGTTTCTGGCGCCACTCCGACATGAAGTAGGAGAGCGAGTCGTCGATGGTGGCCGGCAGCACGATCTGAACCTTGACCAGCTGATCGCCCGTCGTGCCCGCCGCCGCGTTGCGCACGCCCTTGCCCCGCAGCCGGAAGACGCGCCCGGAACTGGTGCCCTTGGGCAGCGTCAGCTGCACGCGGCCGGTGACGGTCGCCACCTCGACCTTGCCGCCGAGCACCGCCTCGTCGAGCGTCACCGGCAGTTCCATCTCGATGTCGTCGCCGTTGCGCTTGAAGTGCGCGTGCGGACGCACCTTGATTTCGACCAGCGCATCGCCCGCCTCACCGCCGCGCTGGCCCGGCGCACCCTTGCCCTTGAGGCGGAGCACCTGCCCGTCCGAGACGCCCTCGGGCACGCCGAGATCGAGCGTGCCGCCGTCCGGCAGCGTCACCCGCTTCTTGGCGCCGGTCACAGCCTCGACGAAATCCACCTCGAGGGAATAGCGCACGTCCTGGCCACGCATGGCGAAGCCGCCCATGCCAGGACCGGCACGCGGTCCGCGACCGCCGGCGCCGAAGAAGTCCGAAAAGATGTCGCCGATGTCGAAATCCTGCGGATGCCCGCCGGCACCGCGCGGGCCGCCGCGCGGCCCGGTATAGGCGTGCGCGCGCCGCGGCTCCCCCGCGGCATCGATCTCGCCGCGATCGTATTGCTTGCGCTTGATCGGATCGCCGATGATCTCGTTGGCGGCGGAGAGCTTCTTGAACCGGTCCGCCGCCGTCGCGCTGCCGGGATGCAGATCGGGATGCGATTCCTTGGCGAGCCTACGGAAGGCGCGCCGGATGTCGTCGTCCGAGGCGGTCTTCGGCACGCCCAGGACGGAATACGGGTCTTCGGCCATCGGTAGAATCCTAGAGACCGGAGCGGGTCAGCACGATTGAATGTACATGAATTGTGGCGATGGCGGGTCCGAGTTCAAGGGGGGAACGCCCCGGCTCACGCCATGGCGATGCGCACCTCGGGCGCCCGTTCCACCAGCTCGGCCAGCGAATCGAAGCGCCGCCTGAGCCGCTCGCCATCGAGCGCCGCGATTTGCTGGGGAATGGTCAGCACGAGCTTGCCCGGCTCGTAGCTCAGCGGCGCGTGGGGGATGACGCCCGACCGGCCGATCGAGAGCATGTGCGCGGTGCGGATCGCCGCCCCCAGGATGCGCGCCCGCTTGAGGCTACGCCTCGGCACCATCGCCTTGAGGCGCTGAGACAGATCCTCGCCGCCGTCCTCGGTGCCGCTGGAGCCCGCGTGGCGGAAATACACCGACAGCGCGAGAAAGATGCGGCCGGGATGGTCGATGCCCGACAGCGCGGCGTGGGCGACGACGTTGAGGCTCTGCTCACCGCGATAATCGGGATGCGCGCGCCAGCCGATGTCGGAGAGCAGGCAGACCGCGTGCCGGAGCCGCCGCTCGTCATCGCTCTCCTTGGGGCCGGGCTCGGCGAACAGCGCATCGGTCCAGGCTGCGAGCTCGTGACCATGATCAGGGCTGCGCGAGCGCACCTGCGCATACGCATCGCAAAACGACAGCAGCGGGTCCTTGTCGCGCTCCTCGGGCGACAACAACTCCATCAGCAGCCCTTCGCGGATGCCGAACACGGAGAACACCACCTCGGTCGGGGCAATCCGCTTCAACAGCCGCTCGAGCGCCACCGCGCCGTAGGGCAGCACCTCGCGCCGCGGCTTGGAGATCTCCTCGATGCCCGCCAGCGTCGACAGCTTCTTCGTCCGCCGGATCATCTCGCAGTAGTCGATGGCATCCTTGGTCGGGATGGCGTAGCCGTGCATCACTCGGAGCGGATAGTGTGCCTGCGCCATGTGCAGCTTGGCGAGCGCGCGCCAGGTGCCGCCGACCGCGTAGAACGCGCGGTCGCGGCCCTTCGCCGCCCAGCGCACGCCGGCCAGCCGCTCGTCGACCAGCTCGACGGCGCGGTCGATTCGGTCGCCGGTCTCGTCGATCAGCCTCAGCCCGCCGAGCGGCAGCGTCACCGCCTCGCGCAGGCCGTTCTCGCCGATGTCGATCAGCTCGAGGCTACCGCCACCGAGATCACCAGCGAGGCCGTCGGGACGGCGAAAGCCCATCATGACGCCCTTGGCGGCGAGCTCCGCCTCCCGCTCGCCCGAGAGCACTTCGACCTTGGTGCCGCAGATCTCCTCGGCGAGCCCGATGAACGAGGAGCCGTCGCCGGCCTCGCGCACAGCGGCCGTCGCCAGGATGCGCGTAGTCGTCACCCCGAGCATGCCCGCGATCGTCCTGAACCGGCGCAGCGTCGCCAGCGCCCGGCCGATGCCCTCCGAGCCGAGCCTTCCGGTGGAGACGAGCGAGCGGCCGAGACCACACAGAACCTTCTCGTTGAACAGCGGCGTCGAGGCACGCGTCGCCCCGTCGTAGACCACGAGGCGCACGGAGTTGGAGCCGATATCGATCACCGCGATCGGCTCGATCGCTGGTCCTGCCGTGTGCTCGCCGTTGCCGCTCGGAGTTTCGATCACATCCCCTCACTCGATCCTTGGTCTCAGTCCTTGGGGGTCTCAGTCCTTGGGCGGGAGGCTGAACCGGGGCGGGAAACTCTCCTTCAGCGCCTGGCCCCGGCCTGACAGGCTCGGGTTGGTCATGAAATATTTGTGTGCATTGAAGGGTTCCTCGTCGCCCTCGGGCCGGATCCGCTCCGAGGAGCCGTCGGCCATGATCCGCCAGCTCTGCTGGTTGTCCTTGAGATTGGCCACCATGATCTGGTTCAGCACCTGCTCGTGCACGGTCGCATTGCGGATCGGCACCATCGCTTCCACCCGACGATCCAGATTGCGCTGCATCATGTCGGCGGAGCTGATGTAGACTGCGGCCTTCGGTGAGGGAAGCCCTTGTCCACGGCCAAAACAATAGATGCGGGCGTGCTCCAGGAAACGGCCGATGATGCTCTTGGCGCGAATGTTGTCGGAGAGGCCGGGAACTCCGGGCCGGAGGCAGCAGATTCCCCTGACGACGAGATCGATCTCGACGCCCGCCCCGCTCGCCTCGTAGAGCTTCTCGATGATCTGGCTGTCGACCAGCGAGTTGAGTTTCAACCAGATCGCGGCGGGCCGGCCGGCCTTGGCGTGCTCGATCTCCTCGTCGATGTGCTCGACCATCAGCTCGCGAATACCGTGCGGGCTCGCCGCCATCACTTCCAGCTCGCCCGGCTGACCATAGCCGGTGACGAAGTTGAGCACCTTGGTGACGTCGCGGGCGATCGCCGGATCGGTCGTGAACAGCGACAGGTCGGTGTAGACCCTGGCGGTCTGGGGATGATAGTTGCCGGTGCCGATGTGGCAGTAGGTGGTGATCTCGTTGCCCTCGCGGCGCACAACGAGGCCGAGCTTTGCGTGCGTCTTCAATTCGATGAAGCCGTAGACGACGTGCACGCCGACGCTTTCCAGATCGCGCGCCCAGCGGATGTTGGCCGCCTCGTCGAAGCGCGCCTTCAGCTCGACGACCGCCGTCACCGATTTGCCGGCCTCGACCGCGTCCTTCAGCAGCTGGATGATAGGGCTGTCCTTGGACGTCCGATAGAGCGTCCACTTGATCGCCAGCACGTTGGGATCGGCGGCCGCCTGCCGCAGGAACTGCACTACCACGTCGAAGGATTCGTAGGGGTGATGGACGATGATGTCCTTGGCACGGATTGCGCCGAAGCAGTCGCCGCTGGCCTCGCGGATGCGCTCGGGAAAGCGCGCGTTGAAGGGGCGGAACAGAAGCTCGGGACGGTCGGTCACGATGATCTGCTGGGTGTCGGAGAGGCCGAGCAGGCCTTCCTTCACGAACACCGAGTGCTCGGTCACCTCGAGTTCGTCGACGACGAACTTCTGCAGGCGCTTGGGCATCGAGGCCTCGAGCTCGAGCCGGATCACGTTGCCGCGGCGGCGGCGCTTCAACAGGGTCTCGAAGGTGCGGACGAGATCTTCGGCCTCCTCCTGCATCTCGATGTCGCTGTCGCGCAGGACCCGGAACGCGCCGTGACTCTTGATCTGGAAGCCCGAGAACAGCTCGGAGGTGAAGCGCCCGATCATCGTCTCGAGACGGATGAAGCGGCGCTCGGCGGGCGCAGCGCCAGGATTGGGCAGGCGCACGAAGCGATCGATCTGCGGGGGGATCGGAATCAGCCCGTTGATCGCCTTGCCGTCGCGCTGACGCACCATCTCGACAGCGATCGTCAGGCCCTTGTTGAGAATGAACGGAAACGGGTGCGCCGGGTCGATCGCGATCGGCGTGAGGATCGGGAAGATCTGGTTCTTGTAGCCCTCGAGCCACTGGATCTCGTCGGGACGCAGGTCCTTGGCCTCGACGATGTCGATATCGGCTGCGGCAAGCTCCGTCTTGAGCTCGGTCCAACAGGCCTGTTTCTCGGCCACGAGATGGGCGACGAAGCGGTTGATCTCGTCGAGCTGCTGGGACGGCGTCAGCCCGTCCTGGCTCATCGTCGTCACGCCAGCCGCGACCTGGCCGTAGATGCCGGCGGCGCGCACCATGTAGAACTCGTCGAGGTTGGTCGCCGAGATCGACAGGAACCGCAGCCGCTCGAGCAGCGGATGGTTCTGGTTCTGCGCCTCTCTGAGCACGCGCAGGTTGAACTGTAGCCAGGACAGCTCGCGATTGTAGAACCGTGCGGCTCCCGTGGGCGGCTCGACCACGTCCACGTGATCCTTGTCCCTAGCCCTTGTTCGCGTGCTCGCCATGTGTCGATCCTCGGTAGCCGTCGCCGGGGCCGATTGGGGCAACGGTTCTGCTACAGGATCATGACAGGCCGGACCGGGCAAGCCCGGCCCGGCACGTCGATCAAGCCTCCGAGCCCCGTTTGGACGGACCAGCGCTCACAGCTTGTTCTCGACGATCAGCTCGGCACAGGCCTGTGCCGTGGCGCTGTCGACCGTGGTGCCACCAGGCATCTTCGCCCAACCCGCCTTCTCCACGAACGAGCCGCGCTCCCAGGAGTTGGCCTTCTTCAGCTCGGCGAGCTTGGCGGTGGCATCCTGCGCACGGCGGTAGTTGTCCAGGCAGATCGGCGCCAGCGCCTTGACCAGCGCCTGGCTGACCTGCTGCTTGGCGCCGGCTTCGGCCTTGGACGCACTCTGCCAGCCGCCCCAGGAGAACCCGACGAGGGCGAGAGCGCCCGCGCCGACGACGGCTCCAATGAGGCCTGGCTTCAACTCGATCGGAATCTGCATGCGAATCCCTCCTTGATGTTCGGCGATCGCCCCGCCTTCGACGACGGCATCGGGCGGGTGAGCCCGTGCACAGGCTACTGAGTCCCGCCACCACATGTGCTGACGTGGGTTAGCTTCGGATCTCTCCGGTTTCAGTGAGGCCGGCATCACCGGGGCCGACGTCATTGGAGGTTGAACGGCTCGGTGCGGAAACCGGCGAGCCGCTGCAGCCCTTCGAGGTCGCCGATCTGAACAGAGCGCCCGCGCACCGTCAGCAGGCCACGCTCGCGCAATTGCCGCAGCACGCGGTTGACGTGAATGGCGCTGAGCCCCAGCGCGTCGGCGAGGACATACTGGTTGAGCGGGCAGGCGTAACCCTCGTCCGTCGCGAGCCCGACCATCTTCAGCCGCTCGACCAGTTCGAGGAAGAAGTGCGCCGTCCGCTCGATGGCACTACGCCGCCCGATGCTGACGAGATGCTCGACGACCATCGCCTCGTCGCGCGAAGCCGCCCACAGCAGCGCCGCCCCCAACCGCGGAAACGTGCTGAAGACCTCCAGGAACCGCGAGGCCTCGACCCGGCTCACCACCACGTCCGTCAGGGCCGAGAACGAATGATCCGAGGTCCGCAGCAGCACGCTGCGCAAGCCGACGCAGTCACCCGGCAACGGGAACGTGATGATCTGGCGACCGCCGTCCGGCAGCAGCTTGAAGCTGCAGGCCCAGCCCTCCTGCAGGATGTGCACGACGTGCCCGGTCTGGCCCTCGTGCACGATCTCGCCGCCGCTCGGGATGCGGATCGGCGCCGCGTGCAGGCCCGCCAGACACTCCAGCTCGCACGCCGACAGTTGAACGAACGCGCAGAGCTTGCGGGCGAGCAGGCTGCCGTCGCGTGGGGTGCCGGTCACGGCTCTGACCTCCCGGCTGGCTGGTGCGCCGATCACGAGCGAGCGAGCGCATGCTCGAAGCTAGCCCAGGTTAGCACCGCACGCATCCAGCCGGGGTAGCTTTCGCCGGCGATGGTTCCATTCGCCGGAGCGTATCCCCCATGACCATGCTCGCCGTCGCCTCACCCGCCCTGAAAGTGCTCTTCGAGCGCGTGGGCAGGCCCGAGGTTCTCGATCGGCCCGATGCTCTGGGTCGCGGCGGGGGAGGCGCGGTCATCGCCTGCAACCACGTCGGCTGGGCCGACAGCCTCTGGCTCGCCTACGCGGTCTACCCCCGCCCGCTGCGGTTCCTGTCGAAACGTGAGCTGTTCGCCTCGCCGATCGCGAGTTGGGCGCTCGGGCAAGGCGGATCGATTCCGATCGACCGGGGCATTCCCTCGCCAAGCTCGATCAAGACGGCCGTCGATGCCGTCCGCAACGGCGAGATCATCCTGATCTTTCCGACGGGAACGCGGAATGCGGCCAGCACCGACTTCAAGCGGGGCGCGGCGACGATAGCGCTGACCGCCGGCGCGCCGCTGGTGCCCGCGTTCTACCGGGGGCCCAAATCCATGCAGATGGCGCACCTGATGGCGCGGCCGCGCATCCAAATCAGCTTTGCGCCGGCCATCGCCACCGCCGGTCTGCCACCGGGCCGCGAGAGCGCGTGCGCGCTGACCCTGCGCCTCCATGCCGAGATCGTCAGGTTGCAGGCCTGCGCGACCCCCCAACCCCAGGCGGCCTAGCTCGGCCGGTCAATCCGGCAACTCGCTGCCGCTCATCGCCTCCAGCACCTCCTTGACGATGCGGGTGGAGACCGCGGCGCGGCGCGCCAGCGCAAGCTGATCGGCGCCCGCGACCGCCCGCGACACCGCCTCGAGCGACCGTTCGACGTGCCGCCCCAGGTAGTTGATCACGCGCGGCTCGATCACGATCTGGCGGTCGGTGAACAACTTGACCGCCACCGCCTTGATCAATGCCTCGTCCGGTGGCTCGATCTCGACCAGCGGCAGCGCCCTGAGCCGCGACCTGAGATCGGGAAGCGTCACGCTCAACCCGCCCGGCGCGATCCGCGTCGTGATCAGGATCGACAGCTTGTGCTCCCGGGCGAGGTTCAACAGGTGGAAGAACGCCTGCTCGCTACCGATGCCGCGATCGATGTCCTCGATCACCAGGGCGCGGGATTGCGCAAGCCGGGCGACGGCCCCTTCCGACAGGCTCTCGCCACTCTCGAAGGCCGCTCCGGACTTGAGCTGCCAGACGTGCGCGAGATGGCTCTTGCCCGACCCGGCGGGGCCGGTGACGACGGCAGCCCAGTGGCGCCACTCCGGCCAGCGGTCGACGAGTTCCACGGCGGCGGCATTGGAACCGGAGACGAGGAAGTCCTCCGCCTCCAGCGCGGGACGCTGCGACAGATCCAGCGTCAGTTGGGGATGGGCAGCCGCTGAGCTCATACCGGCGTCCCCGTCCCCACGCCGGGGCCGCCTCGGTCGGAGGGACCACTGAACATCTCGCTCTCGACATAGACGCTGACCGCATAGCGCACCAGCACGCCGATGGCGGCCGCCACGGGAACCGCGACCAGCATGCCGACGAAGCCGAACAGATAGCTGAACACGAACAGTGCGAAGATCAGCCAGACCGGATGCAAGCCAATCTTGGAGCCGACGATCTGCGGCGACAGGAACGCCGCGTCGAGCGCCTGCCCGCAGAGGAACACCCCGACGACCATCGCGATCGGCAGCGTCTCCGGCCAGAACTGCACCGCGGCGAGTCCGACCGCCGTCAACAGCCCCAGCGCCCAGCCGACGAACGGCACGAACGCCATGATCCCGGTCGCGAGCCCGACGACGAGCCCGTACTTCAGTCCGACCCAGGAAAGCCCCAGCGCATAGAACACGCCGAGGATCATACAAACGGTGCCCTGGCCGCGGATGAACGCCGACACCGCCTCGTTGATCTCGGTCGCGAGCCTGCGAATGGTCGGGGCATGCTCGCGCGGCAGCCAGCCGTCGACCTTCGCCAGCATCGGATGCCAGTCGACCAGCAGATAGAACACCACCAGCGGCGTCACCAACAGCAGCGAGATGAAGTTGAACAGCGCGAGGCTCTGACTCCACAGCGAGCGGGCGACGATGCCGGCCCAGGCGGACCAGTTCTTGGCGAGCTCGGCCGTCGCATTGTCGAGCGAGGTCTCGATCTGGGTGAAGCGGACGCCGAAACGCTCGCGCGCCCAGGTCTCCAGGATCTGACGCAGACGCACCGCCTCGTCGGGCAGCGTGAGCGCGAGTTGCTGCATCTGCGCGACGATCTTGGGCACCAGCAGCACCAGGGTCGCCACCACCAGTACGCCCACCGCGGCCACGACCAGCGCGGAGGCCGCCGTGCGGTTCATCCCGGTGCACGTCAGCCGCTCGGTCAGCGGATTGAGGAAATAGGCGATCACCATGCCGGCCACGAACGGCAACAGCACGTCCTTGAGCAGCAGGATGGCGAGCAGCAGCAACATGGCCGCCGTCAGCCAGAACAAAACCTGTTTATCCGCCCTTCGCATGCCACCGCCCCCGCGCTCGCCGTGACACCACCCGCGGTGGTGCAACCCGGCCATGGGCGGGCCTAACGGCTATTCATGGCCACCGATTGACGCCGCCCCCAGCCTCGCCCTGGCCCATGTGCTGCATCCAGTCACGCGCATAGAGCGCCAGCGAGGCCATCGTCAACGCCGCCGTCAACCATACGAGAGCATGCCGCACACCGTCGAGGCCAAGGTGAAACCCCTCGTCGGCCAGGACCAGGGCGGCAAGGCCGATCTGGACGGTGGTATTGGCTTTGCTCACCAGCGAAGGCTTGATCTGCACGGGCTGGCCGAGCAGCCAGGACAGGACGACACCGAGCACGATCAGGATGTCGCGGGAGACGACGGCGATGACGATCCACGAGGGCAGTTCGCCGAGCACACCGAGCGCGACGAAGATCGACACGATCAACAACTTGTCGGCGAGCGGGTCGAGGTAGGCCCCCAGCGTGGTCTGCCAGCCGAAGCGCTTGGCGAGATAGCCGTCCACGGCATCGCTCACGCCGGCGAGCAGAAAGACGCCGAACGCCGCCTGCGCCTTGTTGGACACGACCAGCCAGAACACGACGGGCACCAGAAGGGCCCTGCCGAGCGTGATCAGATTGGGCAGGTTGGCGGCGCGAGAGTACGACATCGACCTTGGCTGTTTCCCCAGAGGCTCCGTACCTCGAAATAACTCGAAGCCGGTGCCCCGTCTCTGCGGACGGTCGTGGCGCCGGGCGCACGGATCGGCGGAAAGCCTACGCCGCCCGGGTCGGCGGCGTCGAGCGGCAATTGCACCCATGCCGCTGATTCTGGCCGGAATTCACCCGTAGGCGCCCGACAGTAGAGGTCGATGGCGCATGCTGCGGCGCACAACGATCAGCCCGACCCGCTCCCTACTGGATCGGACGCAGCACCCATCCCTGCCCCGATCGCTCCAGCGCCATACCCTGGGCCTCGACATCGCCGGTGAGTTGATCGGGCCCACCGGGAAAGCGCAGGACCAGCACGGCGCTGCGCGTGTTCATCGCGACGACATCGACATCCTCGACGTCGGGAATGCGCGTCAGCCGGCTGCGCATCTCCTCCCATTGATTACGGCTACGGAACTCGACAGTGATCTCGAAGGGATCCGAGCCCCCTGCAGCCGACCACGCAGGGGCCCGCGACGACGGCGCCATCTTCGCTTTCCAGCGGCCCTCCATCACTCCCAATGCGACGACCGCGGCCAGTTCCATCGCGTAGCTCGTGTCGCCGCTCGCCATTCGATAACTGCGCTTCAACAGAATCGGGCCGCTGGCATCGCTGCCCGCGAGCCACACATGCAGGCGCCTGGCGGCGGGATC
>CAMDBL010000113.1 GCA_945889015.1 Devosia equisanguinis
CGCTCGCGAGCGTGTTCGGCGGCAATATCGTCAAGAGAGAAAGAACGGGCGGCGGTCGTCGATGGTCTTTACGCTGGCATTTCGCAATCTGTTCCACGACAAGATCAGGTTGGCGGTCACGCTCGTCGGAATCCTGTTCTCGATCGTGCTCGTCGCCGTGCAGCTCGGTCTGTACTCCGGCGCCAAAAAGATCATCGTCGGTATGATCGAGAACGCCCAAGGCGAACTGTGGGTGACGGCGTTCGGCGCCAAGAGCTTCGAGGAAGGCGGCCTGATCCTGACCGGCCGCGAGCGCCATGCGGCCCTGGCAACGCCCGGCGTCGCCGACGTCGTGCCTATCATCGTCACCTTCGCGGAGTGGCGCAAGCCCGCCGGTGGCAGCACCACCGTGGTTCTGGTCGGCGCCGATCCCGACGACGGTGGACTGAAGCCCTGGAACATCGTGCAGGGTGACCTGCAATCGGTGAAAAGCCCAGATGCCGTCGTGGTCGACCGGACGTACCTCGACGACCTCGGCATCAACGGCATCAGTGATCGCGCCCAGGTCGAGACCGGCCGTGTCCGCGTCGCCGCCATCACCGATGGCATCCGCTCCTTCACCATGGCCCCCTACGTGTTCACGACCCTCCAGCGCGCCCGTTCCCTGCTCGGCGCACCGGCGGAAAACTCGACCTTTCTGCTGATCAAGCTACGACCCGGCGCCGACCGCGAGTCGGTGCGCGCAGCGTTGAAATCGCGGCTCAGCGGCACCGAGGTTCTCACCAAGGACGAGTTCCGCGAGCGCAGCCTCAACCAGTGGCTGTTCTCGACCGGTGCCGGCGTGGCCCTGATCGGTGGCGCGCTGCTCGGTCTACTCGTGGGAACCGTGATCGTGGCGCAGACGCTCTATTCGAGCACCAAGGATCACTTGACCGAGTTCGCGACCTTGCGCGCACTCGGCTCGTCTTCGGCCTACATTCACCGTGTGATCCTGGTGCAGGCCGGCCTGAGCGCTCTGGTCGGATACGTACTCGGCATGGCGATCGCGATGGTCGTCACGCTGTTCAGTGAGCAGACGGCGTTGCCGATCCTGATGACTCCGGGGCTTGCCGTGTTCTTGTTCGCGATCACACTGTTCATGTGCGCGGTGTCCGCCGTGTCGGCGATCGTGAAGGTCACCAAGCTCGACCCAGCCATGGTGTTCAGCCGATGAAACAGACCATCGTCGAAGTCGACAACGTCGTGAAGGAGCTCGGACAGGGGGCCGGTCTCGTGCGCGCGCTCAAGGGCGTGAGCCTGCAGGTCCGGGCAGGCGAGCTGACGCTTTTGATGGGACCGTCGGGTAGCGGCAAGACCACGCTGTTGTCGATCATCGGCTGCATCCTGTCGCCGACCTCCGGCAGCGTGACGCTCGCCGGAGAGGGCACGTCCGGGCTGTCACCCGAGCAGCTCGCCGATCTGCGCCGCCGCCATATCGGGTTCGTGTTCCAGTCCTACAACCTGTTCCCGACCCTGACGGCGATGGAGAACGTGCGCATTGCCCTCGATGTCCGTGGCGAGACGCCGGGCGAGGCGCGTCGGCGCGCCGAGGAGGCGCTCAAGGAGGTCGGTCTCGGTCATCGCCTGCACAGCTTTCCGCGCACCATGAGCGGCGGCGAGCAGCAGCGCGTGGCCGTTGCGCGTGCTATTGCCGGTCAGCCCAAGCTGATCCTCGCCGACGAGCCGACCGCCGCCCTCGACAGCGAGAACGGCCAGGCCGTGATGGCGCTGATCGCCGAGCTCGCCAAGGACCCCAATCGCGCCGTGCTGGCCGTCACCCACGATCCGCGCATCGTCCCGTATGCAGATCGTGTCATCCGCATCGAGGATGGCAAGATCGTCAGCGAGACCAGCCGGCAAGAACTCGAAGGCCGGGTCGAGGTCACCGAGATCAAAGACAGAAAGAGAAAGCGGAAACTCCATGCCTAAGCTCGATTCCTCCATCGTCACCCTGGGCGTGGCCGTGGTGCTGGCGAGTGCCGTCGGCGTGGCCGTCACCATGGAGCCCTGGAAGCTGCTACGCGACAAGCTCGACGGCAACAGGATCGTCGCCGCTGCACAGCCGACCACCTCGGCCATCGCCGCCGCGCCCGAAGCCTCGCGCGCGTTGTGGGTCGCATCCGCGCCGGGCCGCGTCGAGCCGCGCGGTGGCGAGGTTCGCATCGGACCGCAGACGTCCGGCCGCGTGGTGCAGGTCGCCGTCAAGATCAACCAGCAGGTCAAGGCCGGAGATGTCCTGGTTCGCCTCGACGATGCCGACCTGTTCACCCGGCATGCCGCAATCGAGGCCGAGGCTGCCGTGCGCAAACGCGAGCGCGACCTCGAGCCCGTGCAACGCGGGGGTGCCGAGCGCCGTGCCGCCGAGGACGCCGTCGCCGTCGCCGAGCGCGCCGCCTTCCAGGCGCGCATCGATGTCGACGTCATGACCGAGGCGCAGCGCAACGGCAAGGTGTCGGCCGAGGAGGTGGTCAAGACGCAGACCAATCTCAAGGCTTGGCGCGACAAGCTCAAGCAGGAGCGCGACACGCTGAGGAAAGTACAGTCACAGGCGGGCGTGCCGCTGCCGACCCGGCTGGAGGCATCGCTGACCGGCTCGCGATCGGAGTTGAGCCTCGCTGAATCCGCGATCGAGCGCACCCGCATCCGCGCCCCTTCGGACGGAACGGTGTTGCAGGTGAACGCCAAGGTCGGCGAGACCGTGGCCCCCTCCGCCGAGGCGCTGCCGCTGATCGTGTTCGGGGACGTGTCGCGGCTGCAGGTCCGCGCCGAGGTCGAAGAGCGCGATGTCGCCAAGATCCGCAACGGCCAGCGCGTGGTGGTGAAGTCCGACGCCTATCCCGGCCGCGAGTTCGAGGGACTGGTGTCGACGCTGGCCCAGTCACTTGCACCGCCGCGCCTTTCCAGCCGCGGGCCGCGCCGTCCGAGCGACGTGGATGTGCTCGAGGTCGTGATCGATCTCGATGGGCAGCCGCCGGTCCTGCCGGGCATGCGCGTCGATGTCTTCTTCAAGCCGGATGCGACGGTACAGACCGAAAAGCCGGAGAGAACGCAGTAACTGTCTCGGTTCAATTCATCACGCGGCAGCACGCTCAATTCAACAACTTGCCACCGCGATGGAGACTGAGCAGGACGCTGCCCGCATCGTCGTCCTCGAGGCTGCGCGCCAGGCATCCGGGTTTGGCGCGCTCGAGGTTGCGGACGATCTCACAGATACTGAGCCGCAGCGCGGGATCGGCCGGGCGCTGCCCCTTGAACTGATCGAAGATCGCCAGCCCCATCGGATCGTCCTGTGGTGGCGCCGAACCATCCGCCGGCAGTGACGAAGCTCCCCCCGCTTGGGGACCATTCACGTCGCAATTCGACAAATCAATCCTGACGACAATATCCTTGATGTCCCGGATCGTCCCCGGCGGAACCGGCTTGACCTTTGCTTTCGCCGCCTCCGGCGGCCGCGTCACCGGCTTCTTCTTCCGCTTTCTGAGATTTTGCGTCGGCGGAGTGAGTGCGGGAGTCCTCTCCGGAGGCATCGCGTTTGCTCCCTCTGCGAAAAGGGGGGGACCATGAATACAAGTATCGAATCCAAAACTACTCCCGCCCGACGCCGTATTCAACGGGGTAGCAAATGCTTTCCATCTCGCCTGTGGATCGATGATCAGCCTTGCATCCAAATACGGACGCTCCCTTCGCAGCGCGACGTCTACGCCGGATGCCGACCATGTGATCAGATGCATGGCACCTGCGCCGGCACCAGCTTGCTCCTCGAGGCCCGCGGACCGCTTGCAGACGCAGCCGATATAGCCTTTCCGCCACTCGATATGCGGCGACAGTGGCAGGCGCTTGAAGGGCAGCAGATCGCAGCACCGCTCGATGATCTGAGATCCGACGGCCCGGCAGACAGCCTCGATCCGGTCCGCAATTGGCATCAGTGGACGGACGAGGTGTCTCGCATTACCCCAACGGGCAGTGGCCGGTCCGAGCGAGAGTTCGCGAATGCCTTTCAGGGAGAATGGCGGCGGCTCCATTTCGCGGTGTCGATCGGGAAAGCGCAACCGGTCGATCACGCCGGGCATGTCGAAACAGAAACAATCACCGACGCCGTGTGTCAGAAAACTCGTGGATACGATGAACACAATGACGTCGGATCGTTCGAGCTCGTCGGCTATCGCCTGTTGCACCGACGGCTCAGACCGCACGTCCAGCCTCGGAAAGACCAAGCTCGACCCGTCTGCGCATTCCGGCCTCCACAATTCCGCCGGCGATCGCATGACCGAACCATCGTTCTCATCGGGTAGCGCGCCCCGCCACCGTGACAGGAGCGCCGGCACCAGTCGCTCGGGAAATGCAATCGTTCCACGATACACAGGCGAAAACCAGAACATCACGGCCTCACTCGACGTCCGTCTCTGGCGACTTTGGTGTCTCTGGCTGATCCGGCTCGTCCACGAGCGCGGCGCGGCGCAACAGCGCGAGCTTGTAGACGGCGACCTCCCGCAGCAGCGCGTCGAGCGCCGCCGTCGCGCGGATCGGCTTGATGGTCGAACGCTCGGCCTCCTTCCAGGCGGCGTCCGTCTCGATCAATCCCAGCGCCTCGGCGGAATCGGCGATCCGGCCGGCCCTGCGTACGTATTTGTCCCCTTCGGCGGACCGCTCGATCAAATCGATCAAGCGCTTGCGGCTGTTCTCCTCGGTGAGATCGACCTTCACCCGGTGCGCGTCGCGCTCCAGGCGGCCGTTGATCTTGCCAACCATATTACGCGTCAACGGACGATTGCCCTCGTTGCAGGTCGTCACGCCGGCGAGCTCCATCTCCTCGAGGCTGACGAAGCAGCGGCTCTCCTTCCAGATCGTCGACAGGTACGGCAGCGCATCGGTCTCGAACAGACGATCGAAATGAGACAACAACTCGGCGTTCCCCATGCGGCCGGGCGGCGGCATGACGATATGCTTCAGCACGGCCCTCTTGTACTTCAACATCACGGCGTTCATGATGCTCATTGCAAAAATCGTCGCAACGGTCTCCTCCTCGAGCCCCTGCGACGACTTTGGACACGGACCGAGATCGTCGCGATCCGGGCCCTCGTCAGATCCTGGTTCCCTCGCCATCCGCAAGCTCCTGGTCTCTGGCGGTAGCAGCATTGGAGGCAGGGCACCCTAACGGTGCGCCATCGGCATCCGCCATCCAACATTCTGTCTGACCAATGCCTGTCCCGCGAGCTGTCGCGGCGGCTCTTCCAACAAAATTGTCGAACGAATTGTGCCTCTATCTAGCACATCCGTGTCGGGCGAATTTAGGGCCGACAGGTGAGCTTCTCGCGACTGTCATGGATCGACAGCCATCGGAGGTGCAAGCATGATGCTCGTTCCGTTTTCCATCCGTATCGATCATTCTCCGTCGCGGCGCCCGGACGACGCCGTCCCGATCGGTGCCCTTCTGGAACGCTTCAGCGGCCGGATGCGCGGTCGCGTTGCGGCGTTTGCCGCGATCTCGGCGCGCCATGCCGACCTGCTGACGAGCTTTCCCGCCGCGGCCCTCGCCATCATCGGCAGGCCGGCCTCCGACGGGACGCGCGCCGAAGCGATGACACTCGTCGCGGACGGCGAGCCGCTGGCCGCGATCGCGAGCGTGCTCGGCCTGCCGCTGTGGATGCGCAAGCTGCCGCCGGAGGCGTTCAGCCAGCCGCTGCCGCAGGCGTTCGGTGCGCCGGTCTATGATCCGGCGTTCGCGAGCCGGATCGTCACGACGTGCCCGCCGTCAAGCGGCCGCCCCGATCGCTGGCTGCAGACCGTGCTGGAGGCCTGCGCCCATGGCGACGGGGAACTCGCGCAGTGGCTCGGCAGCAAGCGGCTGTTCGCCTGTCGCCGTGTTCCCGCGCTGCCGGTGTTGCCGCTGGTGTTCTATGCATGGTTCTCGCGCCATCCCGAGCAACCGGCCGCCAAGCTGATGTTTCGGCCTTTCGATCCAAAGCTCGGCCTCGGTCGTGCCGCGATGATCACGCGCCACTGGCTGATGCGCGTGCTGCAGGACCTGTGCCTCGCCTCGGAGACGGAACCGACGCCGTGGACGCAGATCGCGAGGATCGGCGACATCGAGGTCGTGCCGCTGAGCACATCCGGCGCGATCATCGACGAGGGCACCGTGATGGGAAGCTGCGTCGGCACTTACGTCGTCTGCGTCGTGGCTGGTGACTGCCGCCTGTACAGCATCCGCGATGGCGACCTCCGCCTCGCCACGATGGAGGTGCGGGCCTGCGAGAGCGGCGGTCTGCCGTGCATCGTCCAACTCAAGGGCCCACGCAATGCGCCGGTGTCCGAAGCGGTCAGCGAGGTGGCGGCGGACTGGCTGTTGTCACGCCTGAAAATACGCGGCAGCCACTCGGCGTTCCGATCGGGTCAGCACTGCGACAAGGCGTTCCAGACCGCGATCTGGGAGCCGTTCGCCGGCCGCTCTCGCAGCGAAGGCGGCAGCGCCCGCTCCCAGAAGGTACCGAGCGTCGCCGAGATCATGACGATGCTCGCGGCGCTGAAGGGCTTCGAGAGGATGTGAGCGCCCAGCCGCTGACCGCTCACGCCTTTCCGAACACGCGCTCGAAGATCGTGTCGACGTGCTTGAGGTGATAGCCGAGGTCGAACATCGCCTCGAGTTCGGCCGGCTTCAGGTATTTGGCCACCTCCGCGTCGGCCTTCAACTCGGTGAGGAAGTCGGCGCCGCGCTCCCAGGTCTTCATCGCGTTGCGCTGCACCAGCGCATAAGAATCCTCCCGGCTCGCGCCGGCCTGCGTCAGAGCCAGCAGCACGCGCTGCGAGTTGTGCAGGCCGCCGAGCTTGTCCAGGTTGCGCTTCATGTTCTGGGGATAGACGACCAGCTTCTCGATCACGCCGGCGAGCCGGTTCAGCGCGAAATCGAGCGTCACCGTCGCATCCGGACCGATCATCCGCTCGACCGAGGAATGGGAGATGTCGCGCTCGTGCCAGAGCGCGACGTTCTCCATCGCCGGCATCGCGTAGGCGCGCACCATGCGGGCGAGGCCGGTGATGTTCTCGGTCAGCACCGGGTTGCGCTTGTGCGGCATCGCCGACGAGCCCTTCTGCCCCGGCGAGAAAAACTCCTCCGCCTCCAGTACCTCGGTGCGCTGCAGATGACGCAGCTCGATCGCGACCCGCTCCATTGACGAGGCGATCACCGCCAGTGTGACGAAGTACATGGCGTGGCGGTCGCGCGGGATCACCTGTGTCGAGACAGGCTCGGGCGCGAGCCCCATCTGTTGCGCCACGTACTCTTCGACCCTGGGGTCGATGTTGGCGAAGCTGCCGACGGCGCCCGAGATCGCACAGGTCGCGACCTCCTCGCGAGCCAAAACCAGCCGCTCGCGCCCGCGCGCGAACTCGGCGTAGGCTTGCGCCAGCTTGACGCCGAATGTGGTCGGCTCGGCGTGGATACCGTGGCTGCGACCGATGGTCGGCGTCATCTTGTGCTCGATGGCGCGGGTCTTGAGCGCGGCCAGCACGCGGTCGATATCGGCGAGCAGCAGGCCGGCTGCGCGCACGAGTTGCACGTTGAGGCAGGTGTCCAACACGTCAGACGAGGTCATGCCCTGGTGCACGAAGCGCGCCTCGGGCCCGACGTGCTCGGAGAGGTGCGTCAGGAAGGCGATGACGTCGTGCTTGGTGACGCGCTCGATCTCGTCGATGCGCGCGGCGTCGAATTTCGCGGCCTTGCCCTTCTCCCAGATGACCGCGGCCGCCTCTTTCGGAATGATGCCGAGTTCGGCGCAAGCGGTCGCAGCATGCGCCTCGATCTCGAACCAGATGCGGAAGCGGGTGTCGGGCTCCCAGATGGCGGTCATCTCGGGTCGGGAGTAGCGGGGGATCATGGGCAGGTCCGGTCGTTGGCTCGGGAGCGGTCTATCGCGGGGAGGCCTAGCAGAGCCGGGCGAACCGGGCAAATCGGCGAATTGGCCTGTCCGCACGCGGCCCGACCGAGGCGGCTGGAACGAACCCGGCATTGACCGGCTTGTTCTCGGACACTTCCGCGGAGCCCCTCTCATGCTGTCGGCCCATCCCGGCGATGTCGCGTACCTGCGTCGTCTGCTGCTCACCATCCTGACCTTGGCGACCGCCGTGGCGATCTGGCTGCTGGCCGACCTGCTGCTGTTGCTGTTCGCCTCCATCCTGCTCGCCATCGCACTGCGCGTGATCGCCGATCCAATCTCCCGGCGTCTCGGCATCGGAGAGGGGTGGGGATTGCTCGCCGGCGGGCTGCTGATCCTGGCCGTGCTCGGCCTGACGATCTATCTGTTCGGGTCGCAGCTCGTGCGCGAGTTGCAGGGGCTCGCCGAGCGCTTGCCGCGAGACCTGTCCAGCATCGCCTCCGAACTGCGGCTCGGCAGCCTGCAGGACATGATCCAACAGAGTGGCGCCGCCTCGACCATGGGCAACCTGCTGAGCCGGGTGCTGTCGTGGGGGACGACGGTGCTCGGGGCCATCGCCTCGCTGGTGGTGGTGGTGTTCGGAGGCATTTATCTGGCACTCGATCCCGCACTCTATCGGACAGGCTTCATGAAGCTGGTCCCGGTCCAGGTCCATTCCAATGTCGCGACGGCTCTCGACGAGTGCGGCCTTGCGCTGAGGCGCTGGCTCGGGGCGCAATTGATCGCGATGGTGATCGTCGGCGTCGCGACCGGCGTCGGTCTCTCCCTGATCGGTCTGCCCTCGGCCCTGGCGCTCGGCCTGATCGCGGGCGTCGCCGAGATGGTTCCCTACATCGGCCCGGTCGTGGCAGCTGTTCCCGCGTTGGCCATAGCCTTGTCACAAGACTGGCAGACCGTCTGGTGGACGTGCGCGGTGCTCGTCGCCGTCCAGCAGATCGAGAACAACGTGCTGATGCCGTTGCTGGCTAGCCGCAGTGTCGCGATCCCGCCGGGCCTCGCCATGTTCGCGATCGTGGCCATGGGTATTCTACTCGGCCCGCTCGGGCTGCTGCTGGGCTTTCCGCTGAGCGTGGCGCTGCATGTCGCGATCAAGCGGCTCTACGTCCACGATGCGCTCGGCAAGCCCGTCGAGAGTGTGACCGAGGCGACCAAGCCCACCGCCGCTGAGTGATGCCGCCGTTCGTCAACCTGCTTTGCAGCAGCGGGTTGGCGGTCACGGCAAGGGCCGCTAGTCTGACGGCTCGCACCCGGTCAGTCAGCGGCACGGCCCAGCAACTCCATGAGATCCGACGTTCTCGTTCTCGGTGCCGGCATGGTCGGCGTATCGGCAGCGCTCGCTCTGCAGGCGCGCGGGCGCACCGTCACGCTGGCCGACCGGCGGGGCGCGGCGGAGGAGACGAGCCACGGCAACGCCGGGGTCATCCAGCGCGAGGCAGTGCTGCCCTACAGCTTCCCGCGCGATCCCTGGGTGGTTCTGAGCTACGCCTTCAACCGGTTGCCGGAAGCCCATATCCATCGTCGTGATCTGACCGGGCTCGCCCCTTGGCTGTGGCGGCACTTCCGCCACTCGACGCCAGAGCGGATCGCTGCAACCGCCCACGGCGCCCGCCCGCTGATAGAGCGCTGCATCGACGAGCACGAGGCGCTGATGCGTCCAGCCGGCATCGACGGCATGATCCGCCGCACCGGCTATCTCCGCGTCTACCGGTCCGCCAAGCGCCTCGAGCAGGACGCTCGCGCGGCCATAGTGGCGGCGGAGCGCTGGGGCACGCTGACCGAGCCGAAAACCCCGACCGAGCTGCGCGAGCTCGAGCCACACATGACCGGCCCGCTCGCCGGTGGCCTGCTGAAGTCGCAGGCGGTCAGCGTCGGCGACCCCGGCGGCGTCGGCAAGGCCTACGCCGAGCTGTTCAAGAGCCGCGGCGGCCGCTTCGTCACGGGCGATGCGCGCACGCTCGAGGAGAGCGGCGAAGGCTGGCAAATCGGCGGCGCCGACGGCCCGATCGAGGCGCGGCGGGTGGTACTCGCGCTCGGCCCCTGGTCGAACGAGGTATTGCGTCCGCTCGGCCGGGAGCTGCCGCTGATCGGCAAGCGCGGCTATCACATGCACTACAGCGCCCGCGGCAATGCCGTGCTGACGCGCCCTGTTCTGGACGTCGAGGGGGGCTACGTGCTGGCACCGATGTCGCGGGGCATTCGACTGACGACAGGCGCCGAGTTCGCCAACGGCGACGCGCAACCGACTCCGGTGCAGTTGGCCAAAACCGAGCCGCTGGCGCGCGACCTGTTCCCGCTCGGCGAGCCGGTCGATCCCAAACCCTGGATGGGGCGCCGCCCGTGCCTGCCGGACATGCTTCCCGCGATCGGCCCGGTGCCCGGCAAGCGCGGACTCTGGCTCGACCTCGGCCACGGCCACCTCGGGTTCACGCTCGGCCCCGTGTCGGGACGTCTTCTCGCCGAGATGATGACCGGCGAGGCGACCTTCACCGATCCCGCGCCTTACAGGGTGGATCGATTCTGATCAGCGCTTTCGGGATGCGGGAGCGTAGCCTACCCCCGGCGGATGTCGCGCTGCAGGATGATGCGTCCAGCGTCGGGTATGCAGCGCCAGGTCAACGTTTCCCAGCGGCCGCCCTGCTCCGCGCATTGGATGGCGCGGTTCTGGTCGATGGTGAGCATCCCGATCCATAGCAGCAGCATGGCGGAGCCCGCCCAAAGCAGGAGATCGCGCCTCATGCGGCACCTCCCGGGAAACGCGTCCGCCAGGCCGGCGGGCCCGTCCAGAACGGCGGTGCGGCTGCAGCCTCATAGATGGCGCGGGCGATGGCGCGAGCGAGCGTGTCGGCGGCCGCCGACCCGAGCAGCGCCAGCCCCCGAGCTCCACCCGTCAGCGCCACCTCGCCGGTCGCCAGCGCGAACACAGTGTCGCCGTCGAGCGGCGTGTGGACCGGCAGGATGGCGCGGGCGAGCCCGGTCTGTGCCATCACCGCAAGCCGGTGTGCCTCGGGCTTGGTGAGCCGGGCGTTGGTGGCGACGATCGCGATCGTGGTGTTCTGCTGCGGCCCCCCCTTGAGCCGCGGCCGGGCAGCGTCTGCGGGGATCGGCGAAGGCAGCCCGAGCCCACCGAATTCCCCTTCCTGCTCGAACGGCGCCGCCCAGAAATGTTGGGTGTCGCCGACGGTGACCGAGCCGACGGGATTGGCGGCAACCAGCGCGCCGACCACCAGCCCTCCCTCCAGAACGAAAGAGGCACTGCCGAGCCCACCGCGGAACGTCGCCGTGGTCGCTCCATAGCCCGCGCCTGCGCTGCCCAGTGCAAAATCGCGTCGAGCCGCCTCACAGGCGGCCCGAGCCAGGCGCTCATAAGGCGGAGACGGTCCCCAATCCTTGTCGCCGCCATTCAGCAGATCGAACAGGATCGCCTGCGGCACGATCGGCACACGCTGCCCGCCGACATCGAAACCGATGCCGCGCTCGCGCAGGACGCTCTGCACGCCCGTGGCAGCCGACAAGCCGAACGCCGAGCCGCCCGCCAGCACGACGGCGTGCACCTCCTCCACCGAGCCGGCGAGGCTCAGAGCATCGGTTTCGCGCGTTCCAGGGCCGCCACCGCGCACGTCGACGGCAGCAACTGCAGGCCGATCCGGGATCAGAACGCTGACGCCACTCGCCAGCCGCACATCGTCTGCGTTGCCGACGCTCAGTCCGGCAACGTCAGTGATGAGATTGAGCTCGCCGCGCATGTCCGCGTCGTCGTCCTGGGCTGGCGATGATTGCGTAGAAGATGTCGCAGATGCCGCCCGATCCAGCAAGGGGCGATCGTGCGGCGGGCATGCTGCGCCGCCGCGTAGAATTGGTGCGGCGCGAGAACGCCCGGTCCACGGGCATCGTCCACCGGTTTCTGCTCAGCCGGCAAACCATTACGTGATTTCACGCCTTGAAACTCATTCAGCTCCGATTAATTTTCCCGCACGTAGACACGCAAACGGCGGTCGCATCGGGGTGCGGCCACGGGGTCAGCAGGTCGTCACGCTGGTCCGAAACTTTCGTGATGACGCGGAGGTGTGTCATCGCATTCTGGAGCCGGTGTGGCGCCGGCAGATCAAGTGGAGAAAGACGATGCGTTCGAAAGAGGGCCGACGAGAGATCGCCGTCGTGATCAGCGAGATCGAGAAGCAGGACGATCCGCGCGAGGGCTTTGCGCTGCTGCAGGAGCAAATGGCCCAGTACCAGGAATCCGGCGATGCCATACCGGTGGAGTTGCTGCGCGCCCGGCGCGCACTGGAGACCGAGTTGATCGCGGCCTCCCGCGGAGAGTAATTCGCCCTTGCGGCCCCGCCGTCGGTCGGCGGGGCTGCTACGGCATCGGCTTGAGTTGACCAGCAGTCAACACCATGACGTCGTGCGACTGGGAGTTGGAGTCGCCTCGACTGTCGAACCCTCCTCGCAGGCGTCCTCGCGAAGGGACGGTGAGACTCTGAGCGAGTTGCACGCCCTCGATCGGTCCCAGTTCCGATGCATCGGAAAGCACCTCGATCAGGCCGTGAGCGAAAATTTCGGGTCGGACTGCAGCCGCCAATCGCGTTCCTTCGGCGAGCGGACCCGCCGCAAGCCATAGCCCGCCGATGAGAGATTCGCTGCCGATCATCTGCAGATCGAGGTCAACGGCGCGCATCCCCTTCATCAGGACGGCTGCTTCGTTGGGAAAGCCTGCGAAAACGATGACACTCGATTTGGAGGTCCGCAGCTTTTCGATCAGCCAGCGGTAGTCTTTCTCACCCGCAACCAGACCCTCCGACATCGCGGGCATCATCTTGTATTCACCGAGCACAAACCGGACCCGATCTGCGATCACGCGCGCATACCGCGTCCGATCGTGCACGATCGCGATGCGCTGACCATGAAAATGCTCGAGGACGTGCTTGGCGATGGCATCGCCTTGGCGATCATCGCGCCCGACCGGACGGAAGATCGTCAGCCCTGCCCTCTTATCGGTAATGTCAGGGTGACCGTTGAGCGCGAAGAAGACGGTATTTGCGGCTGCGTAGACCTGAGACGCCGCGAGCGCCGCGCCAGCACACGTGTGGCCGACGACGATGGCGACCTTGCGCTCGATCAGGGTACGCGCGGCTTCGACGCCCGCCTTGGCGTCGCAGCCGTCATCGACGGCGATCACCGACAGTTTCTGGCCCTTTATCCCGCCGGACGTGTTCGCCCGGCTGACATCGTCCTCGACGCCCTTGCGGATGGCTTCGCCTTGCTTGGCGTACCGTCCCGTCATCGGAGCAGCGACGCCGATCAGGATTTCGGCGGAGGCGGGTGTGACGAGGCACAGGAAAGCTACGACGAGACCAGCCAAGCGCAACTGTTCGATCTCCGGCACTGATCGACACGGTTCGCACCGATGCGGCGTCGTGTCCTGGGTGCCGGCCTCGGCCGGCATGACGAAAAGACGAGTGGTGCAAGGTGAATGAGCGCGGCCCGCGCGACACTCGACAGTCTTGGCTCGGCCGTCTTGGCTCGTGTTCCGGATCCGTCGGGGCGCGGGCTTGCCGCCCTCGACCCAACCGACCGCGTCGAACGGTGCCAGACGCGATGTCTGGCACCTGTCGCATATCTTCAGTTCTGAACGTAGCCGATCTTGCCGTCGGCACCCTTCTTCCAGGTGTACATGACGTAGTCGAGCTTGGTCAGGTCGCCCTTCTTGTCGTAGGCGAGATCGCCCAGCACGGTCTTGAACGGCTTACCCGCCCTGATCGTCTCGGCCACCTTCTTGGGCTCGAGCGACTTGGACTGGGTCGCTGCATTGGCGACCACCTGCAAGGCAGCGTAGCTGTAGAGTGTGTAGGCCTGCGGGTCGAACTTGCGCACCTCGAACGACTTGATCACGGCGGCGGCTTCCGGGCGCTTCTTCGGATCGGGGCCGAAGGTCATCAGCGTGCCTTCAGCGGCCGGTCCGGCGATGGCCGCGAACTCGGTGTCGGCGATGCCGTCGGCGCCCATCAGGACGGCCTTGACGCCGGCGTCGCGCATCTGGCGCAGGATCAGACCGCCCTCGGTGTGCAGTCCGCCCCAGTAGACCAGATCGGCGTTGGCCTGCTTGATCTTGGAGACCAGCGCCGAGAAATCCTTCTCGCCGGTGTTGACGCCCTCGTAGAGCACGTCCTTCACGCCGAGCTTGTTCATCGCCTTCCTCGTCTCGTCGGCGAGACCCTTACCGTAGGTCGTCTTGTCGTGGATGACGGCGACCTTCTTGCCCTTGAACTTGTCGGCGATGTACTTGCCGGCGACGGCGCCCTGCTGATCGTCACGGCCGCAGGTGCGGAACACATTCCACATGCCGCGCTCGGTCAGCGTGGGATTGGTGGCCGCCGGCGTGATCACCAGCATGCCGTTCTCCTCGTACACCACCGATGCGGGGATGGTCACGCCGGAGTTGTAGTGGCCAATGACGAACTTGACGCCCTCGCCGACGAACTTGTTGGCGACGGAAACACCCTGCTTGGGATCGGAGACGTCGTCGCCGGTGATGATCTGAATCTTCTGGCCGTTGATACCGCCCTTGGCGTTGATGTCGGCGGCGGCTTGCTCGGCACCGTTCTTCAACTGCGCGCCGAAAGCCGCGTTGGGCCCAGTAATCGGTCCGGCGACGCCGATCTTGATCTGAGCTTGAGCGCTCGCCGTGAAGCCAGCCGTCAAGGCGACGGCCGCTGTCAGCGCGAACCCGGAAACGCGAGGAAACCTCATGGATGTGCTCTCCCTTTTCCCTGTGACGGCCACCGGGCGCCGACCTGCGCGATGCGGATGCGCGCGCAATCGTCACTCACGGGTCCGCCCCGTCGCACAGGATTCCTCGGAATTGCGGCCAAAGTCATCCGGAATCGTTTGCGTCGGCGACTTTACCCCTCGCCGACGCGCCGCCAGCCGAGCCGGCCCGCGGCAGCATACAGCCAGTCGTACTGCGTGATCATGGCGCGCACGCGCTCGAGCCTATAGCCGAGGGCGGTCGCCGACAGCAGCACGGCCGCGGAAACGACAAAGTTGCCGGGCGCCGACAAAGGCTCCTCGAACAGCGCGAAATGCAGGAACCGCACAGCCGCCGCCAGCAGCAGGCCGTACACCGGCACCTGCCACAGCGGCCGCCACGTGCCCGCGATCGCGCGGCCCGTCGCCCATGCCGCCGCCCCCCCAGGGATGACGGTCAGCAGCAGGAACACCCACAAGCCGTTGGGTCCGCAGTCGTAGAGCCAATCGGGCATGGACGTTCTCGTGGCCGCATCGAATGAGAGGCATTGGATGCCAAAAGCGACCGCCAGGCAAGACAAGAGCAGCACTCGGGACACGGCACGTCAGGGTCGACCGAGCGTCCGTAGCACCCTCGGACCTGCGATCACGTCCTGTGACCTCGAGATCACGCCACCTTGCCGCCGAGCTCGTCCTCGATG
>CAMDBL010000114.1 GCA_945889015.1 Devosia equisanguinis
CGCCGCCTGTTCCTGGAGAAGGCCGCCTTCAAGCTCGGCTGCAAGATCGGCGAGCTGACGATGGACGCCGGCCGCATCTTGAAGGGCGGCGCCGAAACCGGCCTCGATTACTGGACGCTGTCTGGCGAAGTCGATCTCGACCGCACCGCCACCGGCACGGCGCCCGTCAAGGCCAAGAGCGAGCGGCGGCTGATCGGCAAGAGCCTGCCGCGCATCGATCTGCCCGGCAAGGTGTTCGGCACCAACGCGCCGTTCATCCATGATCTCTCGCCCACCGGCATGCTGCATGCGCGCGTGCTGCGCCAGCCGTGGCCGGGCGCCGAGCTGGCCGCGCTCGACGAAGGCGCCGTCGCACGCTCGGCCGGCGGCAAGGTCGAGGTCTGGCGCTCGGGCAACTACGTCGCGGTGCTTTCCGACGACGAGACGGCGGCGATGAAGGCGATGGAGACCGCGGCGCGGATCGCCAAATGGCAGGGCGGCGCGCCGCTGACGCCGGAATTGGCGACCGGACAGCACCTCGCCACGCAACCAAGCCAGGATCGCGTCATCGAGGCCGGCACGCCCGTGACGAAGGCCAAGGCGGTGAAGAAGGTGGAGGCGACCTACGCCAAGCCCTACATCGCCCACGCCTCGATTGGCCTGTCTTGTGCGCTCGCCCGTCTCGACGGCGACATTCTGACCGTCTGGTCTCACACCCAAGGCGTGTTCCCGTTGCGCGCGGCCTTGTCCAAGACCTTGCCGCACCCCGCCGACAAGCTCGTCGTCATCCATCACCACGGCTCGGGCTGCTATGGCCACAACCCCGCCGACGACGTCGCCTTCGATGCCGCGCTGATCGCAAAGCAGTTCCCGGGCAAGCCGATCCGGGTGCTGTGGAGCCGCGCGGACGAGCTCGCGTCCGATCCTTTCCAAACCGCGCAACAGGTGCGGGTCTCCGCCGAGATCGACGAGAAAGGCCGGCCGCAGGACTGGGTCGTCGATCTGTGGAGCGGCACCCACGGCCGGCGCCCGATGATGGCCGGCAACCCGAACCTGATTGGCGCTTTCGCGCTGCCGAATCCTCCGCCCCCGCCGGTGTTGCAGGACGTGCCCGACAGCGGCGGCGGCGGTGGGGTGCGCAATTCGACGTTGCTCTACGACTTCCCGCAGAGGATCAATCATCACTTCGTGCCCGGCACGCCCGTGCGCACGTCCTCGTTTCGCGGTCTCGGCGCCTTCGCCAACGTGTTCGCGCTGGAGAGCTTCATGGACGAGCTCGCCGACGCGGCGGGCCAAGACCCGGTCCGCTACCGCTTGTCGCTGATGTCGGATCCTCGCTCGCGCGCCGTGATCGAGGCGGCCGCCGCGATGTCGGGCTGGAAGGAAGGGCTACCCGCCGGCACCGGCACGGGCCGCGGGATCGCTTTCGCCCGCTACAAGAACCGAGCCGGCTACCTGGCGCTGGTCACCGAGGTCGAGGTCGACGAGGAGGTCCGCGTCAAGAAGATCTGGGGCGCGGTCGACTGCGGCCTCGTGATCAATCCCGACGGCCTGCTCAACCAGGTCGAGGGTGGCATCGTCTATGCGCTGTCGTGTGCCTTGAAGGAGCGGGTCCGCTTCGACGAGGGCCGCGTCGTCTCGACCGATTGGGAGACATACCCGATCCTCAAATTCTCCGAGGTTCCCGAGATCGAGTTGAAGCTGATCGACCGGCCGGATGACGCGCCGCTCGGCGCCGGTGAAGTCTCGCACGGTCCGGTGGCGGCTTCTCTCGCGAATGCGGTCGCGCATGCGCTCGGCGTCCGCGTGCGCGAGCTGCCGCTCGATCGCGAGACCCTGGTCGCCGCGTTGTCGGCCGACTGACGAAACAGGGTGCGTCGCTCCCGTAGCGACGCACCGTCGGCCGGCGCGCACGGAAGCGCGTATGCGAAGACGGCGGCAGGCGCTGGTACGGGCGAACGGTAGTATCGCATGGCAACGAGCAGCACGACGACGCAGCGCAAGTCACCACCAAAACGGCGCAAGAAGGTTGCGGCGGCGGTGCCGGCCCGGGTTGTCGAAATCGTCGGCCCGATCAAGCGCGAGGCTCAGCCGGCCCGCCGCCGCCTGACACCTGAGGACCGCCGCCGCCAGATCCTGGCTGCCGCGATCACCTATTTCGCCGAGGTCGGCTTCGACGGTGGCACTCGAGATCTCGCGCGCCGGCTCGGCGTCACGCAGCCGCTGATCTATCGCTACTTCCCCTCCAAGGAGGATCTGATCCGGCAGGTCTACGAGGAGGTGTATCTCGGCCGCTGGCGGACGGAATGGGAAATCCTGATCGGTGACCGGACGCTGCCGCTGCGCGAGCGGCTGATCTCGTTCTACAGCAGCTATACCCAGGTGATGTTCGCGCCGGAATGGATGCGGATCTACCTGTTCGCCGGTCTGCGCGGCCTCGGCATCAACCGCTGGTGGATCACGTTCGTCGAGAGCAACGTGCTGAAGCGGATTTGCGAGGAATTGCGCAGCGCAAGCCGATTGCCTACGGCCGACGAGGTGCCGATCGACCCGGCAGAGATCGACTACCTCTGGGTCGTCCACGGCGGCATCTTCTACAACGGCATGCGCCGCGTGGTATACAACGCCGAGCCCAACCTCGATGTCGAGCGCACGATCGAGGTTGCCGTCGATGGCCTGATCGCCGGCTTCAACGCCACCAGCCGGGCCATCCACAAGGACAGACTGAGGACCACCAGTCACACCAAATAGCGCCCCACGCCATGGTCTGGGTGGTGCCAAGTCAGGGAGCCGACATGACGATCAAGGCCGAGGAGCACTGGGTCAAAAAGGGCCCGGTGAAACTGTACGTCTACCGCAAGCACGACACCGCCAAAGCCGGACCCAAACCGGCGCTGTTCCTGGTGCACGGCTCGACGTTCTCGAGTCGCGGCACCTACGATTTCACAGTGCCTGGCCGCACCGGTTACTCGGCCATGGATCACTTCGCCGCCCTCGGCTACGACGTGTGGACCATGGACCACGAGGGCTACGGCTACTCGGATCGCACGGATTCGCCGTCCGGCATTCTGGTCGGCGTCGAGGATCTCAAGGCCGCGATGCCGCTGGTGGTCGAAAATTCGGGCCAGCAGTCGGTCTCGATGTTCGGGGAGTCGTCCGGCGCCATCAAGGCCGGCGCCTACGCCAATGCCGAGCCGAAGCGGGTCGAGAAGCTGATCCTGCACGCGCACACTCACCACGGGCGCGACGCGCCCGAGATGCAGCGTCGCCGCAGCATCATCGAGCAGCTGAAGGCGAGCCCTCGCCGCCCGTTCGGGATGGCGCAGATCGACAACGTCTTCAATCGCGACGTGCGCGGCAAGACCGACCCGGCCGTGGTCAAGGCGATGGCCGATTTCGAGCTCAAGTTCGGCGACAGCGTGCCCGCCGGCACCTACGTCGACATGGCCCTCCACATGCCGCTGGTCGATCCCAGGAAGCTCACCTGCTCGGTGATGCTGATCCGCCCGGACCACGACGGCAACGCCACCGACGAGGAGCTGTACGAGTTCTTCCGCGACCTCGATACGCGCGACAAGCAGTTCATCATGGTCAAGAACATGACCCACGCCGGCGGCATGGTGTCGAGCCAGCGCTTCCGCCTGTGGCACATCATGCACTCGTTCTTCTCCTGCCCGCCGCCGGTGGAGTGACGCTCCGTCCCACGCCACTCAGGGGCGCCGCGCTGCCTTGCACGACTCGCACTGGCAGGGCGTCGCAAGTCTGACTACGCTCCGTGATCGACGCTGGCCGCACATGACGGCCGGCGCGGTCACGGAGGACACCCCATGCCGATCAGGAAGCTCAGGACCAAGCGCGACAACCAGCAGTGGATGCTCGATCTCGCGCTCAACATGCGCGGCCGCGTGCAGAACTTCGAGCGCGACGACAAGGAGACGCCGACCCGCGCCCACAACTACCGCATGCTGCCGAAGACGTGGCGGGTGAAGGCCGAGCACGACGAGGCCCTCGCCAAGCAGGCCCAGAAGCTCGGTCACAACGCCACCGCCTGCGAACACTACGACCACGCCATCGAAGGCTACCGGATGGCGCAGCACCCGATTTTCTTCGACGATCATCCGGTCAAAACCTATCTCTACAACAAGATGAGCGAGATGGTGGACCGCCGCAGCGAGGTCGCGTCCTATCCGATCGAGCGCGTCGAGGTTCCGTTCGACGACGGCAAGACGATCTCGTGCCTGTTGCACCTGTTGCCCGGCAAGCCGAAGGCGCCGTGCGTGATCTACGTGCCGGGCATGGACCAGACCAAGGAGGCCTTCATCAAGGCCCACAACAACATCGCGATCCCGCGCGGCATGCACGTGCTGTGCATGGACGGCCCCGGCCAGGGCAACTCCAACATGCAGAAGATCCGCGCTGTCGGCGACAACTATGAGCGCGCGGGTGCCGCCGTGATGGACTACCTGCAGAAGCGGCCGGAGGTCGATGCCAAGAGGATCGGCGTGTACGGCATTTCGATGGGCAGCTACTGGTCGCTGAGGCTCGCGAGCTATGACCACCGCGCCGCCGCGATCGCGTCGGGCGTCGCCTGCTTCAACCCGAACAATACAATCTTCACGGAAAGCTCGCCGCGCTTCAAGCAGGTGTTCATGTATATGGCCGGCATGACCGACGAGGACGAGTTCGACAAGATGGCCAAGAAGATGACCATGAAGGGGTACACGGAGAAGATCAAGGCGCCGACCCTGCTCGTCACCGGCGAGTTCGATCCGCTGTGCCCGCTCGAGGACGCGATCGAGGTCTACGGCGATCTCACCTGCCGCAAGGAGATGTGGGTGATCGAGGACCAGTTTCACCCGCTGTGGGGCATCCCCAACCTCGGCGGCCTCGACTGCCACCAGTTCGTGCTCGACTGGCTGAAGAACGCGCTGGTCGACAAGAAGACCAGCAAGGATCGCGTCGCCTTCGTCGCCAAGAACGGCCACGGCCCGTTCAGCGATTGCGAATGGAAGCCACCGGTTGGTCCTGGTGAGGCTTATTTCTGAGAGCGGCGCCAACGCGACAGGCCGGTCTCGGGAATATCCCTCTGACCCTGAAGCAAGGAGCAGAGAGGGTGCGATACGCGCTATCGCACCTTACGTTTGCTCCGTCACCTCATCCGCCCACACCTTGAAGTTTTCCAGCGTGTTGGGACCGAATGTGGTGATCATGGCGACGTCGGCGGCGTCGCGGCCGCGTGCGGTCAGTATCCGTCCGATGCGTGGCACGAGGTTTCTCGGGTCGAACGTGTACCAGCGGCCGTCGAGATAGGCCTCGAACCAGGCCGCGAAATCTCCCGGCGGGTAAGGCGGCGCGGTGCCGACATCGCCGAGGTAGCCGGTGCAATAGCGCGCCGGAATGTTCAGCGCCCGGCAGAACGCAACCGCGAGATGGGCGTAGTCGCGGCACACCCCCTTGCGTTCTTCGTAGGCCTCTGACGCGGTCCGCGTCGGCCGCGCGTGCTCGTAGCCGAACGCGATCCGTCCGTGAACGAACTCGCAGATCGCCTGCACCCGGCCCCATCCGGGCTTCGCCGTGCCGAACAGCTTCCACGCGAGATCGAGCAGCTTGTCGCTGTCGCAGAAGCGGCTGGCGAGCAGGAACAACAGAACGTCGTCAGGAAGGCGCTCCACCGGCACCTGGCTGGCACTCGCCGCGATCGGATCGGGCAGGCCGGAATCGTTCACGAGCGCGCCGCCGGTGATCCGCACCTTGCCGGCAGGGGCGACGATCCGCGAGCACCAATTGCCGTAGGTGTCGCGATAGCCTTTGATAGGCACGGTCGGCGTCACTGTCATCTGATCGGGGCCGACCAGATCGGGCAGGCGCGAATGATGCACGTTGAGCGCCAGGATCGCCGGCGTGGCCTGCGGGAACGCATAGGTGAACTCGTAGCCGACCCGAAATCTCATGCTGCCCAACTCCGGACCGGTCCGCGAAAGTGCGAAGCCTCACTGCCGGATATGGGGAGCCGCCGGCCGATAACCTAATCGGCCCGCGGCGCAGGTCCAAATCCGTCGACCGCTACGTGGCGAAGCCGAAGTTCGAGGAGGCGAGGCCTGGGAAGATCTCCTCGGCGATCTTGCCGTCGACGCAGCGGCGCAACCACGCGATGGCTTCGTCCGTCGTGTCGAAGCTGAGCCCAGAGATGAGGCTCTCGTCGAGAACCACCTGCCAGTCGCGGTCGCTCTTTTGAACAGCAATCTGATGATTGCGATATGTACCCGACCACAGGTTTGCAACTTCCCGAGAACCGTCCATGGCTCCCCCTTACATCGAGCCGTGCCATCGTCACTTCGATGACCGAGACTAGCGACGATGCGGACGGACGATCAACGTCAAACATCAGGCACTTTGCCTGAGAAAATGCCGCGATCTTAGGCAGTTGAGTGGGTGTGCACGGCGCGCAGAAGGGCATGGCGGTCGCCGGCCTTCTCTCCCTCGTCCCGGGGACGGCTTCGCAACGACTCGAGACTGCCGACGCGCCGTTCGAAGCAGGAGTTGGTGCTGATTGAGAGAGCTTGTTTAAACTCGACCATTGCCGAAGGAGATGAGGAAGCAAGTCGCCCCTACGCGAGTTCCGCGCCCGCGGAGAGCCTGCGGCCCGTGGGGCGAGAAAATGGTGCCGATGGAGGGATTTGAACCCCCGACCTCCCGCTTACGAAGCGGGGCCACCCCTCACTTTATCCCTTATTTTTCAGCATCTTAAAAGGTAAACCACGCACTTTGGCTCGCATTTGGCTCGCACTTGCATGACCCTCGTATAGGCCAAAGTCGGGCAAGACAAGACAGGATCTGTCCTCGCGACTCCGCATCCCCACGCCAGTCGCGGCTTGCGCTACACCAATGGCCGCGCCTTGCTTATACTTCTGCTGACCTCCGACTGCTCCCGGATCGCGACTTTCTGCAATGGACTGTAGACCCCGCCATGCATTCTTGTTGCGCCGCAACAAGTCGCTCTATCCTCAAGGAGACATTCGGCTGGCTCGGTTTGATGAGTCGTTGCAGCGCCCTTGGCCACGTCCGAAAACAGGGGCATCGCGACTGCGGGGTTGGCAGCGCTGCCTCTCTCCGCCTTGACGGTTCAGATGACACGAAACATGTCAGCTCAGCAGGGCACTCAATGCAGCCGGGCTATGCTGATCTACGTTTCGCAGCGATGCGACGCTCAATTGCAATAGCCCCACTGACCTGCAACCGGTATTCTAACATTTCATCGCTCACGCCATAGATCCGGCATGCGTCGCTTCGGAGGCCGCGTAGTACTATCCGCTTCGCCGCTTCGTCCGGCACGAGCAGGACTCCCCCCAAGAAGTGCGCCTCTGCCTCTTGTTCACTGTCGCGAGTTCTTTCACCGGTGTCCATCAAAGGCGGCGCACATTCATGTCCAAGGAAGCAATGCGCGAGCTCGTGGCAGATATTACTTCTTTGCCTGTACGGGACGTGCGCATCGTTATGCACGATCGCTCTACGATGCCCGCAAGGCACAGTCACAGCTGAGAACGACGATTTTTCGGCCCGTAGGAACCGAGTGGCATCGAGTGGCAGTTCGCTCAACTTTATCAGGTCGATATCGAAGTGGCGGCAAATGGCTGCCGGATCAATAGGATCGCTCGAAGCGAGCGACAGCTTCCCGCGCACGCGCAGGGAGATGCGATTGGCCTCTGCCTTGAACCCCCGTCGTAGCCCCACGATCAGTCACTCCGCAGTTTTTTGTACGTGTCGATCACGATACTCTCGATAAGCTTCGCATTCTCCTTCGACAGTTTGGGATCGGCGCGGAGTAACGCGGTGATCTTTGCGATCGGCTCGGCCTCATTCTTTCGACTGCCAGGTATGAACATCTCCGCCTTGAGATGTGACCAACTTAGCAGGGCCGCCAGACCGTCCACGTCTGGCTTCGATCCTTGGCTCATGCGCGACAGCGTGGAGGCGTTCACTCCAGCCTCACTGGCCACCTCCTTCCATGTCAACTGCCGGCTTAGTCGGACCGCGTTCAGCGCTGCATAGAACGCCTCGTTGTCAAATCGCTCGCTCATCACCCCTCCGATTGCGCATCGACAATCGATTGCGAACTTGCAATCAGGCCGACTCGATGTTACTTACGCAATCAGTTGCGAGTTCGCAATCGTCTTCGTCGCCTTCGCACATCATGGAGCACTCCTATGACGTCGCATGCAGAGCACAACTCGTCCCACGAGCATCATCACGGCCACCGTCATGGGCACCAATGGAAGCTGAACGTCCAGGGCGTCATGATTGAGACGGATCGCCCCACGATCGTAGTGCGCGATGCGATCCACAAGGCCGGGTTTGATCCGACCGCCGCATGGATCATCGTGCTCAAGATTGCCGGCGAGCCGAAAAAGCCCGTCGACCTCTCGACTGAGATCGATCTCCGTCACGAGGGCATCGAGAAGCTGCGGCTTATGCCCAAGCAGATCGACAATGGCGAGGCCCCGTTGCCTCGCCGTCTCGACTTTGCCCTCTTGCCTCAGGACGAAACGCATCTCGACCGCCTTGGGCTCTGCTGGGAGACCGTTCTCGACGGCCAGCGCCGCTGGTTGTTGCTCCCATGCTACCAGGTTCCAGCCGGGTATATGGCCGCACATACGACGATCGCCATCGAGTTCCCGACAAGTTATCCGGCGGCACAGCTTGACATGTTCTATTGCCATCCGCCGCTCATCCGGCAGACTAGCGGAAATATCCCCCAGACCCAGCATGTCGAGACCATCTGCGGCATCCCCCACCAGCGTTGGTCGCGTCACCGCCAGTGGGACAGCTCGCGCGACTCGCTGACAACACACCTCGCTCTCGTCGACGAATCGCTCCGCCGGGAAGTCGAGGCATGAGCTACGCTCCAACATCCGTGGTGCTTCCAGGTCCTCTACACCAGAACCTTCTGGCGCACCTATTTCCCGGTGATGGCCTCGAGGCCGCCGCCCTCCTGCTTTGCCGCCGCGTCGGCAACCATCGACAGCGCTATCTCGTGCACGACACCATCTTGGTTCCGCATTCAGCCTGCGCCCGGCGCGAACCCGACGCGCTGTCATGGCCCGGTGAATATGCGGAACAGGCGATCGATCGCGCCGACGAAGGTGACTACTCCATTATGGCACTGCACTCGCACCCGGGAGGCTTCTTCAACTTCTCGTCCCAGGACGATGCGAGCGACACGCTGCTCCTGCCAGCACTATTTCAAGCAACCGACAAACCCAGCCTCTCAGCCATCATGGTGCCGTCTGGCGCCATGCGGGTGCGCATCTTTGACGGTCGTGGCCCATATCAACCGGTCGACCAAGTCATTTGCGCTCGCGATGACATCCACGTTTGGCCGGGCGGTGCGGATGTCGGCCCATCCGTTCCCGCTGTCCCCATCGCCTTCACGCAAGGCATGCGGCACTCGCTCTCCCACCTGTGCGCCTGCATAATTGGCGCATCAGGGACTGGCTCGATCGTGGCCGAGCAGCTGGCGCGGCTCGGTTTCGGCGAGATTATCCTGATCGATTTCGACCGGATCGAAGCCCGAAACCTGAATCGCATCCTGAACTCAACTACGGCAGACGCTGCGGATGGAAGATTAAAAGTAGAAATGCTCAAGGACGCAATCCGCCGATACAGCCCGGTATGCCGAGTTCATGCTGTACCGGAATCGATAGCCACTCGCGAAGCCATCGTGGCGGCTTGCGAAGCTGATGTCCTGTTCTCCTGCGTCGATACGGCGGAAGGCCGTCACATTGCCGACCGCCTAGCGGCCGCCTGCTGCATGCCGCTGTTCGATGTTGGCGTATCGATACCGACCCGGCAGGAGGGCACGGAGCGCAGGATCGCTGAAGTATGTGGCCGTATCGACTTCGTGCAGCCTGGTGGCGCCACTCTCCTCGACCGTGATGTCTACTCGCCGGCCACGCTCGAGGCTGAATACCTCGCGCGTGTTGCCCCTGAAGTCCACCAGCGCCGTGTGGCCGAGGGCTATCTTAAGGGTATAGCGGAGCAGGCACCGGCGGTGATTTCTCTCAACATGCGGGCCGCTTCCGCAACCGTCATGGAGCTTATCGCCCGGACTTTTCCTTTTCGCCACAACTCCAACCGTGATTTCGCGCGCACCATTTTCATGCTGGCCGACGGAGAGGAGGAGCATTTCGGTGAAGACACTTTTAGGTCTAACGAGGCCCTGCCACTTTGCACAGGTCTCCACGAGCCATTGCTAGGGCTTCCGGCACTTGCACTCCGGAGGAAAGCTGCATGAAGCCATCTCCCTTCTGGTGGCGTTCCTTTAAGGCGCGCCTTGCGCCGCGGCGATCCCTAAAGATCCTTGCTGGCGACACGCTTCCAGACGGACTGCCGCGCCGAGACCTCATTCTAATGCGTGACGACGGCGAGGATTGGAGTGTCGGATTGCTGTGTCCGTGCGGCTGCGGTCATCGGCTCGAAATGATGGTTCTTGATGGAGTCCGTCCACGCTGGGATGTCACGATCGACAAGCAAGGTTATCCTACGCTCCACCCGTCTGTGTGGCTTCGTACGGGTTGCCGGTCCCACTTCTGGGTCCGCCAGGGCAAGATCGTGTGGTGCGAATAGTCTCGTCCGCTGGTCGAGCAAATGCAGACGCGGGCGCATCACGTATCCCTGGAAGACGTTGTTGGCCGACCGATGGCCGCTTTCTCTGAGGGTTCGTTCATCTCCCGACTGCGGACGTGGCGCGTCAGCAAGCCGACCTCGACCACATCGAGACTGCCGCCGCCCGCGAGCACGAACACAGTTTTCGGTCTTGTCATCCGTGGGCTCGCGACAATCGACGCCGAACTTGTCACTGCGCGGGCAACGATTTGACGCGGGGCCAGTTCGCATCACCCGCTTTGATGTAGTCGGCAGCTTTTGCGGTCCAGCTCTTGGCCACAGATGCATTGTAGTTGACGAATAAGCGCCCATCGATGACGTGCCATGCCTTTGGATCAGCATCGGCCTTGTAGCCCTGGGACGCTGCATAGGCGCAGTAGCCGCCATACTGGGGCAGGTAGCGCGCCGGTGTCGCCACGAAGGTGTCGCGATGCGCAGCCGAGGCGAACCGGTAGGTCGCGCCTTCGTGCACCGCACTGAACTCGGTCTTGCCGGCGGTCGCCTTGCCGAGGGTGAAATACGCAACCGGATCGTAGCCGCCCAAGGCCATGTTCTGCTTGTCGAGGTTTACGGTCGCGATCGATTTCGACTGGTAGGCGACGGCGTGGGTCGCTACCCCGGCGAGCGAGACGACCAGAGTGGCGATCGCGGCCAGCGCGAAGTGGCGTGTCGATAGTGGGTTTACGGGCATGGCGGCCTTCCTGCGTGTGACGGAGGCAGCAAGCGCGCTTCAAGTCGCGTTGGTGGCAGTTGCTTGCTTCAACGGAAAGTTCGCTCGGACGGATGCAATCGTTACGCGTTCATAAATATGTGCCGCTTATACCAATGGCGCCGAATGCGGGCGCACGTACTCCCACACGGCATCAGAGGCGATCGCTGATTGAGATGGCATAAGCGGGCGACCGCGCGGGACACAGCGTGTCGTTCCTCGGTCCTTCAGCATGCACGCCCCAATGGGCGACGCCGAGCCAGGAGCCGACGACGGACCGGCCTGCCAGCCACTCGGCGGCCTCCGGCTTTCGGGCATGACGGCTCCGATGACCATGGACGGCGCAATGGACGCGGCCGCCTTCCTCGCTTGGGTCGAGCAGGTGCTCGCACCGACGCTCTCGCCGAGCGACATCGTCATCATAGATGATCTGCCGGCGCACGAAAAGAACTCCGTGCGATGTGCGATCGAGCGGCGCGGCGCAGAGTTGCGCTACCTGCCGCCCTACTCGCCGATCTCATCCGATCGAGATGGCCTACTCCAAGCTCAAAGCGCTGCTGAAGAAGGCCGGCGCCCGGACCATCGATGCCTTGTGGGGCGCCATTGCAGAAGCAATCGCCAAGATCAGGGTGCTGCGTACTCTCACGGCGCCGGTAGACTTGACCCGGATTTAACGAGCCATCCGCGCATTGACGCCAGCCCGGCCAAAACAGCAGCCGGCACAAAGAGCCACTGCGCGAGTGGAGATAGGCCGATCTGGTAGCCGAGAATAGTGATCGTCGGCATCGCCGGTTCATAAATCCACGACTGGCGGACGTACACGTTGAGCCATTCGCTGAAGCCCGTGTAGACAATTCCAAGAGGGATGGCGAGGACGGCTATGTGAATCGCTTGTCCGCGCGGCCAGCTCCAGGCTCTGAGTAGCACGACCGATGCCAGCAGAACATTCATCGCGATGAGGACATCGCCGCCGGTACAGTGCAGAACGGCGAAGGCAAGCTCTGCGCGCGATGCCGTCCGCCAGAGCGTGTAGAGCGGCAGCTGCACGATCTCCCAGAGAAGATGTCCGAACGCTGACAAGCCGGCATAAAGCGCGAGCGCAACAAGCCGCTCGCGCCATCGCGGGCCGACGGCATCTGGTGCCGCTTGCTGCAGGCCCCTCACCGGAAGAAGACGTATTTGACGAGGGCAGCAATCACCAGCGCGACCAGCACTATTACGATGATGTGCCCGAGGCCCATACCCCACATCCATCCTTCATTCATCATGTCACGTGTTCCTTTGCTATCGCCACTGATCTTCGTTCCGTATGAAGTGCCGTCGTTCTCTCGGGCCCCAGTCCGATGCCCTTCACCACGGCATAGATCGCCGGGATGACGGCGAGCGTCAGCACGGTCGACGACACCATACCGCCGATCATCGGTACGGCGATGCGCTGCATCACCTCCGAGCCCGTGCCATGACTCCACAGGATCGGCACGAGGCCGGCCATGATGGCGATCACGGTCATCATCTTCGGGCGCACGCGCTCCACGGCACCTTCCATGATGGCGGCGGTCAGATCGGCGCGCGTGACGGCGCGTCCTTCGGCGATCGCTTTGCGTGTCTGATCCTGCCAAGCGTGGTCGAGATAAATCAGCATGATGACGCCGGTCTCTGCCGCTACGCCCGCGAGCGCGATAAAGCCGACGGCGACGGCGACCGACAGGTTGAAGCCCATCCACCACATCAGCCACAGGCCGCCGACCAGCGCGAACGGCAGCGACAGCATGACGATCAGCGTCTCCGTCATGCGGCGGAAGTTGAGATAGAGCAGCAGCAGGATGATCAGCAGCGTCAGAGGCACCACCACGGCGAGCCGCTTCTTCGCCCGCTCGTAGAACTCGAACTGCCCGCTCCATAAGGCGTAGTAACCAGGCGGGAAATTGACTGAAGCCGCGACGGCCTTTTTGGCGTCGGCGACGTAGCTGCCGAGGTCGCGCTCGCGCGCATCGACGAAGATGTAGGCCGCAAGCTGGGCATTCTCTGTGCGAATGCCTCCCGGACCGCGCGCGAGCGCGACTTTCGCCACCTGCCCCAGCGGGATCGAGGTGCCGTTGGGCAGCGGCACCAGCACCTCGCGGGCGATGGCTTGCGGATCGGAACGCACGTCGCGCGGATAGCGGACAGAGACGCCATACCGCTCGCGGCCTTCCACGGTGGTCGTCACCGTCTCCGCACCGAGCGCAGACGACACCACCTGCTGCACGTCGCCCATCATCAGGCCGTAGCGGGCAAGCTCGCGCCGATCCGGTTCGATGTCGAGGTAGTAGCCGCCGATGATCCGCTCGGCGAAGGCGCTCGAAGTTCCTGGAACGGACTTTATGGCGGTTTCGATCTCGCGTGCGAGCTTCTCGATGACGGTGAGGTCCTGGCCGATGACCTTGACACCGACGGGCGTACGGATGCCAGTCGCCAGCATGTCGATGCGCGCCTTGATCGGCATCGTCCAGGCGTTCGACACGCCGGGAAACTGCAACGCCTTGTCCATCTCCTGGATTAGGCTGTCGATGGTGACGCCCGGCCGCCAGTCCTTTGGCGGCTTCAGGTTGATGATCGTCTCGAACATCTCGGTTGGCGCAGGATCGGTCGCGGTCGCGGCGCGGCCGGCCTTGCCGAAGACGCTCTCGACCTCGGGGAAGGTCTTGATGATGCGGTTCTGGATCTGCAGAAGCTCGGCCGACTTGGTGATCGAGAGCCCGGGCAGCGTCGTCGGCATGTACATGATCGTGCCCTCGTTGAGGTTGGGCATGAACTCCGAGCCAAGCTTGGTTGCAGGCCAGACACTGCCGGCAAGGATGACGAGTGCGACGCAGACCGTGAATGCTTTCGCCTTGAGCACACCGCGGATGATCGGCCGGTAGAGCCAGATCAGCGCGCGATTAATCGGGTTCCTGCGCTCAGGTACGATGCGCCCACGTACAAAAAGCACCATCAGCGCCGGCACAACGGTGATCGATAGAGCCGCGGCGGCCGCCATGGCGAACGTCTTGGTCCAGGCGAGCGGCTTGAAAAGCAGCCCTTCCTGCGCCTCAAGTGCGAAGATCGGAAGAAATGAGACGGTGATGATGAGGAGGGTAAAGAACAGCGACGGACCGACCTCGCTCGCCGCCTCGATCAGCACTTCGGTGCGCGGCTTATCTGGAGGTGCGCGCTCCAGATGCTTGTGTGCATTCTCGATCATGACGATCGCGGCGTCGATCATTGCGCCGATGGCGATGGCGATGCCGCCGAGGCTCATGATGTTGGACGAGATGCCGAGTGCCCACATGCAGATGTAGGCGATGAGAATGCCGAGCGGCAGCGTGATGATGGCGACGAGTGCGCTGCGGGCGTGCAGCAGGAAGACGAAGCAGACCAGCGCGACGATGGCGCTTTCCTCGAGCAATGTGACCTTGAGCGTGGTGATGGCGCGGTTGATCAGGTCAGAGCGATCGTAGACAGGTACGATCTCGGTGCCCTTCGGCAGGCTGCCGGCAATTTCCGCCAATCGCTCCTTGATGCTGGCGATGACGGAGAGCGCATTCTGGCCATAGCGCTGGATCGCAATGCCGGAGACGACCTCGCCTTCGCCGTTGAGCTCGGTGACGCCCCGCCTCTCGTCGGGTGCCAGCTCGACGCGTGCCACGTCCTTGACCAGTACGGGCGTGCCGCCCTGCGCCTTGAGCACGATACTTTCGATGTCGGCGATGCTCTTGAGGTAGCCGCGCCCGCGCACCATGAACTCGGTCTCAGCCAACTCGACCACCCGGCCGCCGACGTCCATGTTGGACTCGCGGATGGCCTGGCGGACCTTGGAGAGAGGAATGTCGAACGCCCGCAGTCTGCGGGGATCGACCACGACCGAATACTGGCGCACGAAGCCGCCGACACTCGCCACCTCGGCGACGCCTTCCGCCTTAGCTACCGCGAAGCGCACCTGCCA
>CAMDBL010000115.1 GCA_945889015.1 Devosia equisanguinis
GGTCTCGGCCGCGGGAAGTCTGATCGCCGCGCGGTTCGGCGGCGTCAAATGCGGCATGGTCACCGACGAGAACGTCGCCAAGCGCCACTTGCCGGCGCTCGAGGCTTCGCTGCAGGCCGCCGGCAAGCACGCAGGCTCGGTGGTGTTGAAACCCGGCGAGGCGACCAAGTGCTTCACCGAGCTCGCCTCGCTCAGCGAGCGGCTGCTTCAGATGGGCCTGGAGCGCGGCGATCTGGTGGTCGCCCTCGGCGGCGGCGTGATCGGCGATCTCGCGGGCTTTTCGGCGAGCATCCTGCGGCGCGGCGTCCGCTTCGTGCAGATCCCGACCAGCCTGCTCGCCCAGGTCGACAGCTCGGTCGGCGGCAAGACCGGCATCAACACGCCGCAGGGCAAGAACCTGATCGGCGCTTTCCACCAGCCCTCGCTGGTGCTGGCCGACACCTCTGTCCTCGACACGCTGCCGCCACGTGAGTTCCGCGCCGGCTATGCCGAGATCGCCAAATACGGCCTGCTCGGCGATGCCGGCTTCTTCGGCTGGCTGGAGGCTAACGTGAAGGGCGTGTTCGCGCGTGAGCCGGGACGGCTGACGGACGCCATCGAGATCGCGGTCAACGGCAAGGCGCGGATCGTCGAGCGCGACGAGACCGAGACCGGCAACCGGGCGCTGCTCAACCTCGGCCACACCTTCGGACATGCACTGGAGTCGTGGACCGGGTTCTCGGACCGGCTGCTGCACGGCGAAGGCGTCTCGGTCGGCATCTGCCTCGCGCTGCGCCTGTCCGAGCAGCTCGGACATTGCCCGGCCGGCACCGCCGCGCGGGCGGAGAAGCACCTTGCCGGCGTCGAGCTGCCAACGCGGTTGTCGCAGATCCCGGGCCAGACCAAGGCCGACGCTGCCGAACTCGTCCGGCTGATGGGCCAGGACAAGAAGGTCCGTGCCGGCAAGCTCGCTTTCATCCTGGTCCGCCACGTCGGCCAGGCCTTCGTCACCCGCGACGTGTCGACCGAGCGCGTGACCGAGTTCATGGCCGCCGAGATCGCCGCGGGCCGCTAGCCGCCCACGACCTCACGACCCGACGTTGCCGCCGTTCTTCCGGGAGATCGCGACGACGGAGGGACGCGGTGGCATACCCGGCTTGAAATCCGGCCAGCGGGTCGCGGGATCGCTCGCCGTCGAGACGCGGCCGAACGAGGCCCAGTCCTTGGTGCCGTCGGCGCCGGGATGCTGCACCGAGAGAAACAGCGTGTTACCATCCGGCGTGAAACGCGGCCCCGTAACCTCGGCCCCGACCGGCGCCCGGAAGAACAGGCGGGAGCGGCCCCTGCGCTCGCCACGGTAGGCGACGGCATAGAGTCCGTCTGAGCGCCCCGTCAGCTTCGGCCAGTTGCCGCCCTGGTCGGTTGCCACCCACAGGCCGCCGGATGGATCGAAGGCGACGTTGTCGGGGCAGGACAGCCAGCCGTTGTCTGTCGTGTCGGCGTGCCAGGTGCCCCCCTGATCCTTCGGACCGCACAGCGCGATGAACGACCAGCGGAATGCCGTTGCCCCGTTGTCGCCGCCGGCCTCGATCATCTCGATCAGATGCCCATGCGGATTGGGCGCTCGCGGATTGGCGGGATTGGTGTCGCCCGGCTTGCGCTCCGCATTGCCGGTGCACGCGAGCACGACACGCCCGTTGAGACCCGGCTCCATATCCTCCGGCCGGTCCATCGGCGTCGCGCCCAGCGCCGTCGCCGCCAGCCTCGCATCGATCAGCACGTCGGCTTGAGACGAGAACCCGTTGGCCGGCGTCAGCGGCCCCTGTCCGAACACGAGCGGCAACCATTGGCCGGACTTGTCGGCGTTGAACCTCGCGACATAGAGCGTGCCGGCCGAGAGCAGCTGCCGGTTGGTGCGCCGACTGTTCCAGTAGCTGTATCGGCCCTTCGACACGAATTTATAGACGAACTCATGCGCCTGATCGTCACCCGAATAGACGACCGCCCGGCCGTCCTTGGCGAGTGTCGTCTCGGCGCCCTCGCGGCGCAGGCGGCCGAGTGCCGTGTGTTTGACCGGCGTCGAAGTGGGGTCGCGCGGATCGACCTCGATCACCCATCCGTAGCGATTGGCCTCGTTCGGCTCCTTGTCGAGATCGAAGCGGTCGACATGACGGCCCCAGCCCGCGCGATTGCCGGGCAGGCCGTAGCGGCTCCAGGACTTGGCCTGCTCCGGCGGCCCGGCTTTGCTACCAGAGAAATAAAGGTGGAAGTTTTCCTCGCTCATCAGCCATGTATGCCAGGGCGTCATGCCGCCCGCGCACCCGGCCATGGTGCCGATCACCTTGGTGCCCGTCGGATCCGCCTTGGTGCGCAATCGGGCGTGCCCCGCCGCCGGACCGTCCACCCGCATCGCCGTGTCGGAGGCGGTGATGCGGCGGTTGAAGCGCGAGCCGCGGACCAACGCCCAGCCAGTGCCGCGCGACGACCTGCGGACCTCCACGATCGTGCCCCCGACCGCCGCCATCTCGACGGCGACCTGCGCGGCCGTCGTCTTGCCGTCCGCCGGGAAGCCTGGGAACATCATGCGCGGATCAGTATACTCGTGATTGACGCACAACAGCCCGTGCCGGCGGCGCAGGCGAATGAAGCCTAGAAAATCGTTGTTGCATCCGAACTGCAACTTTTGCGCGGCCGCGGTCTGGCGATCAGGGTCGAAGGCCGGCGCGTTGGGAAACAGCGGGTCACCCCAGCGCAACAGGACTTGGACATCGTGACCTTCCGCGACGTGATGGGTCGCATCGACGCCGGCTGAGATCTCCTTGAACTGGCGTAAGGAGGGGCGGCTGGCGTTGGATTGCGCGCTTGCGCTGCCGGTGGAGGCCATCAGCGCCAGTGGCGATGCGACCGCATTCACGCCTGCCACCAAGAAGCCCTGAATGACGCCACGCCGCGAAGCAGCGCCCGTGACATTGGGGTCGTCGGGACTGGCGTGCTGGTCGTTGGAGGAAGACAACCGCTTGACCCGCATCCGTATTTCCTCCTTGCCCCGCGCCGCTTCCGTAGCCTTGTACGAGCCGGCCCGCCGTCTCGACCACGGTCTTTCGAGCATGTCCGTGCTGGCGCGTCGATTCCCATTCATGCTTTATTCAGCTGGCTCGCACTCAAACAGGCGGCGACATGGCAAATATGCTGTGCGACGCCCGAAGTTCGCTTGCCGAGCCTAGCCACTACCACTATTTTGCGCGCGACATCGACAGGCGTGCCTCCGGGCGCGCGTGGGGATACAAGAGGGTTTGGGAGGAGCAAGGCCTAATGGCGCCGAGCGATACTGCTGTGATGACAAGGAGCCGCGGCATGGCTCCCACCGACATCGACAATCCTCAGTATTTCCACAAAGTCGTCGACTGCCAATGGGCTTGTCCGGCGCACACGCCCGTGCCCGAGTACATTCGCCTGATCGCCCAGGGCCGCTACGCTGCCGCCTATATGCTGAATTGGGAATCCAACGTGTTCCCGGGCATCCTCGGCCGCGTCTGCGATCGCCCCTGCGAGCCGGCCTGTCGCCGCGGCCGCATTCAGACCGGTGAGGAGTCCACCGCCAAGGACCCGACCAGGAAGAACGCCGAGCCGGTGGCCATCTGCCGGCTGAAGCGCGTCGCGGCCGACTACAAGGGCGAGGTTGAGGCGTTCATGCCGGAGATCCCGGCCAAGAAGAACGGCAAGCGCATCGCCTTGCTCGGCGCGGGCCCCGCCTCGCTGACGGTCGCGCGCGACTTGATGCCGCTCGGCTATCACTGCGTGCTGATCGAGCGCGACCCGCTCGGCGGCGGCCTGATGCGCACCAACATCCCCTCGTTCCGGCTGCCTGCCGCCGTGCTCGACGAGGAGATCGGACGCATCGTCGGCTTCGGCGTCGAGACACGCTTCGGCGCCGAGGTGAAGAGCCTCAAGTCGGTGCTCGCCGAGGGCTTCGATGCCGTGTTCGTCGGCACCGGCGCGCCCAAGGGCAAGGATCTCGACATCCCCGGCCGCAAGGAAGCCGACGCCAGCATCCACATCGGCATCAACTGGCTGACCTCGGTCGCGTTCGGTCATGTGACCAAGATCGGCAAGCGCGTCATCGTCATCGGCGGCGGCAATACGGCGATGGACTGCTGCCGCACCGCCGTCCGCCTCGGTGCCGAGCAGGTCACCGTCACCGTGCGCAGTCCGCGCAAGGTGATGAAGGCCTCCGACTGGGAGCTGAAGGATGCGATGCACGAGGGCATCCCGATCCTCGACAACCACGCCCCCAAGGCGTTCCTGATCGCGGGCGGCAAGCTCGCCGGCGTGCGCTTCGAGAAGATGAAGGAGACCGGCGTCGACGCCAAGGGCCGGCCCAAGCTCGAGGCCTCGGGCGAGACTGTCGACATCCCCTGCGACGACGTACTGATGGCGATCGGCCAGGACAACGCCTTCCCCTGGATCGAGCGCGACATCGGCATCGAGTTCGGCGAGTGGGAGATGCCAAAGGTCGACCGCAAGACGTTCATGTCCACCCGCCCCGGCGTGTTCTTCGGCGGCGATGCCGCCTGGGGACCCGAGAACATCATCTGGGCCGTCGCGCACGGCCATCAGGCCGCAATCTCGATCGACGCCCACTGCCAGGGCCGCAAGGTCGAGGATCGTCCCGGCCCCGGCACCACCCTCATCAGCCAGAAGATGGGCATCCACGAGTGGTCGTACTCGAACAACTACGAGGCGAGCCACCGCATGCAGGTCCGCCATGCGGACACCAAGACCTCGCTCAAGAACCTCAAAATGGAAGTCGAACTCGGCTTCGACGACAAACTCGCCGCCAAGGAAGTCGAGCGCTGCCTCAACTGCGACGTGCAGACGGTATTCCGGCGCGAGCTGTGCATTGAATGCGACGCCTGCGTCGACATCTGCCCGGTGGACTGCATCACCTTCACCGACAACGCTCCGGAGCCCGAGCTGCGCAAGTCGCTCAAGGTCCCGGCGATGAACCTGACGCAGGATCTCTATGTCTCGGACGTACTCAAAACCGGCCGGATCATGGCCAAGGACGAGGACGTCTGTGTTCACTGCGGCTTGTGCGCCGAGCGCTGTCCGACCGGCGCCTGGGACATGCAGAAATTCATGTACGTCGAGACTCAGGCCTCGAAGGCCTGCCAGCAGCACCTCACGGCCTACCTGCGCTGAGAGCGCGGGACGGGTGGCCGGCACGATGGGGAGACAGGCATACCGATGAGCGGCATCAACGATTTCGTCGTCAAGTTCGCCACCGTCAATGGATCGGGCTCGGCGAGCGCCAACACGATGTTTGCCAAGACGCTGTTCCGGATGGGAATCCCGGTCAGCGCCAAGAATATCTTCCCCTCCAACATCCAGGGACTGCCGACCTGGTACGAGGTGCGCGTCTCGGAGGCGGGCTATCTCGCCCGGCGCGACGGCATCGACCTGATGGTCGCGATGAACGCCCAGACCTACAAGGACGACCTGGCCGAGGTCGCGTCCGGCGGCTGGCTCGTCTACGACTCGACGATGCCGCGGATCTGGGCCCGTGACGACATCACCATTCTCGGCCTGCCGATCGCCGAGATCTGCGCCAAGCGCTGGTCCGACCCGCGCCAGCGCCAGCTGTTCAAGAACATGGTCTATGTCGGTGCGCTGACGGCCCTGCTCGACATGGACGTCGAGGTCTTGAAGGGCGTCGTCGGCGACCAGCTCAAAGGCAAGGAGAAGCTGGTCAGCGCCAACATGGACGCCGTCTCCATCGGCCGCGAGTATGCGCTCGCCAACTTCCCCTGCCCGCTGCCGATCCACACCCGACACGCCGAAGGCGCCAAGGGCAAGATCATGATCACCGGCAACGAGGCCGCCGGCCTCGGCGCCGTCTATGGCGGCGCGACCGTCTGCGCCTGGTATCCGATCACGCCCTCGACCTCGGTGCCGGAAGGCTTCGAGAAGCACGCCAAGCGCTTCCGCGTCGGCAAGGACGGCAAGAACCTCTACGGCATCGTGCAGGCCGAGGACGAGCTGGCCGCGATCGGCATGGCGATCGGCGCCGGCTGGAACGGCGCCCGCTCGTTCACCGCGACGTCCGGCCCCGGGATCTCGCTGATGAGCGAGTTCCTCGGTCTCGCCTACTTCGCCGAGATCCCAGTGGTGCTGTTCAACGTTCAGCGCGGCGGTCCCTCGACCGGCATGCCGACCAGGACGCAGCAGTCCGACATCCTGTCGTGCGCCTATGCCTCGCACGGCGACACCAAGCACGTGCTGTTGTTCCCCGCGAGCCCGACCGAGTGCTTCGCGATGGGCGCCGAGGCCTTCGACCTCGCCGAGCGGCTACAGACGCCGGTCATGGTGATGAGCGATCTCGACATCGGCATGAACGACTGGGTGACCGAGCCGCTGACCTGGGACGATGCCCGCGTGCACGATCGCGGCAAGGTGCTCGACGCAGCGGGACTCGACGCGGCGAAGGACTGGGGCCGCTACCGCGACGCCGACGGCGACGCGATCCCCTACCGCACGCTACCGGGCACCCATCCGACCAAGGGCGCGTTTTTCACCCGCGGCACCAGCCACGACGAGTACGCGCGCTACACAGAGGACGGCCGCATCCACGCGCGCGTCATCGACCGCATCCGCTCCAAGCTCGCCACGGCGGCGAAGCTGGTGCCCAGGCCCGAGCTCACCACGCGCGACAAGGCGGGCAAGACCGGTATCCTGTACTTCGGTGCCACCCGCCCCGCCGTGCTCGAGGCGCTCGACCTGATGGAGCGCGACGGCGTCAGGCTCAATGCCTGCCGTATCAAGGCCTTCCCGTTCGGCGAGGACGTCGAGGCGTTCTGCGCCCGGCACGACCAGATCTTCGTAGTCGAACAGAACCGCGACGCCCAGATGCGCTCGCTGTTGATGGTCGAGGCCGCCATCCCGCAGGAGAAGCTGGTGCCCGTGCTCAACTATGACGGCATGCCGCTGACCGCGGAATTCGTCCGCCGCTCGATCCTCAAGGTGCTGTCGCCAGCCAAGGCCCAGGCGGCAGAGTAAGTTCGACTTTCCGTAGGTCGGAGCGAGCGCGAGCAAGGTCCGACGATGCGACAACTGTCGGACCTCGGCCTGCGGCCTCGCTCCGACCTACAGTAGCCGCCACATTCGGCCCACCAGGCCGGCTTCGATAGGAACGCTCCATGTCCTACATCGCCAAGCCCTCTGCCCATCACCCCGCGCTGAAGAAGAACGCGCTCGGCCTGACGCACCGCGACTACGAAGGCTCGATGTCGACGCTGTGCGCCGGCTGCGGTCACGACTCGATCACGGCCGCCATCATCGAGGCCTGCTTCGAGCTCGACCTGCCCGCGCACCGCATTGCCAAGCTGTCGGGCATCGGCTGCTCCTCGAAGGCGCCGACCTACTTCCTCGGTCGCAGCCACGGTTTCAACTCCGTGCACGGCCGCATGCCGTCGGTGACCACCGGCGCCAACATCGCCAACAAGGACCTCGTCTATCTCGGTGTGTCCGGCGACGGCGACACCGCCTCGATCGGCCTCGGCCAGTTCGCGCACGTCGTCCGCCGCCGCTTGAACATGATCTACATCGTCATGAACAACGGCTGCTATGGTCTCACCAAGGGCCAGTTCTCGGCCACCAACGACCGCAATTCGCCCTCCAAGAAGGGCGAGGCCAATCCATTCGATCCGATCGACCTGTGCCAAATGGCGATCCAGCTCGGCGCCGGCTTCGTCGCCCGCTCGTTCTCCGGCGACAAGAAGCAGCTCATCCCGCTGATCAAGGCCGGCATCGCCTACAACGGTTTCGCGCTGATCGACGTGATCAGCCCCTGCGTGACCTTCAACAACCACTCCCAGTCGACCAAGAGCTACGACTACGTCCGCGCGCACAACCACGCCGTCGGCAACGCGCTCGACTTCGTCGAGGGCCGCGACGAGATCACCGCCGACTACGCCGAGGGCAGCTCGATCGCCGTCACCATGCACGACGGCTCGAGGCTGCTGTTGAACAAGCTCGACGGCGAGCACGACCCGCGCGATTCCGACGCCGCGATCGCGCGCATCCGCCACAGCGCGGCCAAGGGCGAGGTCGCCACCGGCCTGCTGTACGTCAACGAGAGCCAGGGCGACCTGCACGCCGCCATCGGCACCGACGACCGCCCGCTCTACAACCTGCCGCAGTCGGAGCTGTGCCCCGGCTCGAAGGCGCTGGAGGCCTTGAACGCGCGCTATCGCTGAGGCGCCCCCCTTCGACCGACTTCTCGAACCCCGAACGCCCTCGCCAGTCCCTGGCGGGGGTGTTTTCTTTGGAGGTCGCGTTCGCGTGGACGTGAAGCGCTCGACGGCTCAGGCTTGCAAACGACAGTCGAGCCTCCCAATTAAGCGGAAACCGCTTCCAAAACTTCTGCGCTTTATCGCATAACCACCTGATCCTCTTTTCTTTTTGAACCTTCCCGTCGAGTTGCAGGTGCGCGCCCCGCCACGCCGTCGCCATTCTCCCTCCCTCACGGGAACAAAAACTGAACTTATCTCGTGACTCTGACAGCGAGTTGTGGCATGTTCTTTATATGTTCACAAGCCCGCCAGTGTCGCGTATCGCCCTCGAAGCCCCCGCTCAGAGAGAAGCATCATGCGCACGTTCCTGATCTCCTACGACCTCGCTCATCCCCATCGCAACAAGCACGTCGTGGCGCAGGCCATCATGAGCCTGGGCCAGTCCTGGGCTCGTCCGCTCGAGCAGACGTGGTACGTGAAGGCCGAGGCGCAGAGCGAGGAGACGATCGAGGAGAAGCTCGCGGCGCTGATCGATGCCGACGACGGTCTGCTGGTGCAGTCGGTGCAGGAAGAGGCTGTGTTGACCAACACCGCGCTGCGCTGGTTCCGCCAGCGGCGTGCACCGATCGACATGGTGCCCGGCGGCAATGTGCTGGCCTTCCCTGCCGCGCAGATGGCATCCCCTGCCCAGCCCGAGCTGCCGCTGCGGCAGGCAGGCTGACCGCACGGAGCCCGGCCATCCCGCGCGGGAATGCCGCGCAGAGGGCCGTGAGGAGACCGCGAGCGGCCAGTGGCCGCTCAGGGTGTCCAGCGGAGGAAGTTGGCGATGAGCCTGAGACCCAGCGTCTGGCTCTTCTCGGGATGGAACTGGGTGCCGGCGAGGTTGTCCCGGCCGACGATCGCCGTCACCGGGCCGCCGTAGCCGGTCTCCGCCACGACATCGGCGCGGTTGCGCGCGGCGAGGTGGAACGAGTGGACGAAGTAGGCGTGCAACCCGTTCGCGCCAGTCGAGATGCCGTCGAGCAGAGCATGGGGCTGCAGCACGTCGAGTGTGTTCCAGCCCATGTGCGGCACCTTCAGCGCAGGATCGGCGGGCTCGATCGCCTTGACGTCGCCCTCGATCCATCCGAGCCCCTCGGTCACCTCGAACTCGAGGCCACGGGCGGCCATCAGCTGCATGCCGACACAAATGCCGAGGAACGGCCGGCCGTTCCGGCGCACCGCCATCTCCAGCGCGTCGAGCATCCCGGGCACGGCTGCCAGGCCGCGCTTACAATCGGCGAAGGCGCCGACGCCCGGCAGCACGATCCGATCCGCGGCGGCGACGTGCTTGGCATCGGCGCTGACGATGATCTCCGAGGCGACGGCCGCTTCCCGCGCCGCCCGCTCGAAGGCTTTCGCCGCCGAATGCAGATTGCCCGAGCCATAGTCGATGATGACGACGCGCTGCATCGATCCTCTCTTCGGCCGAAACCGCCTGTCCGGCTGTCGGCTCACGTTCCGATATAGGCTCAGCCGAACGCAGCGTGACCCGACCAATCGAGCTGGAGGCGCAACCATTGGATCCGGGGTCGTCGATTCCGGCGGCCTTGGATCCAATCCTGCCCTGCGCCGGCTCCGTGCCGCTCAGCCCCGGCGCAACGCGCTCAACCAGCCGCGCCCGCCACTGGCCGCCCCACCGATAAGCCCATCGGCGGCGGACGCCAAGGTGCCACGTGCGGGCACTCGGCCCTGGCCCTCGCCCGCATGCATGGCGAGCACGGGCTGCTGCGGCAGCCACGTTTCCAGGAACCGCCGCTCGCAGTCACTCTGCGTGCGGCCCGAAACGCTGCCGATCATGCTGTAGCCGGCCCTGTCGAGCGTCCAGCGCTGGATCGCGTCGGCCTCGAATCCGACCAGCAGATGCAACGCGCTCGACGCCACCAAGAACCACTGCGGCGCAGCATCGATGGCAGCGAGCCCCAGCAGCACGGCGGCGAGCACGGCGACATAGCCGGTGAACGCCAGCCACTGGCGCTTGACGAGCAGCCACAGCGGCGCCAGCGCCGCGGCCGAGTAGGTGAACCCGTCGTGCACGAAAACCAGCGCCTCGGCCCGATCGAGGCGATCGGCCGGCGGATCGGGCGACTCATGGACGGTGAAGTAGATCACGCTCTTGTCTCTCCAGGCCAACACGCGGGCGAGGCTCATCCGTTCAGCGTCCCCTTCGTCGACGGGACGCGACCGGCCTGACGCGAATCGAGGGCGACGGCGGCCCGCAATGCGCGAGCCAGTCCTTTGAAGCACGTCTCGGCGATATGGTGATTGTTGTCGCCGTAGAGCGTGGCGATGTGCAGCGTGATGCCCGCGTTCTGCGCGAACGCCTGGAACCACTCCTTGAACAGTTCGGTGTCCATCTCGCCGATCTTGGGGCGCGAGAAGGCGACATTCCAGACCAAATAGGGACGCCCCGAGACGTCGACCGCGACGCGAGTCATCGCCTCGTCCATCGGCAGGTGGACGTCGGCATAGCGGGTGATGCCGGCGCGATCGCCCAGCGCCTTGGCGACGGCCTGGCCCAGCGCGATGCCGCTGTCTTCGGCGGTGTGGTGGAAGTCGATGTGCAGATCGCCCTTCGCCTTCAGCGTGATGTCGATCAGCGAATGGCGCGCGAGTTGCTCCAGCATATGGTCCAGGAAGCCGATCCCGGTCGCCACGTCGAAGGCCCCGGTACCGTCGAGGTCGACCTTGACGGTGATGTCCGTCTCCTTGGTTTTCCTCGAGATTTCACCCTGCCGCATCACGGCCTCGCTCCTGTTGTCAGCGCGCCCGGTCCCTTGCGGACGCCGCCCCAAGCGTCTATCAGCTTGTCATTAATCCTTCCAGTACGGCCCTTTGTCTGCCCTGGTCCTCCCGGGCCGGCGGGCCGCATCCACGAGGCCCCCATGGCGAGCCCCGCATCCTACCGCACCACCGGCGATCCGACCGGCTGGCACGGCACCACCATCCTGACCGTGCGCAAGGACGGACGTGTCGTCATCGCCGGCGACGGCCAGGTCAGCCTCGGCCAGACCGTGATCAAGGCCAATGCCCGCAAGGTTCGCCCTCTCGGCGGCGGTGGCGTCATCGGCGGTTTCGCGGGGGCGACCGCCGACGCTTTCACCCTTTTCGAGCGTCTCGAGAGGAAACTGGAGCAATATCCGGGCCAGTTGACCCGCTCGTGCGTCGAGCTGGCCAAGGACTGGCGAACGGACCGGTTCCTGCGGCGTCTGGAGGCGATGATGATCGTCGCGGACCGCTCGACGACGCTGATCCTGACCGGAACCGGCGACGTGCTCGAGCCCGAGCATCACGTGATGGGCATCGGCTCGGGCGGCAACTACGCGCTGGCGGCGGCCCGCGCCCTGATCGACCAGCCCCTCGACGCCGAGGCGATCGCCCGCAAGGCGATGGCGATCGCGGCCGACATCTGCGTCTACACCAATGGCAACGTCGTCATCGAGCAGCTCGACGGCGCGACCTGAGCCACGGCCTCCCGGTCAGATCGTTCGGTCAGCGGGCGGCTCGGAGCGACGCCGCCGGGAGATCGTCCTGGCTCGCCGACTTGAGGTCGAGCTCCACCGCGAGCGCGCCGGTGTCGCCTTCCGCGAGAAAATGCAGATGGATTTCGCCTGCACCCAGGGTTGCCGCAACCCGGCGCAGCTCGGCGAGATTGAGCGTGTCGGCGGCATGCAGCACCCGGCCGATGCGGAGCGCCTTCGCCGCCCCCGAGCCCGCACGCTTCACCATGACGTAGGTCGCGGCGGGAACCGGCGGACACTCGAGCAGCCCATAGACCGTATGGGGATAACTGCGGCCCGAGGCGCCGTGCCAGAAATGCAGCCGATCGGCATGACCCGCGAGCGGGTTGCCGACACCGATCGAGCGCGGCGCACGGCCGCGCATCCGCTCCACGGGCAGCTTCAGGATCCGAGCAGCCATCACGCACCTTTCAGACCAACATCCGTGGCGATGCGTCCGCGCCTTCGGTACGCCACCCGGCAATCGAAAGGCTAGTGAGGCCGGACAGCCAAACTGAGGCGCGGTCTGGGCGATTTCGGGACAAGTCTCTTGTCGATGCTCTGGTCGAGGTTCGCCCCCGGCGAGCCCCAAGGCGAGCGAAGCGCCGGCTTGACTGCCCCGATCCACGACGGCGCCGCATGACGCTCACCCCGTGTAGCGCGCACCCAGCCCTTCCATCAGACCCTTGAACTCCGGAAAGCTCGTCGCGATGAAAGTTGTATCGTCGACGGTGACCGGCGCCTTCGAAACGAGGCCCAAGGTGAGAAACGCCATCGCGATGCGATGGTCCATGTGTGTCACCACTACGCCCCCGCCGGCGACGCTGCCCTTGCCATGGACGATCAGCGTATCGCCCTCGACCACCGCATCGACGCCGTTGGCGACGAGGCCCGCCGCCGTCGCCGCCAGCCTATCGCTCTCCTTCGCCTTCAGCTCGGCGAGCCCCTCCATCCGGGTCGTGCCCGGGGCCATGGCGGCGACGGCGGCCAGAACCGGATACTCGTCGATCATCGAGGGCGCGCGCTGCGCCGGTACGGTGACACCCTCGAGGGTCGAGGCGCGCACGCGGATATCGGCGATCGGCTCGCCGCCTTCCTCGCGCACGTTCAGGAAAGCGATGTCCGCTCCCATCTCCCTCAGCGTCGTATAAAACCCTGTCCGCGTCTCGTTGACGAGCACGCCCTCGATCGTCACCTCCGAGCCCGGCACGATCAGCGCCGCCGCGACCAGGAACGCCGCCGACGAGGGATCTCCCGGCACGGTGATGTCGGTGCCGGCCAGCTCGGCATCGCCCAAGACGGTGACCGCGCGCTTGCCATCGGGCCGGTCGACTACACGAACCGTGGCGCCGAAGTGGCGCAGCATGCGCTCGGTATGGTCGCGGGTCGGCTCCTTCTCGATCACCGTCGTCTCGCCCGGCGCCGACAGCCCCGCGATCAGGATCGCGCTCTTCACCTGGGCCGAAGGAACCGGCAACTCGTAGGACATCGGCACCAACCGCGCCGAGCCGCGAACCGTGATCGGCAGGCGGTCGCGCCCCTCCTCGACGACCTCCAGACCCATCTGCTGCAGCGGCTTCAGCACGCGCGCCATCGGCCGCTTGGACAGGGACGGATCTCCGGTGAGGCACACCGTCATCGGCTGCCCCGCGATCACGCCCAGCATCAGCCGCGTGCCGGTGCCGGAATTGCCGAAATCCAGCGGCGCTGCGGGCTCGGCGAGCCCGCCGACGCCGCGTCCGACGACCTCCCAGGTCTCGCCGGTCTTGACCGCGGTCGCACCGAGCGCCGTGACGGCCTTGGCCGTATTGATCACGTCCTCCGCCTCGAGCAAGCCCTTGATCCGCGTCCGCCCCGTCGCCATCGCCCCGAACATCAAGGCACGATGCGAGATCGATTTGTCCCCCGGCACCCGGACGTGGCCGGCGAGCGGACCGGCAGGCAGGGCTGACAGTGGACGGGGCGTCTGATGCGACACGGCAGCATTCCTTCCAAAGGCCTGAGCAAAGGCGTGCCGGGAGAGAGCCGGAGCCTCCCCCGCCTGTCAACGCCTGAACGTGCCGCTCTCAGCACAGCTGGCCGGACGTGGCCCCGCCGCGACCCGGGCTCGCCGGCCGGCGCGATCTTTTCGGCCGATCGGTCCATCCGGCTTTGACACGCCGTGCCGGCCTGTGGCAGACCCCTCGCAACCTCATTTCAGTCCACAAATCCACTCGAGGACCAACCCGATGTCCACCAAAGCCGCGCGCGGCACCAAGCGCACCTGCCAGAGTTCGGAGTGCGGAGCCCGCTTCTACGACCTCCAGCGCGACCCGATCAGCTGCCCGATCTGCGGCTCGATCTACGAGTTGGCCTCCGCGCCGGCCTCCGGCTTCTCCTCTGCGGCCGGAGAGGACAAGGGCTCGCGCAAGTCCAAGAAAACCGATTTCGTGCCGGTGGTCGAGGATGGCGTGCTGGTCGAAGTCGCGGTCGACGACGCCGAAGTGGCGCTGCCCGAGGTCGAAGGCGAGGAGGCGATCGCAGCCGAAGCCGACGAGACCTTCCTCGAGGAGGAGGAAGAGGACGGCGGCGACGTGTCCAATATCATCGGCCCGGTCGAAGGCGACGAGGAGGAGGCCTGAGAACAGGCCTGTTCGACAGTCCGCGGGCCGGCGGCGGGCAGCCCCCGGCCCAGCCGAGCCGCGTCTCCGCGGAAATCCAGACCGTGTCGGATAAATCGGCAACTTGGCACTTGCAGTTTCGCGCGGTTCGGTTAAAGACACACCCGCTGATGCGCGGCCCTCTCGGGAGCAGCGCATCATCATCCCTTGGTATCGGGGCCGTAGCTCAGTTGGGAGAGCGCTTGCATGGCATGCAAGAGGTCAGGGGTTCGATTCCCCTCGGCTCCACCAATATAGACGACTAGCGTATTGATATTATTGCTTAATGTTACATAAAACTCATTGCAACCCCAGCATCCATCCCAGCGTGTGAACTGGACTGATGTGAACACTCACCATCATCCGATGGTGACTCCACCATACTTGCCACGTGTAGCATAAGCCTGTGCCTCACATGATCAACATGCTGGTCTTACATGGCCGAGCACGACAAGGCCGTCGCGGCACATCCGAAGGTAGAAGCCATAACGGCCTTCTACATCCACCTCTCTGTCTTCCTGGTCGTTATCGGTATATTGGTAGCAGTCAACCTCGTAACAACAACCAACTGGTGGGTCCAATACCCCTTCTTGGCTGGGGGTTCGGCATACTCGGACATGCTTTGGCTGTCTTCGGGCGGATGCCTGCATTCGTGACCCGGTGGCAGCTTCGTAAGATCAGGGACATCAAAGATACCATGTAGCTGAACTCCCCAAGCTCAGCATCCGCTAAAGCCAACGTTGGGATCGATGACCGACAACGAACTGGCACAATTGAGCTACAGGCTGCCGCGCGACAATCAAGGTGAGACACGTCGTCAATCAGGGTGAGACTGCGCCGGGGTGGACGGC
>CAMDBL010000116.1 GCA_945889015.1 Devosia equisanguinis
TCCGAGGGCCGTCTCGTCAACCTCGGCAATGCGATGGGGCACCCGAGCTTCGTCATGTCGGCGTCGTTCACCAACCAGACGCTGGCGCAGATCGAGCTGTGGCAGAACAAGGACAGCGGCAAGTACGAGAAGAAGGTCTACACGCTGCCCAAGCACCTCGACGAGAAGGTGGCGATGCTGCATCTCGCCAAGATCGGCGTGAAGTTGACCAAGCTCAGCCCCGATCAGGCCAGCTACATCGGCGTGCCGCAGGCCGGTCCGTTCAAGGCCGACCATTACCGGTATTGATCCCGGAAAGTCGTATCGCGCGAGGGGATCGGACCATCGGTCCGGTCCCTTTTTTATGTCGCTTGAAGGGGATGAGTCGAAATGGGCGAGCGTGCGCCAGGATCCGCCTCCGCCGTCGCGGCCGGTCTGCTGGCCTGCCTCGTCGGCTTTGGCGGGGCGCTGCCGGTGGTGCTGGCGGCGGCGGCCGCGGTCGGCGCCACGCCCGGGCAGACCGCGTCCTGGGTGGCGGGCCTGTGCATCGCCATCGCCGTCTCGACCGCGGCGCTGAGCTTGCGATACCGCCTGCCGATCGTCACTGCCTGGTCGACGCCGGGCGCCGCCGTGATCGCGGCGACCTCGGGCGTGCCGATCGACGCGGCCGCCGGCGCCTTCGTCGCCGTCGCCCTGGCGATCGTTCTCACCTCGACGCTGCAGCCCCTGGCACGGCTGATCGAGCGGCTGCCGATGCCGATCGCCCAGGCGATGCTGGCCGGCGTGCTGTTCCGCTTCGTCGCCGACGTGGCGCTGGCGGTGCCGGTCAGCCCGGTGCTGGTGCTGCCGATGGTCGGCGTGTTCCTGGTCGTCAGGCTCTTCAACCCGATGGCGGCCGCGCTGGCGGCGCTCGCCATCGGCGTCGCCGTCGCGGCGGCGAGCGGGACCATCGCCTGGGACCGCGCCGTGCTCGCGCCGCCACATCTCGAGCTGGTCGTGCCGCGCTTCGATGCCGGCGTCCTGCTCGGCCTCGGGCTCCCCTTGTTCCTGGTGACGATGGCCTCGCAGAACCTGCCGGGCTTCGCGGTGCTGCGCAGTCACGGCTACACGCCGCCGACCCGCCCGATCCTCGCGGTGACCGGCCTGGTGTCGCTTCTGAGCGCGCCGCTCGGTGCGCATACATCCAACCTCGCCGCCATCAGCGCCGCGATCTGTACCGGGCCGGACTGTCACCCCGACCCCGCGCGTCGCTGGATCGCGGGCGTCACGAATGCCGTCGCCTATGCAACCCTGGCCGTGCTCGGGGCCAGCGTCGTCGCCGTGTTCGCGGCCTTGCCCAAGGCGCTGATCGCCACCGTCGCCGGGCTGGCACTCGTCGGCGCGTTCGCCGCCGCGCTCGCCGGCGCGATCGGGGAGGAAAAAGATCGTTTCGCGGCCGTCGCGACCTTCGCGGTCACCGCCTCCGGCATGACGGTTTCGGGTGTCGGTGCACCCTTCTGGGGGCTCGTCGCCGGACTTGCCGTGGCTATGCTCCAGCGGTGCAAATAGGCCGATCAAGGAAAAAATCATCATTCTGACGCCATTGACTAATTTTCCTCTCTGGCGCGAAGCGGCGAAGCTCAGCATATTGATGACGAATCGCCACTTCCCTGCCGCCTGCGCCATTGAATGTCAGACTGCGTCCTTGCAGCGCCGGTGAGCGTGACCCGCTCATTCGGAACCCCATGCGAACGTCAACACTCGATCTTCGCGCCCGCAATGCCCGCATGGAGCTCGCGCTCCTGCTGCTCGCCTCCCTTGGCTGCGCCGTCGCCCTGACGGCCGGCCTCGTCGACGGGACCGGCTCGAGCCTCGGCATGCTGGCGCTCAAGCACGTCGTCCTGGTCGCGCTCGTCGCCGGTGCCGCGGGTATCGCCCTCGCGCTGGTCATGCAGGCCACCCGCACCGCCCGCTCGGCCGTCGATCGCGCCCAGCAGGAGACCGCCGAGCTGCGCCGCAGCCTCGTCACGGCCGAGACCATCCTGCGGTCCGAGCCGCAGGTGCTGATCTACTGGGAGCGCGGCCGCGGCCTCAAGCTGATGGCCCACTCACTGACGACGGTCGTCGGCCTCCCGACCCAGCAGCCGCAGTTGCTGCGTTTCGGCCAGTGGCTCGAGCCGAGCGCCGCCGCGGAACTCAAGCTCGGTCTCGACAGCCTGTTCGAGCAGGGCCGCCCCTTCAACCTGATGCTGCGCACCCTGCAGGGCGGCCATCTCGAGGCCGACGGGCGCACCGCCGGCGGCAGCGCCGTACTGCGCTTCCGCGATCTGACCGGCACCAAGAGCGAGCTGGCTCTCGCTCGCGAGGAGCAGCGTGTGCTCGCCCGCGACAACCGTTCGATCCGGGCACTGCTCGACGCCCTGCCCTCGCCGGTGTGGCTGCGCGGACCGGGCGGGCGTATCGACTGGGTCAATGCCGCCTTCGTCAAGACGGTCGAGGCGGCGAGCGCCGAGGAGGTCTACGCGCGTCAGATCGAGCTGCTGGAGCAGCGCCAGCGCCAGTCCGTGGATCGCCAAGCCGCCAAGGGCATCGCCGTCTCCAAGCGCATCAACCTGATCGTCGGCAGCGAGCGCAAGCCGCACAATCTCGTGGTCGTCCCGGTCGAGGGTGCCACCGCCTCGGTCGCAATCGACATCGCCGAGATCGAGAGCGCCCGCGGCGAACTCGAGCGCCAGATCTCCGCCTACGACCGCACCCTCGACCGGGTGGCGACGGCGGTGGCGATCTTCAGCCGCGAGCAGCGCCTGACGTTCTTCAACGACGCCTTCGCCAAGCTGTTCCAGCTCGATCGCACCTGGCTCGAGGGCGGCCCTTCCGACGGCGAGGTGCTCGACCGGCTGCGCGAGCTCGGCCGCCTGCCCGAGGTCGTCAACTACCGCGAGTGGCGCACCAAGCTGCTCGAGAAATGCCGCAGCGGCGACGAGCACGACGACTGGTGGCACCTGCCCGACGGCCGCGTGTTGCACGTCATGGCCGAGCAGCGCCCCGACGGCGGCGTCACCTACCTCTACGGCAACGAGACCGAGCGTCTGGCCATGGAGAGCCGCTACAACGCAATGATCGATACCCAGGCCGAGACGCTGGACGCGCTCAAGGAAGGCGTCGCCGTGTTCGGCACCGACGGCCGCCTCAAGCTGTTCAACTCCTCGTTCGCGCAGGTCTGGCGGTTGTCGCGCCGGGCGCTCGGTGAGCATCCCCACGTCGACGAGATCATCAAGCAGACCCGCGTGCTCTACGACGATCACCGCACCTGGACCCGCATCAGCCGCGCCGTCACCGCCTTCACCGACCAGCGCGAGCCGCTGGAAGGCCAGATGATCCGGCCCGACGGCAGCGTCATCGACTTCACCACCATGCCGCTGCCGGACGGCGCCACGCTGCTGATCTTCGTCGACGTGACCGCATCGAAGCGCTACGAGCGCGCCCTGATCGAGCGCAACGAGGCGCTGGTGGCGAGCGACCGCCTCAAGAACCAGTTCATCGGCCGCGTCTCCTACGAGCTGCGCACCCCGCTCACCAACATCATCGGCTTCTCCGAGCTGCTTTCGAGCCCGCGCACCGGCGACCTCAACCCGCGCCAGCGCGACTACCTCGGCGACATCCGCTCCTCGTCCAAGACGTTGCTGGCGATCATCGACGACATCCTCGATCTCGCCACCATCGACGCAGGCGCCCTGGAGCTGAAGCTGACCACGGTCGACGTCCATGCGCTGATCGACGGCGCGGTCGAAGGCGTGCGCGAGCGGGCCATGCGCGCCCGCCTGACCATCGACATCGCCATCTCCGACGATGCCGACAGCTTCGTCGCCGACGAGGCGCGGATGCGGCAGGTGCTCTACAACCTGCTCTCCAACGCGGTCGGCTTCTCGAAGTCCGAGGACACGTTGCGGATCGCCTGCTGGCGCGACGGGTCGATGATCGTGTTCACGGTCGAGGACCAGGGCGTCGGCATCCCCAAGGACCAGCTCGGCAAGGTGTTCGACCGCTTCGAGAGCCAGAGCCAGGGCTCCAAGCATCGCGGCGCGGGCCTCGGCCTTTCCATCGTCCGCAGCCTGGTCGAGTTGCACGGCGGCTCGATGAGCCTCGACAGCGAACTCGGCCGCGGCACCTGCGTCACCATCAAGCTGCCGAAGGGTGGCCTCAGCAACCTCAACACGCAGGCGCCCGCCCAGATCGCGGCACCCGTGGCCAGCGCATAGAGCAACCGGCTCGCTTGACGTGACGGGGCCGGCCCGCTTTCTGTCGCTTCCATGAGCACATCGACCCGTACCCCGGCCAGCACGACCTGGACGCTGCCCGCCGTCCCCGAGGCGGAGCTCGTGACGCTCGCCGGCCTCGTCGCCTTCGCGCTGAAGCCCGGCGATACCGTGACACTCGCGGGCAACCTCGGAGCCGGCAAGACCACGTTCGCGCGCGCGGCGATCCGCGCGCTGCTCGCCGATCCGCTCGCCGAGGTGCCGAGCCCGACCTTCTCGCTGGTGCAGACCTACGAGACACCGCGTTTTCCGCTCGCCCATGCCGATCTCTACCGGCTTTCGGACGACGCCGATCTGGCCGAGCTCGGCCTCGACGAGGCGCTGGCGACCGGTGCGCTCCTGATCGAGTGGCCGGAGCGGGCGGCGGACGAGCTTGCAGCCGGCCGGCTCGAGATCGGGCTGAGCGAAACCGCCAGCGGCGATGCGCGCAGGGTCTGTCTCACCGGCACCGGCGACTGGCCGGCGCGGTTGGCGCGCATCGAAGCGGCTTGGGAGCTGATCTCGGCGGCGGGATGGAGCCGCGCGCTCGTTCATTACTTGCAGGGCGATGCCTCGCCGCGACGCTATGCGCGGCTGGTCAAGGTTCTCCCTCCCCCCTTGCGGGGGAGGGATGGGGAGGGGGGTATCGCAGAGCAGCCAATGTCGGGTGGCCACCCACCAAATCCTTTTCCCCCGCCCCCAACCACTCCCCACGCGGGGGAGGGCAGTGCGTCCGCCCTCCTCATGGACAGCCCGCGCATGCCGGACGGGCCGCCGATACGCGACGGACTGCCGTACAGCCGGATCGCGCATCTGGCCGAGGACGTCCGTCCGTTCGTGGCGGTCGGTGCGGCGCTGGCCGGTGCGGGGCTGTCGGCACCGGCGATCCTCGCCCAGGACCTCGAGCGCGGGCTGCTGCTGATCGAGGACCTCGGGGACCGCGTGCTCGGTGCCGAGATCGCGAACGGCGCCGACCAGCTGCCCCTCTGGCGTGCCGCGACGGACGCGCTGCTGGCGCTGCGGAAGGTTCCGGCACCGGAGCGGTTGGCGATGGGAGGGGGGCACCATCACCTCCCCCTCTACGACCGCCGCGCCATGACGATCGAGACCGAGCTGCTGCTCGATTGGTACTGGCCCGCGCTGCTCGGCACGCCGTGTCCGGCCGAGGCGCGGGCGGCGTTCGCGGCCGGATGGAACGCCGTCTTCGATCGCCTGCTCTCGCTACCGACGGGCTGGGTGCTGCGCGATTATCACTCCCCGAACCTGATCTGGCTGCCGCAGCGCCCCGCGCCCGCGAATGTCGGCATCATCGACTTCCAGGACGCGATGCGCGGCCATCCGGCCTACGACCTCGTCTCGCTGTTGCAGGATGCCCGCCTCGACGTGCCGGCCGCGATCGAGGCCGAGCTGCTCGATCACTATTGCAACGCGGCCACAGCCGCGGAGCTGGATTTCTCCATCGCCGACTTCAGGTTCGCCTACGCGGCGCTGGGCGCGCAGCGCAACACCAAGATTCTGGGCATTTTCGCCCGTTTGGCCCGCCGCGACGGCAAACCCGGCTATCTCGCCCACATCCCAAGGATCTGGGGATACCTCGCTCGCGATCTCGCCGCACCCGACCTTGCCTTGCTTCGCGCGTGGTATGATCAACACCTGCCCGCCGAGGTGCGCGGCCGCCGCCTCGCCCCATGAGGTGGCGTCACGCCGTCGTCGGATTTTGGCACTACGGATTCGGCAGACGACACTGAGTCGACCGACGACATGGGTTAGACCGACGAAGGGGGCTCTTCCCGGGTCGGGACGTGGCAGGGCACGGATACCGAGATGAACGCGAAACCGACCACCGCCATGGTGCTGGCTGCGGGCCTGGGCACGCGGATGCGACCGATCACGGATCGCATGCCGAAGCCGATGGTGCCGCTCGCGGGCCGGCCGCTGCTCGACCACGTGCTCGACCGCATCGCGGACGCCGGCATCTCGCGCGCGGTCGTCAACGTGCATTACCTGCCCGACCAGATCGAACGGCATCTGGCATCCCGCTCACGGCCCGAGATCGAGATCTCCGACGAGCGCGACGCTCTGCTCGACACCGGCGGCGGCGTGATGCGGGCGCTGCCGCGGCTCGGCAAGGGACCGTTCATCGTCCACAACAGCGATTCGGTCTGGGGCGAGGGCATCGGCTCCAATCTCGCCCGCATGCTCGCGATGTGGGACGGCGAGCGGATGGACTGCCTGATGCTCATGGCGATGACCTCGACCAGCATCGGCTACGACGGGCGCGGTGATTTCGGCATGGCCGCGGACGGGCGCCTGACGCGGCGCGGCGAGCGGGTCTCGGTGCCGTTCGTGTTCGCCGGTGTCTCGATCGCGAGCCCGGCGCTGCTGGACGGCGCGCCGGCGAAGGGGGCGTTCTCGCTCAACAGGCGTTGGGACCGGGCGGCCGACAACGGGCGGCTTTATGGGCTCCGGCTCGACGGCGTGTGGATGCACATCGGCACGCCGGACGCGCTCGAGGCAGCGGAAAGGTGGCTTCAGAGTGAGCAGAGCAGATGACGATCTGCCCGCGGGGGCATCGGGGGCTGGGGCTGCCCGCGTCTACACCGTGGCGCCCGGCGAGCCGTTTCTCGACCGGCTGGCCGCGGCGATCCTGAACGGCGATCTGCCGGCGGCCGGTAGCACCGCGCCGCATCCGCTGGAGTTGCCGGACATCACCATCCTGCTGCCGACGCGGCGCGCCACCCGTGCGTTGCAGGAGGCGTTCCTGCGCGTCTCCGGCGCCTCGGCGCTGTTGCTGCCGCAAATGCGGCCGATCGCGGAGGGCGACGACGAGCTGAGCCTGATCACCGGCATCGTCAACCGCGAGATGATCGCGGGGCCGGACGATTCAATGCCGCTACCGATCAGCGAGCTGCAGCGCCGCCTGGCGCTGACCGAGCTGGTGATGCGCTGGTCGCAGGCAATGCGGGGCGGTTCCGAAGCCACCGACGAGCACCTCGCCGCCGGCGCCCGCTCGCCGGCCCAGGCCCAGCAGCTCGCCGCCGAGCTCTGCCGGCTGATGGACATGCTGGAGACCGAGGGCGTCGCCATCGAGCGCCTCGCCGGTCTCGTGCCTGAAACGTATTCGGAGCACTGGAAGCAGACCCTAGATTTCCTCGAGATCATCACCGGCATGTGGCCGGCATATCTGCAGGAGGCCGGCAAGATCTCCGCCACCGACCGGCGCAACCGGCTGATCCTGGCCGAGGCGGCGCGGCTCACCGCGCATCCACCGACCCGTCCCGTGATCGTCGCCGGCGTCACCGGCTCGATTCCCGCGACCGGCGTGCTGATGCGCACGGTGGCGCGGCTCGATCAGGGCGCCATCGTGCTGCCCGGCCTCGACATCGGCCTGGACGCCGCGACCGAGGCGGCGCTGGCGGAGGCGCCCGAGCACCCCCAGTTCGGCCTGACGCGATTGCTGAAGGCGATCGGCGTCGCGCGGGCGGACGTGCGCGCGCTGCCCGGCTCGCGCGCCGCGCCGAAGCAGGAGACGCGGCTCGCCTTCCTGCGCGAGGCCATGCGGCCGGCGGCGGCGACCGCGCACTGGCACGACTATGCGCGAACCGCGGACAAGGCCGGCATCGTCTCGGCGCTGCAGGGTGTGTCGCTGATCGAGGCGCCGAGCGCGATCGACGAGGCCGAGGTGGTGTCTCTGATCCTGCGCCACGCCGCCGAGACGCCTGGACAGACGGCGGCGCTGGTTTCGCCCGACCGGCTGCTGGCGCGTCGCGTCGCGGTCCGGCTCGGCAGCTGGGGCATCCGCGTCGACGATTCCGCCGGCCGGCCGTTCGGCAAGACCATTCCCGGCGCGTTCCTGGACCTGACGATCGAGGCGGCGACCACGGGTTTCACGCCGGCCGCGCTGATGTCGCTGCTGAAGCATCCCCTGGCACGGCTCGGGCTGACGGTCGGCGAGGCGCGGCGATCGGCACGGGCGCTGGAGATCGCGGCGTTCCGCACCGCCTATCTCGGCCGCGGGCTCGACGGCGTCGAGGCGGCGCTTGAGAAGGCGATCCGTGACAGCGCCCCCGACGACACCGGCAAGCGCAACCGTCGCCGTCCCATTCGCGAGCAGCGGGCCTTGATGGCGCGCGAGCTGGTGGCGCGGCTGAAGGCAGCGTTCCAGCCGTTGACGGAGCGCATGGGCAGCGACGCCCCGCAGTCGCTGCGCGATCTCGCCCGCGCCCACGTCGCCACCGCCGAGGCGCTGGCGCGACTGCCGGAAAACGGGGCGGAGGAGGGGGGCGACAATCCGTTGTGGGACCAGGAGGCGGGTCTGGCCGCGACGACGTTTTTCACCAGCCTGCTCGATCCCTCGTTGCGCGCGCCCGACGTGCCGTTCCAGGACTATGCCGACCTCTACCGCAGCCTGGTCGTCAACGAAACGGTGCGGCCGCGCGTGCCGGTACATCCGCGGCTGTTCATCTGGGGGCCCTACGAGGCCCGCCTGCAGCAGCCCGACATCGTCATTCTCGGCTCGCTCAACGACGGCACCTGGCCGGAGTCGGCCGATCCCGGCCCGTGGCTCAACCGCCCCATGCGCAAGGAGTTGGGGCTGCCCGCTCCCGAGGAAGAGATCGGCCGCGCCGCACACGACTTCATGTCGTTGATGGGTGGATCACGGATCTATCTGACGCGCGCCAAGAAGGTCGACGGCGTGCCGAGCGTGCCGTCGCGCTGGCTGATGCGGATCACGGCGCTGCTCGGCGGACTGGGGGCCGATGGCGCGCTGCGCCCGACCGAGCCGTGGCTCGGCTGGGCCCGTTATCGCGACGTCGCCGAGCGGTCCCCGGCGATGCAGCCGCCGGCGCCCTGTCCGCCGGTCGCGTTGCGCCCGCGCAAGATCTCGGTCTCCGGCGCCGAGAGCTGGATGGGCAATCCGTATGCGCTGTTTGCGGGGCGCGTGCTCGGGCTCGATCCGATGCCGCCGCTCGGCCAGGAGCCGGATGCGGCGCTGCGCGGCTCCATCGTGCACGAGGCGCTCGGACGGTTCGCGCAGAAGCATCCCTTGCGGCTCCCGAATGATCTGCACGGTGAGCTGCTGGCGATCATCGCCGAGGTGATCGGCGAGTACACCGGCCATCCCCGCGTCGCCGCGTTCTGGCTGCCGCGACTCGAGCGGTTCGCGGCCTGGTTCGCCGCGACCGAGGGCGAGCGCCGCGGTGGCGTCGAGAGGGTGATCGCCGAGACCAGCGGCGCGATGGTGATCGACGTGCCGCATGCCCCGTTCACGCTGACGGCGCGAGCGGATCGCATCGACATCGGCCGCGACGGCGTGACGATCACGGACTACAAGACCGGCGGATTGTCGTCGCTGATCTCGCGCGCGGCGCAGGGACTCGCGCCGCAGTTGCCGCTGGAGGCGGCGATCGCGGCGGCCGGCGGTTTCCCGGGCATCCCCGCCGGCGACGTGGCGCGGCTCCGTTATATCAGCGCCTCGGGCGGGGAGCCTGCCGGCGAGGAGCGTGCGGTGAAGCCGAAAGAGGGTGATGTCGCCGCGCTCGCGGCCCGAGCTCTCGACGGCCTGACACGGCTGATCGCGCTCTACGATCATCCCGAGACGCCCTATCGCGCGGTGCGGCGCCCGGGCTTCAGCTACGACTACGACGACTACGCGCATCTGGCCCGCGTCAAGGAGTGGTCGGTGGAGGCCGCCGAGGGTGGGACCGAGGGTGGGGAGGGCCAGCCGTCATGAGCACGCTGCAACGCAAGGGCGACGCGCTGGCGCACGCGCTCGACACCGAACGCGAGCGCACCCGGCGGACGCAGTCCGAGGCTGCCGATCCGCTCACCTCCGCCTGGGTCGCGGCCAACGCGGGCACCGGCAAGACCCACGTGCTGACCGAGCGCGTGCTGCGCATCCTGATCGGCGGCACCAGGCCCGATCGCATCCTGTGCCTCACCTACACGAAGGCTGCCGCCGCCGAGATGTCGACGCGCGTGTTCACGCGGCTGTCGGCGTGGGTGACGGCGGAGGCGGACGATCTCGGCAAGGCGCTCGCGCCGCTGCTCGGGCGCACCCCGACGCCGGCCGAGATGGCGCACGCACGCACGCTGTTCGCCACCGCCATCGAGACGCCCGGCGGGCTCAAGGTGCAGACCATTCACGCCTTCTGCGAGCAGCTGCTGCAGCGGTTTCCGCTGGAGGCCGGCGTGCCGCCGGGCTTCGAGGTGATCGACGACGAGACCGCGAGCACGCTCCGCGCCGACGCCATCGGCGCGGTGCTGACCATCGCGACGTCCGACCGCGACGGCGTTCTCGGCCGTGCCCTGATGACGACGATCGCGTACGCGGCGGAGGATGGCTTCGACGAGAAGCTGAAGCAGGCTCTGTTCCATCGAGCCTGGCTGGAAGCTGCGATACGACGGCTGCCGCGAGAGGACAGTGCCGATCCGTTCGGGGCCGCCGAGGCGTTGATCGGCTCGGAGCTGGGCGTGCGCAAAGGTGCGAGCCGCGCGGCGATCGAAAGCGAGATCTGCGGTCTACTGAGCGACGAGACCTTGCGCCGGCTCGCCGGCGTGATGTCCGAGGGCTCGAAGAACGATCAGAAGATGGCCGAGTGCGCCAGCGCGGTCGTCAATGCGGGCTCCCCTTCGGTGCGCCGGGCCGCGATGACGGCCCTGCTGATGACGCAGGCGGGTGAGCCGAAAAAGGAGGGCACGCTCGCCACCAAGACGATCAGGGAGGCGCACCCGGACGTGCTGGTGACGCTGACGCGGGCGCAGGGCGAACTCGAACGGCTCGACGGCGAGCTGCGCGGCCTCGATTGCCTGACCGCGACCCTCGCCCTGCACAGGCTCGCCGATGCGGTCCTGCAGCGCTACACGGCGGGCAAGGCGCGCCGCGCCGGTCTCGATTTCGAGGACCTGATCGTGCGCACCGCGAGCCTGCTCGGCACCGCCGAGGCGACCGAGTGGGTGCTCTACAAGCTCGACGGCGGCCTCGACCACATCCTCGTCGACGAGAGCCAGGATACGAGCCCCGCGCAATGGGACATCGTCTCGGCCTTGGCGCGCGAGTTCTATTACGGCACCGGCCAGCGCGAGGAGCGGCGCTCGGTGTTCGCGGTCGGCGACGAGAAGCAGTCGATCTACTCGTTCCAGGGGGCCGCGCCGGAAAAATTCGCGGAGATGGGGCGCGTGTTCGCCGCGATGTGCGAGCAGGCGAAGCTGCCCTTCAAGTCGCTGTCGCTGACGTTGTCGTTCCGCACGGTGGCGCCGCTGCTCGAGGCGGTGGACCGTGTTTTCTCGAATGCGACCCGCACCCCCGGCCTCACCGGCTCGGGCGACGCCATTCGCCACAGCGCCAATCGCGCGGGGCACGCGGGGTTCGTCGAGATCTGGCCGACGGAGACGTGGGCGGAGAGCGAGGCCGGCGAGCCGTGGGCCCCGCTCGACGAGACCATGCCGCAGACGCCGAGCGCGCGGCTGTCGGAGCGGATCGCGCGCACGATCAAGGGGCTGCTCGGACAGCCGCTGCCGTCCGAGAACCGAGCTATCCGCGCCGGCGACATCCTGATCCTGGTGCGCCGCCGCCGGCCGTTCGCGCCGCAGATGGTCGCCACGCTGAAGGCCAAGGGCATCGCCGTCGCCGGCGCCGACCGGATGCGGACGACGGAGCAACTGGCTGTCGAGGATCTCGTCGTGCTCGGCGATTTCCTGGTGTTGCCGGAGGACGATCTCGCGCTGGCGACGGTTCTGAAGTCGCCGCTGATCGGGCTCACCGACGACGATCTGATCGCGATCGCGCCGAAGCGCCGCGGCACGCTGTGGCAGGCGCTGCTGGATGCCGCGCCGCGCGAGGCCCGCTGGCGTGAGGCGGTCGATCAGCTGAAATACTGGCGTCGCCGCGCCGATCTCAATCCGCCGTTCGAGTTCTATGCCGGCCTGATCGAGCGAGAGGGCGGCCGCAAGAAGCTGCTGGCGCGGCTCGGTCCGGAAGCGGCCGATCCGATCGACGAGTTCTTGAACCTGGCGCTGATGTACGACGAGCGCGAGCCGCCCTCGCTGGTCGGTTTCCTCGATTGGCTGCGGCGCAGCGAGCGCGAGATCAAGCGCGACATGGAGCACGGCCGCGACGAGGTGCGGATCATGACCGTGCACGGCGCCAAGGGTCTCGAGGCGCCGATCGTGTTCCTGCCGGACACTTGCGCGCCGCCGACCGCGCCCAATCGCGGCGGCCTCGTCACCATGCACGGCCTGCAGCGCCCTGCTGGTATCGCGCCGCCGTTCGTGTGGCCGGTGAAGGGCACCAGCAAGCTCGACGCGGTGCGCGCCGCGCGCGCGACGATCGAGGGCCGGGAGCGCGAGGAATACAACCGGCTGTTGTACGTGGCGCTGACGCGTGCGCGCGACCGCCTCTACGTCGCGGGCTTCGAGGGCAAGAAGGGCCGCGCGGACGGCTGCTGGTACGACCTCGTGGTGCAGGGGCTCGGCGAGGACTTGACCCGGGTCGAGACCCCGGACGGCGAGGTACTGCGGCTCGAGTCCGCGCAGGCGGTCGAGGCCGAGAAGCCTCGCCATACCCTGTCCGAGGACGAGACGGCCGTCGCCCCGCCGGAGTGGGCCGGGCGCAAGGCGCCACACGAGCCGCATCTGGCGGTGCCCGTCGCTCCGTCGAGCTTCGTGCCCTATGAGGTCGATACCGAGGGCGAGCCCGTTGAGACGGCGGCGCCGCACAAGGTCGAGAAGCGCGTCGACCGCACGCCGGCCGAGCCGTCGCCGCTGGCGCTGTCCGCCGACAACCGCTTCCTGCGCGGAACCCTGACCCATGCCCTGCTCGAGCATCTGCCGGCGTTTGCCGAGGCCGAGTGGCGCCGCGCCGCCGAGGCGTTCGTCGCCGCGCGCGGAGCGGGGCTGTCGGCGCGTCAGAGGGGAAGCATCGTCGACGAGACCCTGGCCGTGCTGCGGACGCCGGGTTTCGCGCCCCTGTTCGGGCCGTCGTCGCGGGCCGAGGTGCCGCTCGCGGCCCTGATCCCGAACCCCCAAGGCCGCACGCCGCCGCTGATGATCACCGGTCAGATCGACCGGCTGGCGGTGGTCGGGGATGCCGTGCTGATCGTCGATTACAAGACCAACCGGCCGCCGCCGGCCGAGGCGCTGTCGGTGGCCGAGGCCTATCTCTACCAGCTGACTGCCTATCGTCTCGCAGTGCAGCAGATATTTCCGGGAAAGTCCGTGCGAGCCGCCATACTTTGGACGGATGGCCCACGATTGATGGCGATACCGGGCGAGATGCTCGACGAGCGGCAATCACGGCTTTGGGATCTCAATCCGGGGCTGCTTGACGCTGGCAGCGACGCTGCCTAAGTAACGGCGACTTTGACTTCTCAGCCCCCGGACAAGGAAACCGATGCGGGGGCTCAACGGAGAGCGATCATGACCAAGATGGTGTCCGACAAGGACTTCGAGGCCGAGGTTCTGAAGTCGGCCGAGCCCGTCATCGTGGACTTCTATGCGGAGTGGTGCGGCCCGTGCAAGGCGATGGCGCCGGCTCTCGAGCAGCTCGCCACCGAGATGGCCGGCAAGGTCAAGATCGTCAAGGTCGACGTCGACCAGAACCCCGGCATCACCGGCAAGTACGGCATCCGCGTGATGCCGACGCTGATCGCGTTCAAGGGCGGCCAGCCGGTCGGCCAGCAGGTCGGCGCGCTGGTGCAGAAGACCAAGCTCGAGGCCTGGATCAAAGGCGCGACCCAGTCCGCCTGATCGCTGGTTCCTCGCGATCCGTCATTTCGCGGGCTCCGGAGCGATCCGGGGCCCGCACTCCGTTGTGCAGCCCCTCATGCTCGGAGCCCCGCTCGGAGCCCCGCTCGGAGATTGACGCACTGGGGGCTCGATCCTACGGTGCGCCGCGATATTCAGGCGGCCGCCGCCGCCGATCTGCTCTCCAGAAGTGACCTTGCCCCATGACGGCTTCCATGACGGCCTCCGCCGAGATTTCCGCCGCCGCGCTCGCCGCAGCCCTGGCCGATGCCCGCTCCTGGCCGTTCGAGGAGGCGCGCCGCCTGATCGCGCGTCTCGACAAGCTGAAGGCCGGTGCCTCTGGCGCGGGTGCCGACAAGGTCGTGCTGTTCGAGACGGGCTATGGACCCTCGGGTTTACCGCACATCGGCACCTTCGGCGAGGTGGCACGGACCAGCATGGTCCGGCACGCCTTCGAGGTTCTGACGGAGGGAAAGCGCAAGACGCGCCTCGTCTGCTTCTCCGACGACATGGACGGCCTGCGCAAGGTGCCCGACAACGTCGAGAACAAGGAGCTGCTGCGCGCTCACCTCGAGAAGCCGTTGACCTCGGTGCCCGATCCCTTCGACAACGAGCATCAGAGCTACGCCCACCACAACAACGCGATGCTGCGCGGCTTCCTCGACCGGTTCGGCTTCCAGTACGAGTTCTTCTCGGCGACCGACTGCTACAAGTCAGGCCAGATGGATGCGACGCTGCTCCGCATGCTGGAGGTCTACGACAAGGTGATGGAGATCATCCTGCCGACGCTGGGGCCGGACCGGCAGGCGACGTACTCGCCGTTCCTGCCGATCTGCCCGCGCACGGGCAAGGTGCTGCAGGTGCCGATGATCGAGCGCGACGCCAAGAGGGGCACGATCGTCTACCTCGATCCAGAGACCGGCGAGAAGGTCGAGAGCAAGGTCACGGGCGGCGCCGTCAAGTGCCAGTGGAAGGCCGATTGGGCGATGCGCTGGACCGCGCTCGGCGTCGACTACGAGATGGCCGGCAAGGACCTGATCGAAAGCGTCATGCTGTCCTCGAAGATCTGCCGCGCGCTCGGCAGCACGCCGCCGGAGGGCTTCAACTACGAGCTGTTCCTGGACGAGAAGGGACAGAAAATCTCGAAGTCGAAGGGCAACGGCCTGACCATCGAGCAGTGGCTCAGGTATGCGAGCCCCGAGAGCCTGTCGCTGTTCATGTTCCAGAAGCCGAAGGCGGCC
>CAMDBL010000117.1 GCA_945889015.1 Devosia equisanguinis
TGGCAGGCACCCGCTGCTCGAGATCGACGTACGAGAACAGCGATCCCGACCTGGCATCCGATCCGCGCATGACGAGCCCCCTCGACGTGGAGCCCTGACGGAATCATATTCGTCTCAGCCTGTCAGCAGTCGAGAAGTTCAACAGCCTGATAGGTCACGCCATTGTCGTCGAATGTACTGTCGAGAGCGGGCGTATTGAGAAAGATGACGTTTTCGGCATCGGTGAGCACGCCGCCATTGTCCAGCTCCGAGACGACGGTTTCACTGCCACCGGTCAAGGGGTTGATGACGGCGTCACCGACGGACTGCGCCGACGTCACGGCGCTCCAGATGACCATGGCACCGATCGAGGTCGAAACCAGCAGGGAGAAGCTGTGAAGCGGCTTTGCAACGGAGCGCGACGGAGCAGACCGCCAATTTCGCGCCTCCCCCACCCGACCGCGCGAGCGCGTCGTTCTCGTCTGCCAACGCGCCATACAATTCCCCTGGCGGCATGGGCGTTGCCCGACGCGCCGCCCCAATCTTGCTCGTCTCCAGCACAGCTCGAAACCGGCCCCTCGACCAATCCCCGCCGATCGCAGCCTAGCGGAAGTCACGCAACATCCACCTCGCAGCCAAGCGCGAATCAGCACGCGGATGCATTTTGTGACAATGCCTGGCGCGCCGCTTATCCACAGCTTATCGACCGTTCCGCCCTCCTGATTGCCAAGCCTCCGACATGTGGGGTCACGACCGGCTCACAGGACCTGTGCTTGTTGCACCAGAACCGCGAACACACGCGCCGAGGACGGTGGTGCCGAAGGGGCTGCGCAGGATGGGGAGTGGCCAGGTGGAGGCTCTCGGTCGCGTCGCCGCCGCATCGCGCGGAACCTGTCGGGCGGCCCATCGATTCCATTGATCGTCACATCGGCCCCTGGGACTCATACATCGCTCGAGGCAGGATGCGGCCAATCTCGGAGGCGGGGATTACTTCGCTGGGAATAGTGAATGACCCAAGGCGGCGCAGCGTGACGTAGCTCTGCTATCTGTTTCTGATCTATCGCCGTCAGTCCTGGGGTGGCTTCCCGCCACAGTGGATTTCATGCGGCTTCGCCTAAAACGCGATGTCGAATTGACTAAAGTCAAGCATCGACTTGTTCACTGGAGCTTGGCGATCTGTGCCGAGCGCCAGCCGTGAATGATCTCCGTCTTTCAACGGCTTGAAAAGCGCCTCGGCGCTGTCGCGGTTGATTTGCGTCAACCCCCGCGCCGCACCCGCAAGAGGAGGGTGGCCCCCATGACGAGCGCTCGGCTCGTTCACCACAAAGGGGGGCGACATGCAGGCAGGCGCGCCAAGCACAGCAGACCAGCAGCGAGCGCTTTGGCTATCGACCATCGCATTCACGGTCTGCTTCGCCGTATGGACGATATTCGCGATCATCGGCATTCAGATCAAGAAGGATCTCGGGCTCACCGATACCCAATTTGGACTTCTGGTCGGCACTCCGATCCTGACCGGCTCGCTAATCCGTCTCATGCTCGGCATCTGGTCGGACCAGTACGGCGGCCGCGTGGTCTACACGCTCACCATGCTGTCGGCCGCGGTGATGACCGCACTGCTCGTATTCGCCTACGACTACACCACCTTCCTGATCGCCGCGCTCGGCGTCGGCATCGCCGGCGGCTCGTTCTCGGTCGGCGTCGCCTATGTCGCCAAGTGGTTCCCGAAAGAGAGACAGGGGACCGCGCTCGGGATTTTCGGCGCGGGCAATGTCGGCGCCGCCGTGACCAAGTTCGCGGCCCCCGTCATCATGGTCGCCTACGGCTGGAAGACCGTGGCACTGATCTGGGCACTCGTGCTCGCCATCACCGGCCTCGTCTTCTTCCTGTTCACCAAGGACGATCCAGACCTCGCCCGCCGCCGCGCGACCGGACAGAAGCCCGAGCCGCTGTCGGCGATGCTCGAGCCCTTGAAAAACGTGCAGGTCTGGCGGTTCTCGCTGTACTACTTCTTCGTCTTCGGAGCCTTCGTCGCGCTGGCGCTGTGGCTGCCGCGCTACCTGATCGGCGTCTACGGTCTCGACATTGCTACCGCCGGCATGATCGGCGCGATGTACTCGATCCCGGCATCCATCTTCCGCGCCTACGGAGGGCATCTCTCCGACAAATTCGGCGCACGCACGATCATGTATTGGACCTTCGCCGTCTCGGTCGTGTGCACGTTCATCCTGTCCTATCCGCCAACGCAGTACGTCGTCGAGGGCATCAACGGACCGGTCGCGTTCTCGACGCGCATGGGACTTCCCGGCTTCATCGTCACGGCCTTCGTGCTCGGCTTCTTCATGAGCCTCGGCAAGGCTGCGGTCTACAAGCACATTCCGGTCTACTATCCCGATCGCGTCGGGCCGGTGGGCGGCGTCGTCGGCCTCGTCGGCGGTCTCGGCGGCTTCGTCATGCCGATCGCTTTCGGTGCGCTCAACGATCTGACCGGCGTCTGGCAGAGCTGCTTCTGGCTGCTCTTCATCGTCGCGGCAATCGCGCTCGTGTGGATGCACTTCGCTATCCGGCAGATGGAGCGGTCGGCAGCGGAGGCGGGCGTCTCCGTCAACTCGTTGCCTCAACTGCCGGAGATGCAGGAGGTCCATGGTCCGCAGACGCAAGGCGCGCTCGCAGCCGTCAGCGGGATCGCCGACTGGCGTCCGGAGGATCGCGAGTTCTGGGCCAACAAGGGTCGCGTGATCGCACGGCGCAATCTGTGGATCTCTGTGCCCTGCCTGCTGCTGTCGTTCGCGGTGTGGATGGTCTGGTCGGTCGTCGTCGCTAAGCTGCCGAGCGTCGGCTTCGCCTTCACCAACGACCAGCTTTTCTGGCTTGCGGCCATGCCGGGCCTCTCTGGCGCCACGCTGCGGATCATCTACAGCTTCATGCCGGCGATCTTCGGCGGCCGGCTGTGGACGACACTCGCGACCTGGTCGCTGCTGATCCCGGCCGTCGGCATGGGCTGGGCCGTACAAAGTCCGGCAACACCCTACTGGATCTTCCTGGCACTCGCGCTTCTGTGCGGCTTCGGCGGCGGCAACTTCGCCTCGTCGATGGCCAACATCTCGTTCTTCTTCCCCAAGGCCGAAAAAGGCAATGCGCTCGCCATCAATGCCGGTCTTGGCAATCTCGGCGTCAGCGTCGTGCAGTTCGTGGTCCCAATGGCGATAACGGCCGGCGTATTCGGCTGGCTCGGCGGCGGCCCACAGACGGCGACGATCGGCAACGTCACGACGACACTCTGGCTACAGAATGCCGGTTACGTCTTCGTACCCTTCATCGTCGCATCGGCCTTCGCGGCGTGGTTCGGCATGGACGACCTCGCCTCGATGAAGGCGAGCTTCTCAGATCAAGCCGTGATCTTCAGCCGGTTCCACAACTGGGTGATGTGCTGGCTGTACACGGGAACCTTCGGCTCGTTCATCGGCTTCTCGGCAGCCTTCCCGCTCTTGTCGAAGATTCTCTATCCCGAGGTCAATACGCTGCAGTACGCGTTCCTCGGGCCCCTCGTCGGCGCCGTCTCCCGGGCCGCCGCCGGCAAGCCGTGCGACCGGATCGGCGGTGGACGGATCACGCTGTGGGTGTTCGTGGCGATGAGCCTCGGTGTCGTCGGCATCCTCTATGCCATCGGCATGGAGGGCAGCCCGCAGTCCTTCCCGGTGTTCTTCACGAGCTTCCTGTTCCTGTTCGCGGCGACCGGCGTCGGCAACGCTTCCACGTTCCAGATGATCCCGGCGATCATGCGCAAGGAGGTCTCGAGGCTCGAGCCCGGCCTGTCGGCGTCCGAGCGCGTGCGCCAGTCGGACAAGGAGGCCGCAGCGATCATCGGCTTCACCTCGGCCGTGGCCGCCTACGGAGCGTTCTTCATCCCGAAGAGTTTCGGAACCTCGATCTCTGCCACCGGCGGCGCACAGGCAGCACTCTATTGCTTCCTCGCCTTCTACGTCAGCTGCATCGCGATCACCTGGTGGTTCTACACGCGCCCCGGCGGCCTGTTGTTCGATGTCGAGCGCGGCGGCCCGAGCACGCCGACGCCTTCCATGACACCTGCCGAATGACCACGATCCCTCCTCACCCAGAGGTCACGACATGAGCCACTTCATCGACCGCCTCACCTTCTTCCGGAAAGTCGCCGAGCCCTTCTCCAACGGTCACGGCATCACGACAACGGAGGATCGGGGCTGGGAGGACGGCTATCGCAAGCGCTGGCAGCACGACAAGATCGTGCGCTCGACGCACGGCGCCAACTGCACGGGCTCGTGCTCGTGGAAGATCTACGTCAAGGGTGGCATCGTCACCTGGGAGACACAGCAGACGGACTATCCCCGCACGCGGCCCGAGCTGCCCAATCACGAGCCGCGCGGCTGCTCGCGCGGCGCCAGCTACAGCTGGTATCTCTACTCGGGAAACCGGGTGAAATACCCTTTGATCCGCTCACGCCTCATGCGCCACTGGCGTGAGGCCCGCAAGACGCTGGCGCCCGTCGCTGCCTGGAAATCGATCGTCGAGAACAAGGCCAAGCGCGACGACTACATGCAGGTGCGGGGACACGGCGGGTTCGTGCGCGCCAAGTGGGACGAGGTCACCGAGATCATCGCGGCGGCGAACGCGTACACGACCAAGCGCTATGGCCCCGACCGCGTGATCGGCTTCTCGCCCATCCCCGCGATGTCGATGGTCTCGTATGCGGCCGGCTCGCGCTATCTCTCGCTGCTCGGCGGAGTCTGCATGTCGTTCTACGACTGGTATTGCGACCTGCCGCCGGCGAGTCCGCAGACGTGGGGCGAGCAGACCGACGTCCCGGAGTCCGCCGACTGGTACAACGCCGGCTTCATCATCCTGTGGGGCTCGAACGTCCCACAGACGCGCACGCCAGACGCCCATTTCTACACGGAAGCCCGCTATCGCGGCGCCAAGTCGGCGGTCATCTGCCCCGACTACTCGGAGGCCGCCAAGTTCGGCGACATCTGGCTCAGCGTGAAGCAGGGCACGGACGCCGCCCTCGCGATGGCCATGGGGCATGTGATCCTCAAGGAATATCACGTAGACCGCCAAGCCGAATACTTCCGCGACTACGTCCGCCAGTACACGGACATGCCGATGCTGGTGAAGCTCGTCCGGCAGGACGGCAGGCTGATCCCGGATCGCTTCGTCCGTGCCTCCGACTTCGATGCGGCTCTCGGACAGACGAACAATGCCGAGTGGAAGACCGTCGGTCTCGACGAGACCACCGGCAAGATCGTCGTGCCCAACGGCTCGGTCGGATTCCGCTGGGGCGAGCAAGGCAAGTGGAACATCGAGGAGAGGGACTCCGCCGGCGCGGAGACAAAACTCAGGCTGTCGCTCTCCGAGGTCAAGGACGACTTCGCCGACGTCGCCTTCCCGTACTTCGGCAACATCGCCCATGAGCATTTCGTCAGCTCGGATCATGCGAGCGTCCTCGAGCGCCACGTGCCGGTGAAGCGGCTGAAGCTCGTTGACGGCGAAGCGCTTGTCGCGACCGTGCATGATCTGTTCATCGCCAACTACGGCGTGGACCGTGGCTTCGGCGGCGACAACGTGGCGAGCTCCTATGACGAGGATACACCGTATACGCCAGCCTGGGCCGAGAAGATCACCGGCGTTTCGCGCGACAAGATCATTCAGGTGGCGCGCGAGTTCGCGACCAACGCCGAGAAAACCAATGGCCGCTCGATGGTGATCATCGGCGCCGCGATGAACCACTGGTATCACGCCGACATGAACTATCGCGGCGTGATCAACATGCTGGTCATGTGCGGCTGCGTCGGCCAATCAGGTGGCGGGTGGTCCCACTACGTCGGGCAGGAGAAGCTGCGCCCGCAAGCGGGGTGGGCGCCGCTCGCCTTCGCGCTCGACTGGGGCCGCCCGCCGCGCCAGCAGAACTCCACGTCGTTTTTTTATACGCACACGAATCAGTGGCGTTACGAAACGATGCAAACCAAGGACATTCTGTCACCGACGGCGCCGGCCGGGCCTTGGGATGGAGCGATCATCGACTACAACATTCGCGCCATGAGGATGGGTTGGCTGCCGGCGTATCCAACGCTGACACAGAACTCGCTCGAGGTCGCCGGGCAGGCCGCAGCAGCCGGCATGGAAGCGCCGGCGTACGTGGCGCAGTCGCTGAAATCGGGGGCACTGAAGTTCGCCTGGGAGGATCCGGATGCGCCGGAGAATTTCCCCCGCAACATGTTCGTCTGGCGGTCCAACCTGCTCGGTTCCTCGGGCAAGGGACACGAGTACTTCCTGAAGCACCTGCTCGGCACGTCGCACGGCGTGCTCGGCAAGGACCTCGGAGAGGAGGGACGAGCCAAGCCGCAGGAAGTGCGCTGGCATGACGAGGCACCGCGCGGCAAGCTCGACCTGCTGGTCACGCTCGACTTTCGCATGTCGACGACGTGCGTCTATTCCGACATCGTTCTTCCGACGGCGACCTGGTACGAGAAGAACGATCTCAACACGTCGGATATGCACCCCTTCATCCATCCGTTGACCACCGCTGTCGATCCGGTCTGGGAGGCACGATCGGACTGGGAGATCTACAAGGCGATCGCAAAGGCGTTCTCGCAGGTGGCACCCGAGGTGCTGGGCGTCGAGAAGGACGTCGTGCTGACACCGATCATGCACGACGCGCCCGCGGAAATCGCGCAGGCCTTCGAGCCCAAGGATTGGAAGAAGGGCGAGTGCGAGCCGATACCCGGCAAGACGATGCCGGCGGTGGCGGTGGTCGAGCGCGACTATCCCAACCTCTACAAGCGGTTCACGGCGCTCGGACCACTGATGGAAAAGGTCGGCAACGGCATCAAGGGCATCGCCTGGAAGACCGAGCACGAGGTCGAGAACCTGCGGCACCTCAACGGGGTCGTGACGGAGAGCGGCCCGACCAAGGGCATGGCACGCATCGACACGGACATCGACGCCGCGGAGGTGCTGCTGATGCTGGCGCCCGAGACCAACGGCGAGGTCGCCGTGAAGGCGTGGGCGGCGTTGTCCAAGGCGACCGGCCGCGATCATGTCCATCTCGCCGCCACCAAGGAGGACGAGAAGATCCGCTTCCGCGACGTGGTCGCGCAGCCGCGCAAGATCATCTCGGCGCCGACCTGGTCCGGACTCGAGAGTGAGAAGGTCTGCTACAACGCCGGCTACACCAACGTGCACGAACTGATCCCGTGGCGCACGCTGACCGGCCGGCAACAGCTCTACCAGGATCACCTTTGGATGCGGGCATTCGGCGAGGGCTTTTGCCACTATCGGCCGCCGATCGACCTGAAGGCGACGCGCAACGTGCAGGGCATCAAGCCCAACGGCGAGATGGAGATCGTCCTCAACTTCATCACGCCGCATCAGAAATGGGGCATTCACTCCACTTACACGGACAATCTTCTGATGCTGACGCTGTCGCGCGGCGGGCCGATCGTCTGGCTGTCCGAGGACGACGCGAAAAAGGCCGGCATCGTCGATAACGACTGGGTGGAAGCCTACAATGCCAACGGCGCGCTCGTCGCCCGCGCGGTCGTCTCCCAGCGCATGAAGAACGGCACGCTCTTCATGTACCACGCCCAGGAGAAGATCGTGAACGTGCCGGGTTCGGAGATGACCGGCCAGCGTGGTGGCATCCATAATTCGGTGACGCGCGCGGTGCTGAAGCCGACGCACATGATCGGCGGGTATGCGCAGCTCGCCTATGGCTTCAATTACTACGGCACCATCGGCACCAATCGCGACGAATTCGTCGTCGTACGCAAGCTCGTCAAAATTGACTGGCTGGAAGGACCCTATCAAGGGGGCGCCAAGGGACCGACCGTCCAGAGCAAGTCCATCGCCGCCGAATAATCAGGAGACGTCCACATGAAAGTTCGCGCGCAGATCGCGATGGTGCTGAACCTCGACAAGTGCATCGGTTGCCATACGTGCTCGGTCACCTGCAAGAACGTGTGGACCAACCGCGAGGGTATGGAATACGCGTGGTTCAACAACGTCGAGACCAAGCCGGGCATCGGCTACCCCAAGGATTGGGAGAACCAGCAGCGCTGGAACGGTGGCTGGCGGCGGAAGACCAATGGCAAGATCGAGCCGAGGATCGGCAGCAAGTGGCGGATCCTCGCCAACATCTTCGCCAACCCGAACATGCCGGAGATCGACGACTATTATGAACCGTTCACGTTCGATTACGAGCATCTGCAGAATGCTCCGGAATCACAGGCGTTCCCCACAGCGCGCCCCCGCTCGCTGATCACCGGCGACCGCATGGAGAAGATCGAGTGGGGGCCGAACTGGGAGGAGATCCTTGGTGGCGAGTTCGCCAAGCGCTCGGCCGACAAGAACTTCGACGGCATCCAGAAGGAGATCTACGGGCAGTTCGAGAACACCTTCATGATGTACCTGCCGCGGCTGTGCGAGCACTGCCTCAATCCGACGTGCGCCGCTGCCTGCCCATCCGGCGCGATCTACAAGCGCGAGGAGGACGGCGTCGTTCTCATCGACCAGGACAAGTGCCGGGGCTGGCGCATGTGCGTGTCGGGCTGCCCCTACAAGAAGATCTATTTCAACTGGTCGAGCGGCAAGAGCGAGAAGTGCATCCTCTGCTATCCCCGTCTCGAGGCGGGCCAGCCGACCGTATGCTCTGAAACCTGCGTCGGCCGCATCCGCTATCTCGGCGTCGTGCTCTACGACGCCGACCGGATCGAGGCGGCAGCGAGCGTCAAGGACGAGACCGCCCTATACGAGGCGCAACTCTCGGTCTTCCTCGATCCCAACGATCCCGCGGTCGCCGAGGCGGCGCGCCGCGAGGGCATTCCCGACGCCTGGATCGAATCGGCGCGCAAGTCGCCGATCTGGAAGATGGCGATGGAGTGGAAGGTCGCATTCCCTCTGCATCCGGAGTACCGGACGCTGCCGATGGTCTGGTACGTACCGCCGCTGTCGCCGATCACGGCCGCCGCCGAGGCCGGCAAGATGGGAATCGACGGCGGCATGCCCGACGTCAAGTCACTCCGTATTCCCCTCAAATATCTCGCGCACCTCCTGACCGCTGGCGACGAGAAGCCGGTTGCCACGGGCCTGGAGCGCATGCTGGCGATGCGCGCGTACATGCGAGCAAAGACCATCGACGGCGTCATCGACGAGGGCATCGCCAAGCGCGTCGGTCTCACCGCGCAGCAGATCGAGGATATGTATCACATCATGGCGATCGCCAACTACGAGGACCGCTTCGTCATCCCGACCAGTCATCGCGAGGTGACGCAGGACGCCTACGAGCTGCGCGGAGAGTGCGGCTTCTCGTTCGGCGACGGCTGCATGCCGAGCGACAAGAAGACCAATCTGTTCGGTGGCATCAAAGTGAAGAACGCCAAGCCGCGCATGGGGGCCTACTGATGAAGACGCTCAAAGTTCTTTCAGCGCTGCTGACCTATCCGACGGCCGACCTCCAGACGGCGGCACCAGAGCTGAAGGCCATTCTGCAGCGGGAATCCGTGCTGAAGGGAGCGCACCTCGCCGGTGTGATCGACCTGGTCGACGACATCGCGACCGGCGATCTGTTCGATGCGCAGGAGCGCTATATCCTGCTGTTCGATCGCACGCGGTCGCTGTCGTTGCATCTGTTCGAGCACGTGCACGGCGAGAGCCGTGATCGCGGGCAGGCCATGGTCGACCTGATGAAGGTCTACGAGGACGCCGGCTATACGCCGACGGCGTCCGAGCTGCCCGACTTCCTGCCGCTGTTTCTCGAGTTCGCCTCGACGCGCCCGCCCGCTGACGCACTGGAGCTGATCGCGGAGCCGGGCCACGTGCTGGCCGCATTGAAGGAACGTCTCGCCAAGCGCCGCACACCGTACACGGCTGTTCTCGGCGCGCTCGTGGCGCTGTCGAAGGCGAAGCTCGATTCGGCCCAGCTCGCGGCCTTGCGGGCCGAGCCTGATCCGGAGCCGGACGATCTCGAAGCGCTCGACGCCGCATGGGTGGACGAGGAGGTCACGTTCGGTCCAGGGGCCGCATCGGACTGCGGCATCGACAGCCTCGGCGCCAAGCTGCGCCAGGCTCGCCGCCCCGCACCTGGACTGGAGCCGCCTTCAGGCCAGCGTCCCCGCACCATCATCACCACACCGGCGACCGGCCGCACCTGAGGAGCATACCATGCGCGACACGATCTTTCATATCCTGTTCGTCTGGTATCCGTACGTGTGCCTGTCGGCCTTCGTATTCGGCAGCCTCATTCGGTTCGACCGCGAGCAGTACACGTGGAAAGCCGCCTCCAGCCAGTTATTGCGCAAGCGGCAACTCTGGTGGGGATCGAACCTGTTCCACTTCGGCATCCTGTTCCTGTTCTTCGGGCATGCGGTCGGCCTGCTGACGCCGACGGCGCTGTATTCGCTCGTCATAACGCCCATGCAGAAGCAAATGGTCGCCGTCGTCGCGGGCGGGATCGCAGGAGCGATCTGCTTCATAGGTTTGAGCCTGCTGCTGCACCGCCGCCTGCTCGACCCGCGCATCCGGCAGACTTCGACCTATATGGATCTGGCCATCCTGACGATCCTCTGGGTACAGCTCGTGCTTGGTCTCGTCACGCTGCCGTTCTCGCTCGGCCACGAGGATGCGACGGCGATGCTCACCCTGTCGCACTGGGCGCAAGGGATCGTCACGGTGCAGCCGATCGACGCCCAGACGCTGCAGGGACTGGATTGGCCGTATCTGGTCCATCTGGTGCTGGGCATGACGATCTTCCTGCTGTTCCCGTTCTCGCGCCTCGTCCACATCTGGTCGGCGCCGGTCTGGTATCTCGGCCGCCGGGGCTATCAGGTGGTCCGCACCCGCCGCACTGTCGGCACCGGGCCGGCGCGCGGCACGTACACACCGGAAAGGGAGTGAGCCATGGCCACCGTTCTCGACACCACTCACCTTCATTCCGCGCCGCACGCCCCTACGACCGGCACCAAGGCCGCGAGCCTGCCGCGACCCAAGCCCGTCAGCGTCAACGGTGTCACTATCCCGCGCGCGCACATCGGGCGGGAGACGCAGCATCATCCGGCCGCCAAGCCGATCGACGCCTGGACGGCGGCGGCGCGGGCGCTGGTCGTGCGCGAACTGCTGTTGCAGGAGGCGCGGCGACTCGGCATCGTGCCGCAGCCACTGACCGACGCCGATGGCCGGCGCGAGACCGACGACGAAGCCCTCGTCCGTATGCTGATCGACGAACAAGTCGTCACTCCCGAGGCCGACGAGCCGACATGCCGCCGGATCTACCAGCAGCGTCGGGCGACTTTCCGCTCCTCCGATCTCTACGGCGTGCGGCACATCCTGGTGGCTGCGGCTCCCGGCGACGACGCCGGACGCGCCGAGGCGAAGGTGCGCGCACAGGCGATCATAGCTGAAGTACGAGCCGATCCGTCGTTGTTTCCGCATCGGGCGGCGAGCGCCTCGGCTTGCTCGTCTCGCGACAACGGTGGCGCGCTCGGACAGATCTCGCGTGGACAGACGGTTCCAGAGTTCGAGTCGGCTCTCGCCAATGCCCCGGTGGGGGAGATCATGCCGCAGCCGGTCGAGACGCGTTATGGATTCCACGCCGTGATCGTCGACCGCCGCATCGGAGGGCGCGAGCTTCCGTTCGAGATGGTGCACGAGGCGATCGCGGATTGGCTGGCGAGCCGCTCGCACGAAACGGCCGTGCGCCAGTACATCGGCATGCTAGCGGGCCGCGCCACCATCACCGGGATCACGCTCGACGCTGCCGCGTCCCCCCTCGAGCAAGAGAGGAGCGCGGGATGAACCTCGGCACCCTGCTCGCCCGGCTCGAGAGCGAGGCCGATGCCGGCGAGGCGATCGGTGCTCTCGGTGACATCGTCCTCTACCAGCAGGTCGCCGACACGGGCGCACTCTTCGACGAGACGCCCGGCGAATACGTCGCCGGCGCTGCGATGCGGTTCGCCGCCTCGGCAGCCGATGAGGACTGGCTGGGATTGATCGCCGCCGTCGAGCAAGCCGAAGACCCTGGCAAGGCTGCCCTCGGGCGCATCCTGCGTTGGGCGCTCGCGCGTGACGGTCGGGACGGCGCTGATTGCGCTGAAGGCACCGCGTGCACGTGCACCCACGCGGGATGAGAGACGAACGTCGAAGCACGCCGGTAATGAGAGCGGTCACGGCCTCGGTGGACGATATCCAGACACGAGCCTCCCTGCATCCGGAACGTGGATCGGCCGCCGCCGATAGAGACAGGACACACGTCCATGACCAGTAGCGCCGAGCAAGTCCGGGCCTACCGCGGGATTGCGCTCTTCAGCTACGGGTTTCGCCCGTTCTTCCTGCTCGGGGCAGCCTGGGCCGCAGTAACGATGGCGCTGCTCATACCATTGCTCAGTGGACGTCTGACCCTGGCCACGACTTTCTCCCCCGCGCAATGGCATGCGCACGAATTGCTGTACGGCTATGTCCCTGCGGTCGTCTCCGGTTTCCTGCTCACTGCCGTTCCGAACTGGACCGGCCGCTTACCCGTGGTCGGTGCCCCGCTGATGGTGTTGGTGTCCTTCTGGGGGCTGGGACGCGTCGCCGTGCTGACATCGTCTTTGATCGGCGCATCTGCCGCGGCCATCCTCGACCTGAGCTTCCTCGCCATGCTCGGAATTGTCGTCGGCCGGGAGATCTTCGCTGGCCGCGACAAGCGCAACCTCAAGGTTCTCATCGCGATCCTCCTGCTTCTGTCTGGCAATGCGTCGTTCCACGCCGAGTCGATATGGGGCAGGAGCGATGGTTATGGTGAGCGTATCGGCATCGCGAGCGCGATCCTGCTGATCATGCTGATTGGAGGTCGAATCATTCCGAGCTTCACCCGGAATTGGCTCGCCAAGCGCGGATCAGCTATCCTCCCGAAGCCGTTCGACAGGTTCGATGTAGCCGCCATGATTGCCGGCGGCATCGCTCTGACGGCATGGGTGGTCGCACCTCATGCGGCGCCAAGCGGATGGCTCGCGTTGCTGGCCATGGCAGCGCATACGGGGCGGCTCGCGCGTTGGGCCGGTTATCGCGTCCTGTCAGAGCCGCTCGTGCTCGTGCTGCACGTGGCCTATGCCTTCATACCTGCCGGCTTCGGTCTTGCTGCTTTGTCAGTCTTCCATCCCGACGCTGCCCCCATCACGGGAGCGTTGCATGGGTGGACGGCCGGCGCCATAGGCCTCATGACCCTGGCTGTGATGACACGGGCGAGCCTGGGACACACCGCCCAGCCGTTGAAGGCGACGCGGCCGATCACGGCGGTCTATGTGACCTGCCTCATGGCCGCCCTTTGCCGCATCGCAGCCGGCTTTGGCATCGCGCGAGAGCCGATGCTGTATCTTTCAGCCGCGAATTGGATCGCGGCGTTCGCCGGCTTCGTCATCGTCTATGCTCCACTGCTCGCGAGACGACAGCCATGAGCGACGATCCGGATTCCAGGACGCGGCAGATGTCCGGCGGGGCGGGACCGTTCGAGATTCTGCTCGCGTGGTCGGACAGGGTCCTGCCTGTTGCCGCGGATACGACAGCCTTGGCGGCGCTGCTCGCGGCCGGCATTGCGGTGGAGCCCGGCTGCATGACGGGCGGATGCGGGATGTGCGTCACCGCGTACGTCGAAGGCGACCTGATCCACAAGGACACCTGCTTGTCGGCATCGGAGAGAAAGCACGCCTTCTGCCCCTGCGTCTCCCGCGCAGGCACCCGGATCGTCATCGCAGGCTGACGAGAGGGGACATCGGCGCGATCGCGTCCACCAGTGTCGACCGACTGTCGGTTCAAACAAGCCATTGCCCGCCCCGACCGGCACTCAGGATCACCTGCCTCACAGGCTCCCGCCAGTCTTCCCCAGCGCAAAACCTGCGACCGACCGCATGATGCAGCCAGCGTAATCCACTGAATTATCGAATTTTTTGGCGCACCGGACAGGATGAAACTGCGAACACCTATATCATTGAAATTGCACTATAATTTTCAACGTTCAAAAGCCGGGTCGCTGTGAACGTCGCTCACGGTGGCACGTAGGTCCAAATCGGGGGCGTGCAACCACCTTGATTTGCAGCTTCAGGATCTGCTGAAGGCTTGTTGCTCGCAGTAGTTCGTAGATCGAGATCGCCAGCATGGGCAACGCAGATCGGCACTGGCGCGGGACAGACCTCCGACATGCCACATTCGTAGCACCGAACGAATGGTGAAAGTCAACGCGATGGGCTCGGCTCCGGACACTCGCGAGCAAGGAGAACATTGTAGGTCAGGGCCACGTGCAGACGCAGGTGGAGCAGTGCTCGCTGCGCCGCACAATGTTGCTCCAACCGAACTTGCAGACCTCGAAAAGTCTCGACCTGACGCAGTGGGACCGCTGAACAACCACGTCGGGAATCGGAGGAATCGCGCCAGATTGTCAGGGACAGCGAGACGAGAGGGGACGCGCCGGCCGAGCCGGGCTCAATCACCCCTGTCAGCCCGAAACCTGGGTAGATCGATGATCATGCGGGCGCCGCCGCCGGGCGCGTCGGAGATCGTAAAGCGGCCTGCGTGCCGGGCGACGAGATTGCTGACGATCGCGAGGCCGAGCCCTGAGCCGCCAGTCGCCTGCGCGCGCGACTGTTCGAGCCGCACGAACGGCTCACGCACCATGTCGCGCATCCCACCCGGAATGCCGGGTCCGTGGTCATCGATGGTCACGACGATGCGTTCCTGCCCCGAGGCAATACTGATCCGCGCGTCGTGGCCGTAGGTGATGGCATTGTCGATCAGGTTGGAGAAGACCCGGCGCAGCGCAAGGCGGTTCCCGAGCACGTAGAGCGGGGCGTTTTCGCGTCCGGACTCAAGCTCGATCTGCCGGTCTGGCCGCGCGTTGCGCTCGGCGTCGAGCAGCTCGCGAACATCGACGAGCTCGAGCGCGGCATCGGTCGAGGTTTCGGTTCCCTGAGTTGCCAGCAGGGCATCATCGAGCAGGCGCACCATGTCGTCGAGGTCCGATATGGCGTGGCTCAGACTAGGCGATGGGTTCTCGTTCTCCAGTCGCAGCCGAACTGTAGCGCGTCAATCTGGGTGAGACGGCGGGCGGCGATCGATAGAGATTGCGGCGGCCGATAGCGAGTGCACGATCATCTCGATTCGTTCCGCCGGCAAGTCGTTTCTGATTGTCGCTGATGTCGCGGTCTAATTTTCGATGCGGT
>CAMDBL010000118.1 GCA_945889015.1 Devosia equisanguinis
TTCTGCAAGCAAAGGTGTTCCCGGCGCTCGATGCCTATTGCGCGGCGAAGGGCTATCAGTTCCTTCCGCTCGATATGCGATGGGGCATCAACGAGGAGGCGCATCTCGACCAGCGTACGGCTGACATTTGTCTTGGCGAAGTGCATGCCGCCAAGGGCTATCCGGCTCCCAACTTCCTGATCATGATCGGCAACCGCTATGGCTGGGTGCCGCTGCCCTTTGCCATTGCGCGCGATGAGTTCGAGGCCGTGGTCGCGTGGTTGGAGGGGAACAACCAGCGGGAGGCAGCACGCGCCCTCGGCACCCTCTACCAGCGCGACGACAATCATCTTGTCCCTCGTGGCCTCTCCCTGGCTGAGCCAGACGGCAGCCTGCTGATCAGCGCCTACACCCTGCGCTCTCGCGAGGACGAAGTGCCGGAGCTGAAGCCGGCCGAGGCATGGGCGAGGCTGGAGGCCCAGCTGCGGCGCGCCCTGCAGGTGGCCGCCGATCAGCTCCTGAAGCTCGGCCAGATCAACGCGGCGACCCACGAGAAGTATTTTCACTCCGTGACGGAACAGGAGATCATTCATGGCCTCTCCGGCTATGACCAGCGTCGGCCGTCAGGCAAAAATCCTCCGGAGGCGATTGCCTTCATTAGGGAGATCGCGGGCAATGCCAGCGGTACGCCGGGAGCTATCCGCCGCTCAATTGCCTTTCTCAGGACGCTCGTCGGCAATTCCAGAGGTGGGTTTGGGTCGCTTCCCGGCTACGTCGAGCACGAGCCTCGGCTGGATGCGCTCAAGTCCGGGATCAGACGTGCTCTGCCCAACGACAGCATCGTCATGGCAAGGGCGGCGTTTGACAAAGGTGGTAGGCTCGACCCGACGTATCTCGCGGGCTTCGCCTCTGCGATGCAACGCAAGCTCGAGGTGGCGATCGACCGGCACATCGGCTTGGTCTCAGCGATCGAGCTGGCACCCGATATCGCGTTACAAAGCGAGCGTGCCGAACACCGCGACTTTGCCGCACAAAAGCGCAAGATCTTCGCCGGCCGGGAAAACAATCTACGGACAATTGCGACTTGCATCGCCGGGGGGGACGATCACCCGCTGATCCTGCACGGGGGCTCTGGGCTCGGCAAATCGGCACTCATGGCGCGCGCAATAGGGGAAGCCGAGGAGGCCGGAGGCGCGCCAGTCATATATCGGTTCATCGGCGCCAGCGCGGCGTCTTCTGACTTCCGCTCGCTGCTCATCTCCCTTGTCGAGGACCTGGCGGCGCATGGCATCGCCCAGAAACCCGACGAGTTCGAGCAGGATGCCAACAAATTCGGTGACCAGATCAAGGCGCTGCTGTCGTCCTTAGCCAAACCAGTCGTCATCTTCCTCGATGCGCTCGATCAGCTACGCAAGCCATATACTCTTGGCTGGCTTCCCGAGAAGCTGCCCACGGCGGTGAAGCTGGTGCTATCCGTGCTTGATGACGAGGCCTACAAGACCGACAGCGGAATTTACCGAAACTTGCGGCAACGCCTGGCGCCAGAAGCCTTCGTCGAGATCGAGCCGCTTGGGTCCATGCATGGCCGCGAAATACTGACCGCGCTGGAGAATGCAGCCCGGCGCCGGCTCCAAAGCGGTCAGCGGGACTACATCATCGGGCAATTCGAGAAGTCCGGTGCCTCGCCGCTATATCTCAGAACGGCCTTTGAGATCGCCAGCCGCTGGAGGAGCACGGTCACGGCCGGAAAAGCCCCGCATGTGTTGGCTGACAATACCGCCGCAATCATCGCTCAGCTCATCCGCGACCTCTCGGACGTCCATCACCACGAGCGGGCGCTGGTCACCCGCACGCTCGGCTACCTCGCGGCGGCCAAGGAGGGTTTAAGCGTCAAAGAGCTGACGGAGGTCCTCTCTCGCGACCAAGGCGTGATGCAGGCGATATCGTCCGAGAAGCACGGCGCGCGCACCGCCAAGCTGCCGCCCTCGGTTTGGGTGCGCCTCAATCGGCAGCTCGCGCCCTTCCTCATTGAGAAGCGCATCGACGAACAGCCACTCCTTCAGTTCTTCCACCGCCAGGTGGCGCATGTCGCGCGCGAGCAGCACTACGAGCCCGTCAAGACCGCCCTGCATGGCGCGCTGGCGGAGTATTTCGACTCTCGGGCGGTTCAGCCAGATAGCGAAGCCGCCAAGTCCGACAATGTCGGTAAATCCGTTTACGACAAGCGAAGCCTGTCCGAGTTGCCCTTTCAGCTCCATTCTGCGCAGAACACGTCCCGCCTCGACCAGATCCTGATGTCGCCGGATTGGATGCGGCAGAAGCTTGCCGCTCATGGCGCTCAAGCCCTTGTGGCCGACTACGAGCAGTTCGGGCGTGGGCACATGCAGAACTTGATCGGCCGGACGTTGCGGCTCATCACGGGCATCTGCACGCGTGATCCGCGCCAACTGCTGCCACAGCTCATCGGTCGTCTGATGGCGTGTGCAGACCCAGCCAGGCCAGACTTTCTCCGACGGGCACGTGGCCTGATCGACCCACCCGCACTGCTCATGCGGCTCCCGAGCTTAACACCTCCCGGTGCCGAGACCGCTCGTCTTGAAGGCCACACCGGCGATGTTAGGGCAATCGTTGTCCTGCCGGATGGCCGGTTGGCCTCGGGTTCCGCCGATAACAGCATCCGGCTGTGGGACGTTGCGACCGGTGCCGAGACCGCCCGTCTTGAGGGCCACACCGGCGAAGTCAGGGCAATCGTTGTTCTGCCGGACGGGCGGCTGGCCTCGGGTTCCACCGATAGCAGTATCCGGCTGTGGGACGTTGCGACAGGCGCCGAGACCGCACAACTCGCGGGCCATGCAGATCCAGTCATTGCGTTGGCAGTGTTGATCGATGGCCGGCTGGCCTCGGGCTCCGATGACCGCACTGTCCGGCTATGGGACGTCGCGACCGGCGCCGAGAGCGGCTGCCTCTTGGGTCACGGAGACTCCGTCAACGCTCTCGCCGCGCTGGCCGACGGCCGGCTGGCCTCGGGCTCCAGCGATCGTACTATTCGGTTGTGGAACGTGAAGTCGTGCGTCGAGACCGCGCGTCTCGAGCGTGGTGGCGGCGAGGTCATGGAGCTTGCATTGGGCGGTGTCCCGATCGGTGGCATCCTAGCGCTTGCAGTGTTAGCCGATGGCCGACTGATCTCGGGCTGGGATTACTTAATCCGGCAGTGGGACCTCGAACGCGGCGCAGAGACCGCCAGTCCCATGAGCCACCAGGACTTGGTCCGGGCCCTGACGGCGCTGCCCGACGGCCGGCTTGCCTCGGGGGCTGCGGACAGCACCATCCGACTTTGGGATGTGAAGTCCGGCGCTGAGACCGCCCGCCTCGCGGGCCACGGGAGTTCGATCAACGGGCTGACAGTACTTGCCGATGGCCGGTTGGCATCCGGTTCCAGCGACCACACGATCCGGTTATGGGATCTGAACGCAGGCACTGAGAATGCCCGCGTTGTTGGCGACGGGGATCCGGTCACCGCACTGGCGGTGCTCCCCGACGGCCGTTTGGCTTCGGGTTCGGGCTCCCAGTGGGGCGGTACGATCCGGTTATGGAACGTAAAGAGCGGCGCCGAGATCGCCCAACTCAAAGCCTCCGGGAGTGGGCTTAACGCGCTCGCGGTACTCCCCGACGGGCGCCTGGCCTCTGGCTCCGGTGGACGCATCATCGAGTTGTGGGACCTCGATCGAGGCGCCTCGACAGGCAACCTTCAATTCCATGAGGACGGGGTCAACGCGTTTGCGATGCTCCCCGACGGCCGGTTGGCCTCCGGCTCTCGTGATCGTACGATCCGGATATGGGATGTGAAGACCGGCGCTGAGACCGCCCGCCTCGCGGGTCACAGAAGTTCGATTGTCGCGTTGGCGATGCTGGCCGACGGCCGACTGGCCTCGGGCTCCGATGACGGCACAATCCGCCTCTGGAATGTGAAGACCGGCACCGAGACTCGTTGCCTCGAAGTGCACGGAAGCTCGATCACGGCGCTGCAGGTGCTCTTCGACGGTCGACTGGTCTCGGGCTCCGATGACGGCACGATCCGCCTCTGGGATGTGAAGGCCGGTGCCGAGACCAAGCAGCTCACGGGGCACAGGAGTTCGATCATCGCGCTGGCTGTGCTCGCCGACGGCCGCCTCGCGTCCGGCTCTGATGATCGCACCATCCGCCTTTGGAACGTGAAGTGCGGCACCGAAACCACCCGGCTCGAGGTTGATGCCTCCGTGTCAAGCGTCATCGCTCTGCTCGGCGGCGGCCTCGTCGCCGGCGATCGGCTCGGTCGGCTGCACTGGTTGGAGATTGAGGGTTGAGAAGGTGACCACCCGTCACAGCAGCGGACGAAGTCAGATCGCGCCTCGAGTTCAGAACGTTGTGGCCGATGGCCGTAGCCGCTGCCTTCAGCTGCGGGTCATCTCATCGGTGGGACAGCGGCCATTAAGTACTTGGATTATCCAGGACGTCTTGTCGAGGCGTTGCCGCATGCTGGCATCGAACCGCCGTGTGCCCCAACCATGATTTCTGGTGAGCCATGACGCCATGATTTCTGGAGCCGCCACTGGCGTAACGCCGTGCGCGCCCGTGCGCCGCAGTCAAGGCCGCGCGCACGCGAGGCGATACCCGGAACTCGTGGCGCGCCCGATAGGGTCGCCTTGACGGCGGCGACGCGAGCGAGGGCGCGGTAGGCTCGATTTCGCCTGGCTGATCACGGTGCTCTGGATCTTGCGGCGTTGCTTGCCATGACGATAGGCGCGATCCGCGCTGGTCATCGCTGATCTCGGGCCGCGTGCGGCATGGAGAGCACCGGGCAATGACAGCGCACGACTTGCTGCGAATTCGCACGGTTTCGCTCACGCCATGACGTGGGTCGTGCCGTGCGCAGTGGGCCACGGAAACGTCAGGACGTCCCGGCCACTGAGAGCGGCTTGATCGACGATCAGGAAGAGGGGAGAGGCGGCGAGCTTGGGGTGGCCGACGATGGTCTCGCGGATGCGTTGGGCACGTTGGGCCGAATTGGTGATGATGAGGACGCGAAAGGAGCGCCAGCCCCATTGCCGCTCGCTGACGCCCTGCAGGCGCGCGGTCTCGTAGGCGAGCAGCTTTTTGAGAATGCTGGTCTGATGCAGGGACGCGCGCGCGACCGGCATGGTGCCGCGGTCGCACTCGACGACGTAGCAGTGCCGCGCCCCGTCGGCGGCAGTAATGGCAAACGCGTAATCAGGCACCACGCCGATCTGCGTCACCGGACCATTGTGCTGGACCTTCACGCGCAGGCCGAGCGGCTGGGTCAGGCTCCGGGTTGACGGCGGCATGCGGACGATGAGTTGGTCGGGGCCTTCAAGCAACACGTTGGTGCGCGTGCGCATGGCGACGTCGAGCGCCACGCGCAGATCGGCGATGGCGAGTGTATGCAGAATGAACTGCCGCTTGGCGTCCTTGTTCTTGCGTGTCCAGTCGACACGCGCGTCCTCGAGGCCGTCGCGTTCGATCAACAGCTGGGCGCCGCGATTGCCAAGCGCATAGACCATGGGCTGCGATCCGCCACCCGGCCGGTAGTAGTCGAGTTGTGCCGGCGGCCGATCCAGGAAGCCCGCATGATAGAGCGGCGCCAGCCGCTTGCAGACTTTCTCATGTGAGCGGCCGATCAAGGCTGTGATGGGGGTGGAGCGCAGGAAGCGATGACGGGCGACGTGACGGACGATGGCGATATCGTCGTCGGTGAGCTGGAACGCCGGGCGCTGCCCGGCCCGGCGAAAACGCGGGTTGCGGCGATGCACGACGTTCGTCGACATCAAGCAATTATACCAGTCGGTGCGACTGTCAATCGCCGTGGTGCGCCGTATACGGTGCCCCGCAGAAAGCAGTTTGCATGGTCGATCAGGCGCCAAGAAATCGACTGATTTTGTCTTCGACCACGGCACGATCGCGGCCAAAGCGAACCCGGCTGTTGGTCAGCAGGCGATGGACGCGATGATTGACGGGCACCGGCGGCGGTGGCGTCACAATATGGATGGCGCCGGACGGTATGCCGTCGATCAGAACCTGCGTGAAGGCTTTGAAGTTGGCGAGGTCCTGAAGGGCAGCAGGAGCAGGATCGGGATAGCCGAGTTCGATCTGACGCGCGATGAGGGTGGCATCCTCGGCGCCGAGCCGGAATGCAACGATCGAGCCGGCGTTACCAAGCACGGCGGCGCGCAGCTGCTCATGGGTATCGAGCTGCGCCATGTACTGGTGGGCGAGCGTCAGGCAGAGGCCATATTTGCGCGCCTCCGACAGGATGACGGCAAAGCCGTTGGTGGCGTAGTTGTGGAATTCGTCGGCATAGAAATGGAACGGCCGGCGGCGCTTCTCGGCAATGTCGGCCCGCGACAGGGCAGCGGTGGCGATGGCGGTCGTCAGCATGGCGCCGAACAACTGCGAGGCGCCCTCGCCGAGAACGCCCTTGGCGAGATTGACGATCAGGATGCGACCCTCATCCATCGTGCGGCGTAAATCGATGGTGCTCCTCGGCTGCGCCACGATATTGCGCAGAGCGGGATTGGCGATCACCTTGTCGATCTTGTTCAGGATCGGCTCGATCGCTTGCTCGCGATAGGCATCAGGCCAGGCCTCATACTGGCCGCGCCAGAACTGGGCGACGATCGGGTCGGCCACGGTGGCCAGAATGCGACCGCGGTAGCCGGCATCGGTCAGCAGGCGGGATACGCCGAGCAGGGTCGTATCCTGGGCATCGAGGAGAGCCCGCAAGGCATGGGTCAGTATGTGCTCGAGCCGTGGCCCCCAGCTGTCGGGCCAGGCGTGATGAAAGGCCCCGACAACGCCATCGGCAACGACCGGGCGCATGTCGGGCGGCACCTGCTCGAGCACGTTGAACCCGATCGGCCGGGCGCGATCGGCGGCTTCGAACCCGATATAGACGAGTTCGTGGGCGCGCGCCGCCGGGATCAGTCCGAGCGCATCGGCGGCGAGCGAGCCATGCGGATCGATGAGAGCTAGGCCACGGCCGGCGGCCAGATCCTGGCCGATGAGATTGAGCAGCAGCGTCGACTTGCCGGTTCCGGTCTGACCGATGACGTAGAGATGCCGGCTGCGGGCAGCAGGAGAGAGCACGATCTGCCCGCGCATGACATTCGATCCCAACGTGGCGTGTGCATCGGTGATCATGGGCCAGGGCAGACCCCGAGGTCAGACCGCGCGCTGCGTGCGCGCGGTCTCGCGCATCCCAAGAGGACGTGCGAGTCGCCAGCACAGATGTGTGCCGTTCACCGGCCGGCGTGCTCCATCGAGGCCTTGACTGGGCCGCAATCGGCCCCTGCTGCAGTGTAGCCGGAGCGAGAGTGCCGTGCCCGTCGCGGTCTGGGGATAGCGTGCTTCGGGCAAGGGCAGGCATGGGTCCACGTCAGATGTTGGCAATCGCAATCTGCCGATACCGAAGCGGTCGCGCGACGTGCCACATCGATCACGCATTGACCCGAGTTCGGTTACTTGCGCCCCCGCGTCGGTCATCCCGATCGCCGTCGATCGTTGCCAACCGATCGTGTCTCGGCGTTGCGCGATGCCTGATCGGCCCGACCTCGCGTCTGGGCCGATCAACTGCCGAGGACATGCCGTGTCATGGCGATGGCCTGTTGCACGAGCATGCGCAATGGCCGGGCCTTGGCTGTCATATCGAGCAGCACCGTCAAATCGTGGCCGCGCCTTGGCGAATCGATTGCGCCACTTGCCGTTGGGCGCGGCGAGCTGGCACATGACGAATAGGGCCTTACCGTGAGAAAGACGCGAGGTCGGGCCGATCAGGCCCGACGCGGGGGCGCTACCTGCCGAAGAATTTTCGGCATCTGGTGGGCCATATCATATCAAGCCGGGCGTAAGTCCGGGCATATCTGCCGCTTGCGTCAGTGCTGCCATATCGGAGATCTCTCGATCGTCGATCCTGCCGAGCCTCGGTGAGGAACATTGCGTGATGGAACACGGCCGAGGTGCAGCTCAAGCGGACAGTCACCGATGCGGCGTGCCGGAGACGGCTCCCCTACTCGGTCGATGACCGGCAGGTCGCGAAACAGATCTTGTGCGACGTTTGCGAGGAGGCTCTGTTGATCCATTCCCTGTCGACGACGCCTGAATAGGAGCTGGAGTACGGTGAAGAGCAGGACGGTCACGGTCAACGACCGGATGCAGAGGAACTACCGTTACGAACGCACCGCGCCGGTCGGCCGACACTTCGATCCCGAGTTCCTTCCGGAGCTGACGCCGCCTGAACTGCTGCGCCTTGGCGTGTTCGGCGGCAAGTACATGACCGACTGCAAGGACGAGTTTCCGGCGACGTGGTTTAAGGGAGCCAAGCTCTCCCCTGCCAAGTCGGATCCGTCGCTCAACTGCTTCGGCGTCGATGCCAGCCAGCCGCTGTCGGTGTGGCGCCAGAAGGGATGGATCCATCCCGACGATCCGCGCGGCTGGTTCCAGTGGTACTGCCGGTACCACATGGGACGGCGACTGCCGGACGAGGATGCGCGCCAGATCAAGCGCTGGAAGGCGATCCGGCGCCACGTGCGACAGATCGAGATCAACTGCGAGCCCGGTGATATCTGGTGCCGGAAGAGGCAACGGCAGGCGTTGCTCCACTGGGCTTATGACAGCCGCAAGCTATAGCGCGAAGTCCAGACGGCTGATGACGGGCGCCGTGTCGGCCGCGGGCAACGGCCGTGACGTGGCTCAGCCGGTGACGTTCATCGCGACACACCAACCTCGAATTTCAAGGCCGCCTCCTCTCTGGGTGCATTTCGGATTTCGGTTTTCATTTTTCAATCGCACCCCGATCTGTGTATTTTTTCATGCATCTTTTAATCTGTGTATTCATATATAGAATGAGTTCCGCCGGTGGAATTCCAGTCTTCCGTCCATGGAATTCTTGATTTCCGCCGGTGGAAATCAAGATTTCCTCACTTTCTTCCTGACGACGAAGTTGACGGTGTAGAAGTTGGTCCTTCCCTGCCCTCTTCGCGTGATTTCGATGAGTGAGGCCTGTTCGAGCTCCTTGATGAACCGGTTCACGCTGGCGACGCCCATGCCCATGTCGGAGGCGAGCCGCCCCTGGCCGGGAAAGCAGAGGTCGTTGTGCCAGGCGTAGCTCAGGAGCAGCGCATAGACGGTCTTGGCGCCAACCGACAGGCGCGCATCGCGCAGGATGAAATTCGGAACCTGGGTGAAGCCGTGCCGCGCAATCGGATCGGCGCTGTTGATGCGCATGTTGCGCTCGATCGTATTGAGCTGCGTGCCGATGTGCTCCATGGCCACAGTATAGCCTGCCGTACTTCCCTGCTCGGCGCGTTATGCACAGTGGATCACGCTGCCGGTGGCTGATCGGAGTGTGCAGCCGCATCCTTGGAGGCCTTGAACGGATCGCCCTGGCCGAGCAGCGGCGCCAGCATGCGCTGCATGGCGCCGAGCAAGGTGTGCGTCTCGCGATAGCGTGTCGAAAGCTCCTTGATCTGCTCGTCCTTCGAGTTGAGCTGGCCTTTCAGAAGCAGGATGACGTCGTCCTTCTCATCGATGCGCTTCTCGAGCTGCGAGACATAGCCGGCCGCGGCGGGCTGCGTCTCACTCGATTTAGCCGAGGTCTTGGTCTCGGACACGCCCGGCAGCGGCATGCCGTGTCCCGCTTCGTCATCGGCTCCGATGCTGGCATTTCCGGGCGGGTCGGACCGCGTCATGGCCGGCTGCGGCATGCCGCGACCGGCTCGTTGCGCCTGCCACTGCCGGAGGTCGCCGATCGCGTTGGGTAACGACGACGGCGCGACGAACCATTGCGGTCCGGTCGGACCCGGCACCTTGACGGCGTCAAGCATGCCGGTCTCGCAGTAGCGCACGACCTGGCGGTGTGATCGAGGAACGCCGGCGGCGACGAGCTCGCGCTCGACGTCGTGGATGTTGAGTGTGTGGCGGACCTCGATGGTGTCGAGCTGCGGCGTGCCGTGGCCGGCCATGTCGGACATGATTACAGTGTAGCAGCCGAACGCGGCTGTTCGGCCGGTTATCCCCAAGGACGACTTGCTCAAATCCGCAGAAGGTTTCGCACGTCGCGATGATGACGATTCGAGATCGGATATACAGTCGGGCATGATGGAAGGTGAGAGCATGCGGCTTTCCAAATCAACCTTCGTTGCCTGGTAGCATTGCCCGCATACTGCGTGGTACCAGGCCAACGACTGCCCGCTGTTCGACACCTTTGTCGATCCCAACACCAAGGTGCTGTTCGCGGTCGGCAACGAGATCGACGAGTTCGCCCGGCAGACATTTCCTGGTGGCCTGCTGCTCGGGCGGGGGAAGACCAGCGAGACGCGCGCGGCGATCGCGCGGCGCGAGCCGGTGATCTTCCAAGGCGAGTGCATCGCCGACAGCTGCGTCGTGCCGTGCGACGTTCTGGTCTGGAATTCACGATTGAACGCCTACGATTTGATCGAGGTGAAATCTTCGACGTCGTCCTCGACGCGGCGCGACGACGCGTATGCCACCGATCTCGCGGTCCAAGAGCATGTGCTCAAGGCGTGCGGTGTGCCGGTCGGCGGCACGTTCGTGATGCGGCTCAACTCGGACTATGTCCGACGCGGCCCGATCGATATTGCACAGCTGTTCACGCGCAAAGATTTCGGCGAGGCCGTCGCCGCGGTTCGCGAGGCTCTTCCGTCACTGATCGACGAGGCCCATCGATGGATCAACACCCGGACGCCGCCGCAAGGGCCGTGCCGGTGTGTGCGTCGCTCACGCGGCAATCATGGCGAGATGTTCTCGCACATCACCCCGACCATCAAGGATTACAGCGTGCATGACATCGCCCGCATCAACGGCCGGAAACTCGATGCGTTGATCGACGCCGGCATCTCGGAAGTTGCTGACGTGCCCGACGGCTTCGAACTTGCCGACAAGCAGGCGACGCAGGTCCGTGTTGCTAAATCCGGCAAGCCTGAAATCGATCGCGCGGGCATCGCGGCATTCATGAACGCCATCACGCTTCCCGCGGCCTTCCTGGATTTCGAGACACACAATCCGGCAGTGCCGCGCTTCGAGGGCTACCGTCCCTATCAGCAGATCCCGTTCCAGTTCTCGCTGCATATCCTTGATCGATGGAGGTCCGTTCCGAAGCATCATGAATTCCTGCATCTCGATACGAGCGAGCCCGATCATCTATTCATGGACGCATTGCAGAACGTGTTGCCGCGCAGCGGCGCGGTGATCGTCTGGAACAAGTCATTCGAGCGATCGCGTCTTGCCGAGATCGCGGCTCGGCATCCCGAGAACACCGCATTCGTCGACGACGTGACGACGCGGCTCGTCAACCTCGCCGACATTTTTTCCGAGCAGCTCCATGTGCATCCCGAATTCCACGGCAGCTATTCGGTGAAGGCCGTGTTGCCGGTGCTGATGCCGGAGCTGTCGTACGATCACCTCGCCATCCGCGATGGCGCCGGAGCACAGCACGAATGGAACAACATCGTCACCGGCGTCTACGATGAGAAGACGGCGAAAGAAGCGGCGGAAGCCTTGCGGACCTACTGCAAGCTCGACACCCGCGCCATGGTGGAGATCGCGAGAATTCTCTTCGCGCTACGATGATTGTCGTGCCGATCGAGATTGATCGATGCGATGAATTGTGTCGCCGGCCGCGCCATGCCGTGGCGCGGCATGTCGCGCTCGAGTCTGCCATGTCGGGGTCGCGCGCGCCATGTCCGGCAGCGTCATGGCACACCCACAAATAGAAAGAGCCCCGGACAATGCCGAGGCTCCTCTTGGTCAATTGTGTGATGCGAGGGTTCAGGTCTGCTGCGTCTGCGATGACCTCGGCTCGTAGTCGAAGACCGGCGCATCCGCCGATCCTGACCGGCCCCAATTCAGAAGATGGCCGGTGATGAGGGCGAGGAGGACAAAAATGAGAAGCACATCGAGTGTGCGATCGAGACGAGATTTCATGATGGTGGCTCCAGTGATGACCATGACCTCACGCGCCGTTTAGGAACTCGTCGAGGACGTGTCCCTGCTCGAGCTTCTCGCGCAACCACGCTGGTTGCTTGCCGCGACCCGTCCAGACGTTGTCGGGCTTCTCGGGATCGCGATATTTGATCGCGTTGGTTGCCGTCGTGCGCTTCTTCTTCGGCACCAGATCGTCGGCGGTGAAGCCGAGTACCGCGACCTTGTGCTTCAACTCCTCGAGTGCCTCGTGCCGGCGCTTGGCGATCAACGCGCCGAGCTCGCGGTGCAGCGTGCGCAGTTCATCGAACGGAAGATTGGCGTAGTCGTTCATACGTTTTCTCCTTTCAGGTGAGCTTGTGCTTCAGTCCACCGGACGCGGGAAACCCGACGATGGTGGAGCGCTGGCGGGAGCACAGTCCGCAGCTGGCGCAGGTGGTGCCCGGATGCGTGTTGATCGGGCAGATGACGACGGTGCGGCCATTGGGCGTGCGAACGTTCTCGGTGGTACCGGCCGGCATGACCACCGTGACCGGGGCGATGCGCAGATCAGCAAGCGCGTCAGCATGCGCGAGCGAGTTGGCGCTCAGGTTGACAGTGAAGCCGTCGCGGTTCGCTTCCGCGATCGCCTGGCGATTGGCGAGATTGGTGAGCACGTCGTAATGCGTGAACGTGAAGCCGCGTCGGCCCTTGTTGGCCTCGACGATGGCGCGCAATGCGGCGCGGTCGATCGTCGTCTTGTTGTTCGAGGGCAGATCACCGGCGACGTTGTGCCGCCACAGCGATCCGGTCGGCAGCGCGCGGATCAGATAGAGCAACTCGTCGAAACCGTAGACGCGGATGTTGCCGTTCTGGAACGCGCCGCCGGCCGGCGTGCGATCGAGCAACGTCCAGACGTAGCCGCCGAGCGCGCCATGCTCCGCATAGCAGAGACCGGCGAGCGGATCGTCACTACCCTTGCGGAACGGACAGGCGAGCGGGCACGTGACGCGCGGGCTCGTCGTTACCATGATCGGCCCGGTGACCGGGTTGGCGGATCGGCGTGTAATCAGAAATTTGTCCATGCCTATCGAGATAGGCGAGAGACCTGGTCGCGCCAGATGCGTGAAATGGAGTGACCGGACGCCGGAAAAGTCGAAATGGTGCGAGGCGGAGAAAGATCACGATTGCGTGAAAACACGCGCCGGCGAAAGAATTCGTAAATGCATGCGCGATCTCAAACGAGCGATTGTTTTTTTGTCGTGGTGCGATGGTCGGACGGAGACAGTCACTGGGCACGGCGACGATACGGATGTAGAGCGTTCATTGCACGCGAGGCTGGCGCGCGATATCGCGGCTAACCCGCGTTGGGTGTCCAGCGCTCTCGTGGTGCGGTTGGTTCGGGCGCGGGCGACGCATACGACAGCGCGGCGAAGAGCCCAATGGTTGCTCCAACTTCGATCATCAGGGAGAACAGGATCACCAGTGCGATCCGGACCTGACCCGGTTCGAAGACGCCGAGCGAAAGCGCGGCCAAGAATGTCGACTGCGCATCGGCGAGCATCGGACGATCCTGACGCAGGGCTGCAAGCCGGCGGCGCACATCATCGATCCTGGCGTCGAGAGCGGAGCGATCCTTGATCTTTGCGGTGCTTCGGCGGGCCTCGAGATCAAGAAGCTCGCGCCGCGTATCCTGGTAGGCGTCATGCGTCACCTGACGTGCGACGACAACGCCCTCCCTGTTCTGCGCCGCAAAGCCGAGCGCCGACGTCGTCGAATAGACGAGGCAGAGCGCCCAGAGCACTGCGATCCCCGCTGCCGTCGTCCTGCGGGAGGCCGCGAGTGCCCAGGAGATGTAGAACGGCGCCAGCGCGTTGAGCGCGACGGCCAGAACGCCGACGCATCCGTAGAGCGTCGCTTCCCATGGCGATCGCCCGAGGCTCGCGCCGAACAGATAGTTGGCGACAGCCGATGCCGTCAGGAAGCCGAGCGCGACCACGGCGCCGGCGCCGGCGATGATGTTGCGCGTCACGGGGCGCCTCCCTCGTCGAAGGTGTCGAGATGGAAATCCCGGTAGCCGACGCGCTGCCAGGCGCCGGTGAAGACGTGAATGTCCGATGGTGGCTTCCACTCGTCCGCCTCGACAGGGCGAGCGGGATCGTAATGCTCCGGCTTCGGGAAATGGTGCAGCAGGCCGATATCCGGGATCGTCCGGAACAGGATGAACGAGCACGTCCCGCAAATCTCGGCGAGCAGCGCCATCGCCCGCGCCTTGCGCGAGGCACTGGTGAACAGGAACGGGATCCGGCAGTTGTCGAAGCCCCAGAGCTTTCGGTCGTGCCCGTCGCCGACGTACTCGACAGCGTGACGCAGGTGCTTCTCGATCGTCTCGAAGGTCTCGGTGCCGCGATCGACCTGGATGCCGGGAATTCCGACGGCGAGGCGACGGCCGTCGGGGTGCGTCCGCACCAGGACGTGGGGGGTGCCGTCGAAGCGCATCTGCGCCTGCTTGAGGTGAACGAGCAACGGATCGGCGGCGGCGCGGGTGGCAGCCGGCACATTTTTGTGTGCGAGCAGGTCGGCGAAGCCGATCAGGCGCAGGGTGGGATCGCTGCGAACGAGATGTTGCAGCGGCGCGAAGTACCCGAGGTCGACGATGATCTCGTGATAATAGGAGTGCGCGCGGTGGAGCGCGAACGCTCGGCGTCGCTTCGATTTCTTCTCGGTACCGTCGAGCGGGAGAGGTTCGGGCATATGCCCGCGGTCGCGCAGAAGCGCCACGCCGCGCTCCGCGAGCTCGTAGACGAGCGTCTTGTACGGCACATTCGGTGACGCGTTCTGCTGGTCGGGGCAACGGATGTATCGGTTCGGCGCCTGTCGGAGATATCCGAGATACTTCCGGAACACCGAGTAGTCGACGTCCGGCCGGCACAGCCAATGCAGCCAGGGAATGGTCGCGTACTTGAAGGCGCAATAGGGTTCGAGATGCGTCAGTACGGTGAGGTATCGCTCATCAAACTCAT